>NZ_JBEOWK010000031.1:0-115147 GCF_040295985.1 Streptosporangium sp. NPDC002524 | reverse complement strand
AGCAGGAACGCGAGGGCCGCCAGCAGCGGGACGCTCAGCACATCGAGCGCCGCCGCCGCGGCGGGTATGGCGAGCAGCACCGCACGCGCGGCGTCCGTGACCCACATCGTGCGGCGGCGGTCCCAGCGGTCCACCAGCGCACCGCCGAGCACTCCGAACAGCAGCCAGGGCAGCGTCCCGGCGGCCGTGACGATGGCCAGCGCCATCGGATCCCGGGTCAACGTCAATGCCAGCAGCGGCAGCGCGGCACGCGTCACACCGTCACCGAGCGAGGACACCGTCTGCGCGGCCCACAGGCGCCCGAACCCAGCCGGCAGCTTCACCACAACGTTCGTCAGCTTCGGGGTCACTTGGCGTCCCCCTCGACCTGCCGGCGCGGCGCCGGCCGGAACAGCGCGAAGACCAGCGACACGTCGGGAAGCGATGGATCGGACAGCGTCCGGTACTCATCCGCCAGTGCCTGCAGGCGCGCTCCCAGCTCCGTGAACTGCTCCTCGGTGAGTCGCAGATGCGCCATTCGTACGTGCCGCTCATCATCCACCGGCGACGCCTCCAGGTCCGCCACCGCGTTCCGCAGCAGCATGTCCGGCTGCCCTGGCCCTGGATCCGGCAGCTCGATCGACCGCGCGGCCATCGCGTAGTACCGCTCGGTGACCCCTCTCACCTTCCGCGTCCGCACCACCTTCACCAGGCCGGCTCGCTCCAGCAGCCGCACGTGATAGCTGGAACTCCCCTTCGCGAGGCCCACCCGCTGGGCGATCTGCGTGATCGTCGCCGGCTCGAAGCGGAGCATGGCCATGATCCGGTGACGCGTGAGATTGGAGACGGCGCGGAGCTGCTCGTCAGTGGTGACGTGAAACGTCTCAGGGAGATCATCGGTAGGCATGCAGTCAATGGTCAACGATTCTTGACCATTGCGCAAGGGGTTCAGGCCTAGCAATACGGCGCCGATCTAACGGATCCAACCCCGAGCCGTGCTGACGCCCGGCTGTTCGAGGGCTTGCGCGGTGTTCCGTGGAGGGACCCCAGCGGAACACCACCCAGGCCGAATCAAGCCCCAGGTCAGGGTGTTCCGCGCGAGCCCCGGCTGCTCCTTGACGCCACTGGCCGTTCGGTTGCCGCTGGTGGCGGCGCCTGCTCGGCATCCGGCGGCGTGAACGCTGATTGACCTGCTCGCGTAAACCGGACGGGCAGAAGTGATCACCTGTTCACTGCCGCGTCAACGCCCCGTTGACGCGGGCGGTGAGCCGGTCGGCGCGTTGGGCGGCGCCCTGTCGGGTGGTGCCCGGCGCGCGGCCGATCTGGGCCCAGGCCGTGCCGTCGGCGCATAACCCGGCGATCAGCGCGAGTTCGGTGTGGTCGTGGCGGGCGAGCACCGCTTCCAGATCGGTGCGGACCTGGGAGGCGAGGGTGAGGGCGGCGATCCGTACGCCCGGCCCGGCCTCGGGGTCGGTGGCCGCGGCGGCCAGCAGCGCAGGAGCTGGTGCGGTCTGCAGGTGTCGCTGCCAGGCACGTACCTGCTCGGCCGTGCCGAGCCCACCACCGAACCCATCGAACCGGCCGTCACCGTGGTCACCGCGCCGGCTGCCGTGCTGGTTGCGGTGTTGGTGTTCGGGGGTGCTGTGGGGGGTCCCTGGGGTCCTGGCCGAAAATCCAACGGATATGAGTCTGACCTGCGGTGATGCAGTCAGGCGTCTACCTTGCGCTCGGCGAAGTCGGCCCGTGCTTGGGACGCCTCGCGGCCCCGGACCCCACCGCCGGGAGGTACAGCGGTCATCGCGCCTGCCCACAGCACTGCCAAGATCGCGCGGAGCGCTCCTCGGCCGTCCTCACGCTGCCGCCCGTCCCGTGCCGAGCGCTCCCCGCAGAGTTCTCATCCACCTCTGCCGCGGCCGGGTGCGAACTCCTCGGTTTCGCCACAGCCGAGCCAGGTGGAGTCATTTGACTGATGACGTCTCACCGGTGATCCGCGCATGCTGGGGTCCGGTAGGAACGGAACGGTGAGCCCGGGTCGATGTCACATCCGTTGACGCTCAAAGCATGATTGCCGTGTCATGAAGGCGTCGCCAGCACGTCAGGTCCTACTTCCGGAATCACTCGATTCCGGAAGTAGATCAGCCATCGGCTTCCGGAAACGCGCCCGAGGACGTAGCGCAGAACTCGCGAAGAGCTTCCGGAAACACGGTGTTGTGCCTGGTGACACAACAGCTCGCGGTGATCTTGTCAACGGATGTGACACCAGCCCGGGTTGGCCGTTCCGTTCCTACCGAACCCCCATGCTGATGCCCGTTGACGAACGTTCTGACCGCTCACCGCCGGGCGGCATGTCCGGTGCCCCAGTCCCGGTATCGGGCCGGCCACCCCTTCCATGGAGAACCATGAAGACGACCCTCACCTACATCGGAACCGCGACCGTCCTCCTCGAAGCGGGCGGCCTGAACCTGCTGACCGACCCCGCCTTCGACCCCGCCCCCACCGAGTACCCCACAGGGCCCGTCACCCTGCGCAGCCTTCTCGGCCCCGCGGTCGAGCCCGGTGATCTGCCCGTCCTCGACGCGATCCTCCTCAGTCACGACGAGCATCCCGACAACCTCGACGCCGCCGGCCGGGCGCTGCTGGAGGGCCGGACCGTGCTGACGACCGTCAGCGGCGCCAGGCGGCTCGGCGATGGCGCGGTCGGCCTCGCCCCCTGGGAGAGTCACGAACTCACCGGCGAGCACGGGACGCTGCTCGTCACCGCCACCCCGGGACGCCACGCCGGCGACGTCATCGGCTTCCTGCTCCGCGTCCCCGGCGAAGACGAGGCCCTCTACATCTCCGGCGACACCGTCTACTACGACGAGCTCGACGAGATCGGCCGCCGCTATACCGTCGGCGCCGCCGTCCTCCACTTCGGAGCCGCGGTCGTGCCGTACTTCGGCAACGACTACATCACCATGGACGGCGAGCAAGGGGCGCGCCTGACACAGTCACTGGGCGCGGGAACGGTCGTGCCCGTGCACTACGACGCCTGGGAGCACTTCACCCAGGGACGCGACGGCATCACCGACGCCTTCGCGCGGGCCGGCCTGGACGACCGCCTGCACTGGGCGGAACGCGGCCTCGCCACCGTCATCGACACCACGCCCGCGTCCTAGATGGGGTCCCCGTGGTAATCACGGAAAATCCAACGAACTGGTCGGAGACCGGACAGGCCCAAGTTCTGTCCTGTGTGCCACCCGCTAACGGGACTTTTCGTTCGGATGCTCGTCATGCCCCGTCTCGTGATCAGCTCGCATCGGCTCGCTGCCCCCATGCTCAGATCAGCGTGCGGTCTTTGAATCCACGACCGGTTGGCCTCCAGTCCGGCGGGATGCCAAACCGCTCTCGCAACCTGCTCGGTCGGCGGGCGAACCCGCCACCGGCGACCGATCACGTTCGTCCACGCCGTGAAGAACATGCGCCGGAAGATAGGGAAACCGGGGGACGGACTCTCCGTCTCCATCTACGGTCTAGCTCACGTTGATGGACCTCCCCAAGTCCTATGCCGAGACAGCCGAGCACCACGTTTCCGGCGCCAGGCAGGATCACTTCTCCGACGACAAGAAGATGGCCATGGCCATCTGCGCGCAGGCCACCGCCACCTGGCTGTGGCCGCCGCGATCGAGCGCCTGGCCAAGGCTCTCGCCCCTCCTCACCCCGGTGAGGAGGGGGTCAGAGAACAGCGGAACGAAAAGTCCCGTCACAGCTGTCTGCCGAGTTGAGAGGGCAAGCGAGCCAGACCTATCGAGTGGCGGTGCTTGGAGCATCTGAACCGTCACCGACGATGGTGAGTCGCTGGTTCCGGGTTATCGCCAGTGGCGGATTCGGATGAGTTCGGGAGGCGATCTTCCCCGCGGCGTCCCAGCTGGTGTGGTTCAGGCTGTGCCGTGGCTCCTGGCCGCGTTGTGCAGGTGGGTGCGCAGCGTGCCGCGCAGTTGCGCAAGCGGCATGCGTGCACCGAGCCGGTGCAGGAATTCCTGGACGTCCCAGGTGATCAGGGCGCCTTGGCGGGACAAATACAGGCCGACGCGGTCGATGTGGTAGCGGTCGCCGTAGTCGAGCAGCAGGTAGCCAGCGAGTTGATAGATCTCCTCGCGGCCCAGCCGCCGCGGGTCGCGGGTAGCTTTACAGTCCAGCAAAAGGCCGTTGAGGATGTAGTCGGCGTCGGCTCCACCGATGTCGCCGCTTCCGCTAAACAGCGGACCGCACACCCGTGCCGATGACGGCAATGCGCGGAAGGCGGCCAGGGAAGCTTCGGCGAGCTGCATCTGGCGGCCGATGTCGTCCAGGACGTAGGTCGGGACCGCCACGAGGAGGTCGGCCAGCTGGGTGCGAGCGGTGGCGTCGGCGAGCAGGCTGAAGCGGCGCAGATGACCGGTGCGGGCGATGTCTTCGAAGAAGGCGGCGACGAAGCACAACCGCACCACCGTCTCCTCGTCGTAGCGGCCGGGAGCAGCGAGATAGGCGTCCACCGTCGCCAGCAGTTGCTTGCCGGCGGCGTGCAGGGCGCGCCGGACGGGGGCGGCTGGTACCCCGGCGAAGTGATAGGCGCCGTCGAAGGCCTGGACGCCGGAGCTGACGGCGGGGCCGAGGTCACCGCCGAAGGACAGGCGGAGCCGGTAGTCGATGGCGTGCCCCAGAGCCGACCAGTCGGGGTATTGCACATCGATCGGCTGGAGGGGGTGCGGCAACCCGGCCAAGTGCTCAAGGTAGGCGCACTCCAGGTTGCGGCTGCCCGGCAGGTGTTCGGCCATGAACCGCCAGATGGGTGAGGTGCGGTGCTTGAGCTGGCCGGTCAGGCTGAGCTCGATCATCGGCCGTCCCGCGACCATGCCATCGGCGTGCGCGGTGGATTTTTCGTACTCGTCGATCCACGCTACGCCTGCCGGATCCAGCAGGTGGCGGGCGCGGCTGACCGCGACGTAGATCAGGCGGGCCTCGGCCGAGTTCATCTCCCGCTGCAGGCCCTCGTCGTCCACCGGCGGGGCGGTGAACCCCTCTCCGATGCGGATGCTGTCCCATTCACGGCCCTTGGCCTTGTGCGCGGTGGAGACGGTGACCTGAGCTTTCTCCTCGGTGGAGAGACGGTTCACGGCCTGGATGATGTCCTCGGGGCCGTGGGTGTCGACCAGTTTCACGATCGCTTTGAGGTCTTGGCCGGCCTTGTCGTTGTCGACGTAGTCCTGCACCTCGCTCCAGGAGGTGAACAAAAACAGCTCCCGATGGCTCGTGGGCCTGCCGGCTTTCAGTTCCTGGGCGGCCGTGGCGATGCGGTGCAGCGCGTTGCCGCCGCCGCTCAGGGCGACCGGCACGCCGAGGTCAAGGTAGGCCATGACTTCCTGCACGGCGTCGGCGTTGCCCCGGCACAGCACCGCATCGGGACGAGGCGCCGCGCCCACGCGGGAGGTGGCGGGGCCGCAGCCGGTCAGCTGCATGTCGGATTCGGCGTGCCGTAACCAGCGGTTGGCGACCTGGGCGATCTGCGGGCCGAAGCGAAAAGACTGGGTCAGGTGCAGGTGCTCGGCGGGAAACCCGGTCATCACGTCCCGGGCGCTACGCCAGCCATAGATCTGCTGGGCGGGATCGCCGACACAGATCCGCTGTGCGTCCTGGGCCAAGAAGACCTCCTCCAGCACCGGGTTGGTGTCTTGGGCCTCATCCAGCAGGATGAAGTCGGCCTCCAACGCAGGGGCGGTCATCGCCCAGAGCTTCATGTAGTGGTCGTGCTCGAAGCGCAGCCTGCCCTCTGGGGAGCGGATGTCCTGCCAGGCTGTGGCCGCGTACGGCAGCAGCGTGCGGGCGAGGTACTCCTGTTCGGCGGCGTCCAGGCCGTTGACCGTTTCCAGGTGGCGGGCCATCACCTGCTGGTCGGTGCTGTAGCAGAACCCGCGGACCATCCCCATCACCAAGCGGGCCTGGTGGGTGAGGGTGATGCGGTGAGAGCCGATGGGCAGGTCGCGGGTAATGCCGAGGATCCGGGCGGTCTGCTTGGCGGGGATGCGCGCGGAGGCGTTCAGCCGCTGGTGATAGGTGCGCCCAACGGCTCGGAAGGCCAGCGAGTGCGCGGTGCGGCACTGCACGTTCGGACCGAAGCGGCCCTGGGCTTCGGTGACGATCGTCTTGTTGAACGACATGTACAGGCCCCGTTTGCGCGTGGAGGCGCCCATCAGGATCAAGGTGGAGGTCTTGCCCGATCCCGCCCCGGCGACCAGGGCTAGATCGCGGCCGGCGGCGAACACCTCCCGGGCGGCTTGCTGCTCTACGGTCGGCTCGATGGCCATGTACGTCCTCTCTGGGAAATGCGGCTTTATCTACCGCACGACTGAGGCTGACCGGCGTGATGACCGCCTGCCACCGGTTCCCCCGCGTTGCCATGGCCACATCAGGTCATGGCGCGAGTGATCCGGTGGGTGGGTCGCTCGGGTCGTCGGCCCGCCAGTCGCGGCCCGGCCGACCGATCGCGACGGCGACGGCGGCGACCTGGCCGTGGTCGTAGGCAGTGCGTACTCCCGAGATCGACATGCCGGCGGCGGCGGCCAACTCGGCCAGGGTGTAGGGGCGGGGGCGGGTGAACTCACGGCCGTAGGCGACCAGCAGCCGAATCTCCTCTTCGGCCTGCTCCTTGCGGCGTCGGGCCGCGGCGATCGCGCTCAGCAGCGGCTCGGCTTCCTGCGCGTCCCAGCCCATCTCCAATGCGAGGGCAGCTTCCTTGCGTGTGGTGTCGACTTCCCAGCAGGCGTCGTTGTAGATCTCTTCGGGCTCAATCGAGCCGGGTTCGGGCAGCGGGTGCAGGATCGCGGCGATCTCGTCGTACACAGTCATAGTTACATCATGCGCAAGAAATTACGATGAACGCAAGAGTATGCGGTGAGCGTAAAATGCACTCGCCGTAGTAAATCCTGGATTTACTACGGCAAGGCCCGAACGGCTCCCACAATGACAACGAGCAGGACTCCGCTCTCGGCGCGGCCGTCGCAGAGGACATCGAGCGCCGCCACCGGCGAGACCGTCATTGGCATCGGCTGGGATGTCCGGAATCTGCAAGGCACCTCACTCGGCGGCGCTGCGCAAGCTCCGGAGGCGGGCAACCCGGACTAGCTTCATGATCGTGGTAGGGGCGGTGCGCGCCCCTGGCAGGACGGCGCCGGGTTCCGGACGATCGGCGTACGCAGACGAATCGAATCTGCCCTGGGGCTTGACCTTGACGCTGCGTCAGCCCTCCATGCTGGCTGTCATGAGCAGCCCTCCCACAAGCAATCGGGGCCAGCGGCCGGCGATCCACGTGCAGGCCTGGAGAAGTCGTACTAGGAACTGCGTGTGTTGCGCGGCATGGGCTTCGAGATGGCCACTTGCGTGTCTTCTGAACGTCATCGCTGACCTCGGCAGCGATTACCTGTACATCACCTATGACGAGCGCGCCCGCGGCAAGTCGAAGCGCTCGGCGGACTGTTCGTTCGAGGGCGCCGTCCGGGACCTGGCCACCGGCACCAGCCACCGTTCGCGATTCACCTCTGAGAAAGGGAGACCATGACCATCAAGCGATCCCCCTGGACCGGCATGGTCCCCGTAGACGATACGGCCTTAGCCGTCACCGACGGCGCTGGCGATGGTGTCCCCGTGATCTACCTCAACGGCCACGCCGCCGTTCAGTGGCAATGGCGGCGAGTCCTTGCCGAGTTGGGGACGCAGTGGCGGCATATCACCTACGACATGCGGGGGCGTGGTAAGTCGAAGCGTTCGGCGGATTGTTCGTTCGAGACGAACATCCGAGATGTCGATGCTGTCCTCGCAGCCCGGGGTGTGGCCCGGGCGGTGGTGGTGGGCTGGTCCTATGGAGCGTTTGTCGCGGCGCACTGGGCCAGCCGGAATCCGGCCCGTACCGTGGGCGCAGTCTTGGTGGAGGGCGCGCAGCCCTACGACTGGTTCGAGGAGTCCATGGAACCGGGGATGCGCAAGATATGGAAGCGGATCTGGTGGCCCATGCAACTGCTGCGCCCGTTCGGTATGGCTCCACGGATGACCGCCGACCAGCTGGCAGACAGTAACATCGAGGTCGGCAAGATCGCCCGCGAGCGTGACCTGGGCCCCGTGCTGGACAGCATCACCGTCCCGGCGCGCTACGTGGTCGCTTCTGGGGAGTCCTTCGGAAGCCAGGGCGGGCACGAACGGATACGCGCCAGCCTCCCCGCGGTGACCGCCCGCAATCCGAACATCCAAATCAGCGCGAAAGTCGCCAGCAACCACGGTTCGATCCTGCGTAAGGACTATCGCGCCATCGCCGAGGCCGTACGTGAGGTCGCCGCCCTCGACCACGAGGGGAACTGAGGACGCCGCCATCATCGTGCCCACCGCCACCATGCTTGGTGCGTCGGCATCCGCATCGTCGCCTGCGCTTCCACCGTTGCAGGATCTTCCGAGCTGGTGTCGACCGGGTCCGGGCGAGTTCGAGAACAGGATCAGAGCATGCTGACGATTGGTCAACTGGCGGCTTATGCCGGCGTCACGGTGCGGGCGGTGCGGCATTATCACCAGATCGGACTCCTGCCCGAGCCGGAGCGAGATGCCTCGGGTTACCGGCGGTACGGCGCAACGGCGGTCGTGTCCCTCATCAAGCTCCGCACTCTCGCCAGCGTGGGCGTGCCGCTGTCTCAGATCGGTCAGATGCTCGAAGCCGACGCGTCGGCCTTTACCGAAGCGGTCCAAAGGATTGACGGCCACCTGCGCGAGGAGATCGAGCGGCTGGAGGCCAGCCGCAAGCAAATCGCGCAGCTCGCTTCCGGGGACAGTCTGGCGCTCCCGCCGAGCGTGGTCGCTTTTCTCGATCGACTTCGCGAGATCGGGGCGTCGGAGCGGGTGGTGGAGCGTGAGCGGAACGGGTGGATCCTGTTTGCGGCACGCTGGCCCGATCACATCCACGAGGTCATGCCCGGGAAACTCGCGCAGCTTGATGACCCGCAACTCGTCCGCCTCTATCGGATCCTGTCGGAGCTCTTGGAAAGCGGCGCAGACGACGACCCGCGTCTGGGGGAAGCCGCCGACATCCTGGCCAACCTGGCCGAGCAGGCATACACCTCCGGCGAGATGACGCACCACGATCTGGCGTTCGACCTTGTCGACGCTCTTGCCGCCGAGTCCAACCCGCGGATGTCGGACCTGATGCGCGAGCGTGGCTGGGCCGGTTGGACCCGGCCGGAGCGGCTGGCGGAACCGTCCGGCTGAACCAGGCGTCACCGGCGGCAGTGATCGGTGACCGGCCCGACAACGCCACGACATCTTGGGCCGACAGCGCGGCCGGGTGACTCTTCCACGCATCGGCGAACGCGGCGGGGCCTGCGCTGCTCGTCCCTTTGCTCGCCCACTGCCTGGTGGTACGCACCTGCGTGGCTGCCCGCCACATGCGCCCTTCGAGGGCGTCGAGTTGCCGGACAATCTCCTGGACCTTGTTCCCCCGATCACGCTCGTTCGGGGCTCATGACACGTTTCTTACCGGCACCCCTTAACGTGACTGGCCGTTCGGTTGCTGTTCAAGCCCCGTGACCGGCCCGGGTGCCTGCTACAGGTCCGCCCGATCCGTCCCGTTCTGTTTCCTCATCGCCGCGCGAGAGCCATCCCGCTCCCTGGTGCGCCACTTTTCATCCTCGTCGGGCTCATAAATAGGTAGGCAGCCTGTATGTCGATAATGCCGATTGTCGGCATTCCCTCATCTGTCTTCACCACCGTAACGTGACGACACGATTTTTGATCGTGTCTGCGAGACACGTTTTGGTAGAGTGCTCAGGTGACCGACGACACGCCGATCCATTCCGTGGGCGATCCAGGCGATCCCGACTTCGACCCTCGCCCGCCACGGGGGCGCCCGGCCGATCCGGCCGCGGCACCGCTTGACGACCCGCCCGCCGGTGCCGATCGCTCCGGCAGCGACCCGGTGCACCCGGGGAACCTGGAGGAACCAGAGGAACAGGGGCACCCGGGAAACGCGGTGGCTGGATCGCTCCCGGCCCTCGACGCGGCGGCCCCGCATGGCCGATGTGCCTGGGACGGTCAGCCGCTGCCGCGCTCCACCGGCCGCCGGCCTCGTCAGTACTGCAGCGACGCCTGTAAAACCGCCGCCTCCCGCGCTCGCCGTAAAGAACAGCTCGCCGTGGTGACCAGCGCGGTGACCGAGTCCGGCACGGTCCTGGCCGAAGCGCGCCCGCTACAGGAGGCGCTGCGCACGCTCGTCGACCGCTTCGCCGAGAAGATCGACCTGGCCGAGGCCGGCGCGCTGGCCCGGATCGGTGCCGCAGAGGCCGAGGCCGCCGAGGACCGCGCGGACGCCGTGATCGCCCGCGAGCAGGCCGCGGCCGCCGACCGCGGCCGCATCGCCGCCGAGCGGCGGGCGCGCGAGGCCGAGCGGGCCGAGCAGCTGGCCAAGGAACGTGAGGACAACGCCCGCGCCGACCTGGAACGCGTCGGGGAGAAGACCCGCGCCGAAGTGCTCGAACTCGGTGAGAAGCTCGGTGACGCCAAAAAAGCCACCGAGCTCGCCGAAGCCGTGAGCGCCGACCAGGCCAACCAGCTCCGCGCACTGCGCACCGAGAACCAGCGGCTGCGAGCCGCCCGTACGGCGCTGGAGGAGGAACTCGCCGAGCGTGGCCGCCACCTGCAGGCCACCCAGGACACCAACGCCCAGCTACGGATCCAGCTGAGCGAACACGGTGACCGGGCCGCGGCCCTGGCCGCGCAACTGGCCACCGCCACCGCCGAGACCACTGCGGCGCGCGAGGAGACCCTGGCCACCCGCGCCGATCTCGAACGGGTACGCGGGCGCCACGACGAGCAGACCCAGCGCCTGCGCGCCGAGCTGGAGGCCGCCCGGCAGCAGGGCGAGGCCCGCGCCACCGACCTGGTCCGGGTGCGGACACTGCACGAGGCCGCCCAGGACCTGCTCGCCGAGCTGCGCGGCCAGCGAGAAGACCTCAGGGCCCGCCATGATGCCCTGCACGCCGAGGTGGGGAAACTACGAGCCGAGATCGAACGGCTGCGGGCGCACCCCGCCGCCCCCGCTGCCCCCGGCGCTGCGGCTGCCCTTGGCACCGCGGAGCCCGAAGGGGACCGATGAAACCGTCACCGGCGGGTTGGGGCCCGGCGCCCCCGGGTCAGTCAACCGTGATGACGAGCTTTCCCGGCGCGTTGCCCGCCGCCAGGTCGCCCACCGCGGTGGGGGCCTGCGCCAGGGAGTACGTGCGCCCGACGGCCGGTCGCACGGCCCCGGCCTCGATGAGGTCGCGTAGCGCGTCCAGGTCGGCGGTGCGGGTCAGCACGATCGGCGCCTCCAGGCGCTGGCGCGTGAACAGGTTGAGCAGCCGGACGGTCAGCATCCGGCTGACCCCGCCGAACCACCGGCCGCCGCCCTCGCCGCCGACGATGACGAGCCGGCCGCGCTCGGTGAGCAGCCCGCGCAGCAGGGGCAGCGGCCGGATGCCCGCGATGTCGATGATCAGGTCGTACGTCCCGGTGAGCGGCTCGCGCGTGTAGTCGATGACGGCCTGGGCGCCCAGGGACCGGACGAGGTCGGCCTTGGCCGTGCTGCACACGGCGGTGACGTGGGCGCCGCCGGTGGCCGCGAGCTGCGTCGCGAAGCTGCCCACTCCGCCGCCGGCGCCGATGACCAGCACCTTCTCGCCTGCGGTGACCCGGCCGACGACCCGCAGCGCGGTCACCCCCGACACCGGTACGGCCGCCGCCTCGGTGAGGCTCAGGTTGGCGGGCTTGCGGGCGAGCTTGCCCGGGCGGGCGAGCGCGAACTGCGCGTACGTGCCGGTCGCCGCGCCGTACACCTCGTCGCCGGGGCGGAACGCGGTCACCTTGGCGCCGACGGACTCCACGACGCCGGCCACGTCCATGCCCGGCACGCGGTTGCGGGGCCGGCGCAGGCCGAAGCCGAGGCGGCTGACGAGCGGCAGCCCGGCCATGATGTGCCACACGCCGTAGTCGACGCCGGCCGCGTGCACCCGGATCAGCACCTCGCCGGCGCCGGGCGCCGGGGTCGGGACCTCGCCGAGGCTCAGCGTGTGCGGCGGGCCGTACTCGTCCTGGACGATCGCCCTCATGGGGGGTCTCCTTCGGTGTCGGGGTACTGGAAGACGTCGTCGAGCCCGACCCGGAACACCCGGGCGATGCGGAACGCCATCTCCAGCGAGGGGGAGTAGCGACCCTGTTCGATCGCGATGATGGTCTGGCGGGTGACGCCGACCCGGTCGGCCAGCTCGGCCTGGGTCATCTCCTCGTGCGCGAACCGCAGGGCCCGGATCGCGTTGGTGACCCGCGTCGGCTTCACCACGTCTGGAAGCCGCCCTTGCGGTAGGCCGCGATCTTGGCGAGCGAGCTGAGCACCGAGGACAGCACGAACGCCAGGTAGATGGCGTTGGCGATCCAGAAGTGGCGCATCTCGGCCATGGCCATGATCAGTGCGGCGAGCGCGCCGATGACGACGATCGACTGCCCGATGCGCTCGCTGACCTGGTTGATCTCACGGTCGCGCTCGTCGGTGCGGTCGGCGCCGTGGCCACCCGCGATGGCCATCGCGATGTGGGCCACGATCGCGGCGACGACGGCGCCGCCGATGATCCACAGCAGCGGCCCCACGTAGGCGACGTCGGCGAGCGGGCCACCACCGGCCCGGCCCAGGACGACCGCCACGTAGATCGCGTACCCGCCGACGGAGGCCACGATCATCACCCAGGCACGTTTTTCCTCAAGGGTCATGCCCGCTCCTCATGTGAATGTAAAACAAAGCTAACATCAATCAATGTAAAGCGTACCGGACATGGTGTCAAAGTTTATTTACACGTACGACCGGCGAGGCCATGGCGTCCGGCGCGGTGCCGCCGTGCGACGTCCACGTTCCGCTGAACGTGCACGGCCGGACGGTGCAGGTCGTACCGGCACCGCTCCCGGAAGTGCTCACGGCAGGCCGGGCCCCGGCGGGCCGGGGCGCAGGGTGGAAGCGGGCGGTGCGGAAGCCGCAGAGGGGTGCCGCGCGGCCGGGTGTTTCAGCGAGCGACCACCTGTGCGACGCCCCCGGGGCGGATGTGGAAACCTGTCGTCGGAAAGGAGCCCCGCCATGACCACCCCGCAGGCCTTCCCCCTGGAGCCCACCCCGATCCATGTGCCCGGCAAGGTCCTCGACGACCTGCGCGCCCGTCTCACCCTGACCCGGCCGCCGCTGGACGAGGGGAACGAGGACTGGTCCTACGGCGTCCCGGACGGCTACCTGCGTGAGCTGGTCGCCTACTGGCGGGACGGCTACGACTGGCGCGCGGCCGAGACCGCCATCAACGCCTACGAGCACTACCGGGTGAGCGTCGCCGGTGTCCCGGTGCACTTCATGCGCAAGCCCGGCCGCGGCCCCCGCCCGATCCCGCTGATCCTCACCCACGGCTGGCCGTGGACGTTCTGGCACTGGTCGAAGGTGATCGACCCGCTCGCCGACCCGGCCGCGTCCGGCGGTGACCCCGCCGACGCGTTCGACGTCATCGTGCCCTCCCTGCCCGGCTTCGGCTTCCCCGGGCCGCTCACCGGCTTTCCGGACGTCAACTTCTGGAAGGTCGCCGACCTCTGGCACACCCTGATGACCGAGACCCTGGGATACGAGAAGTACGCCGCCGGGGGCTGCGACATCGGCGGGATCGTCTCCAGCCAGCTCGGCCACAAGTACGCCGACGCGCTGTACGGCATCCACATCGGCTCCGGGCTGCCGCTCGACTTCTTCACCGGCCACCGCGCCTGGGACTTCGCCCGCAACCGGCCCCTCACCGACGACCAGCCCGCCGGTGTCCGCGCCCGGATCGTCGAGCTGGACCACCGCTGGGCGCCCCACCTCGCCGTGCACATGCTCGACGGCGCCACCCTGGCCCACGGGCTGAGCGACTCACCCGCCGGGCTGCTCGCCTGGCTGCTGGAGCGCTGGAACGCCTGGAGCGACAACGGCGGCGACGTCGAGTCCGTCTTCACCAGGGACGACCTGCTCACCCACGCCACGATCTACTGGGTGAACAACTCCATCGCCACGTCGATGCGCTACTACGCCAACGCCAACCGCTACCCCTGGACCCCCTCCCACGACCGCACCCCGGTCGTGCGGGCCCCGGTCGGCCTCACCTTCGTCACGTACGAGAACCCGCCCGGCGTCCACACCGCCGACGAGCGCGTCCGGGCGTTCGAGACCGGCCCGCAGGCCGGTTGGTTCAACCACGTCAACGTCAACGCCCACGACCAGGGCGGCCACTTCATCCCCTGGGAGAACCCCGACGCCTGGGTGAGCGACCTGCGCCGCACCTTCCGCGGCCGCAGACCCTGAACGACGGCCCCGCCCTCGCCGTTCCCGCAAATGGGACCGATCCCCGAGGGTGAACCTGTGACCCGGGTGCCGAACGCAAGCTCAGGCATGCGTGTGGCACCGAAATCCAGCCGATCCTCCTCTGGAGACTCTGGAGACCGTCCTGTGGGAGGCGCTCAGCGGGCCCGCAGTCCGTTCAGTACGACGTCGAGATAGTGGCGGCCGGCTGCGGCTTGCTCCTGCGGATCGGCGGCTGGGTGCATCCTGGCCGAGAAGGCGATTCCGCAGATCAACGGTGTCATGTCGGCGAGCGTGATGCCGGGCGCCAGCTGCCCCGCGGCCCCGGCCCGTTCGAACAGTCGGGTGAACAGCGAGGACAACCGGTCGAGCAGATGCGCTGTGCCGGGCAGGGCGGCCGTGGGCGCGGACAGTACGGGGGACAGGGCGGCGTCACTCAGTTGCGCGTCCACGATCATGGCCAGGAAATCGCGAAAGGCCGTCCAGGGGTCGTCCCGCTCCACGGCCTGTTCGGCGGCCTGGATCAGCGCCTCCAGTCCGTCCACCGCCACCGCCTCGATCAACGCCTGGGGCGTTGGGAAGTGCCGGTACACCGTGGCGACGCCAACGCCGGCCGTGCGGGCCACCTCGTTCAGCTGAATCGGGGTGCCGTCCGCGACCAGCTTCCGTCCGATCTCGATGATTCGCTGACGGTTGCGTGCTGCGTCCTTACGGAGCGGTGGGGCGGTCACTTCTCCAGCATAAACGGATAGCGGCTCCACTTACCCCGCCCAGGCTCGGAGTCTCCGGGTGGGTCGGCTCGGACATTAAAGCGGATGACTCATCCGTTTAGTGCTAAGGTGAGGCAAACGGATGAGTCATCCGTTTCACTGTCCGTTCGGTTCTGGAGAGAACATGCAGATTCTCATCACCGGGGGCACCGGCTACTTGGGCTCGGTGCTCGTCGAACACTTCCTCGCGGCAGGCCACGAAGTGGTGGCGCTGACCCGGTCCCCGGAATCAGCGGCGAAAGCGACCCAGGCGGGCGCGCGTCCTCTGCCCGGCAGCCTGACCGACACCGCGCTCCTGGAAAGGGCCGCGACACAAGCCGACGCCGTGGTGCACACCGCGGTCGACTACGCCGGCGGCGATGACGCGGTCACGGCGGAAGCCGCTGCCGTGGAGGCGCTGACCCGCGGGGCGGGAAAGGCGGGTACCGGCAAACCGTTCGTCTACACCAGCACGAACCTGGTCTACGGGCTCGACCCCGCCCATTCCCGCGACGAAGACGCGGAACTGCCGGAGCCGGGCCTGCTGCCGTCCAAGCTCGTCGGCGAGCGCCTGGTACGCGAGGCGGCGGGCCTGAACGGCATCGTCATCCGCGCGAGCCTGGTCTACGGCCGAGGCGGCACCCTGCTGCTGACCGGTCTGATCGGCGCCGCGACCCGCTCGGGCGCCGCCACCTACATCGGCTCCGGCGACAACGAGTGGACCACGGTGCACGCGGACGATCTCGCCCGCCTGTACCTGAGGGCCCTGGAGCATCCGGTGGCGGGCGTCTACAACGCGTCCGGGCCGCAGCGGTTCACCTTCCGCGAACTCGCCGAGGCGATCGCGGATCTGACCGGGACCACCGCGACCTCGATCACCGCCGAACAGGCCGAGAGCGCCATGGGGCCGATGGCCGCGCTGCTTCGGTCCTCGGCGCGCACATCCTCCCGGAAGGCGCGCGAGACGTTCGGGTGGAGTACGAGCGGTCCCGCCCTGCTGGACGACGTGCGCTCCGGCTCCTACCGGGTTGTGAACCCGTGAGCCCCAGCCTGGCCAGCCGCGCCGTTGTCGGTCTGCTGCGGGTGGCAGGAGTGAAGAAGCGCCAGTTCGAGCCCAGCCGTTTCCTCACCGAAGTGGCCAACCCGTCCCCGCCGCGCCTGCCGGGTGTCACGGTCCGGCGGGAGGAGGCCGAAGGCTGGCCGGTCTATCGGCTGACGCCCGTCGATCCGGTGAAGCACTACGCCCTCTACATCCACGGCGGCGCCTGGGCCGCCCCCATCACCGGGCAGCACTGGCGCCTGGCCGCCCGGATCGCCGTCGAATCCGGCCGCGAAGTCGTCCTGCCCCTCTACCCGCGCCTGCCCGCCGCCACCCACGCCGACGTCCTCCCGGTCATGCCGGGCCTGTTTCAGCACGTCCGGGAACAGGGACCGACCGCTCTGATCGGCGATTCGGCGGGCGCGAACATCGCTTTGTCCGTGCTCCAGGCCCTCACCCCGCAGGGTGAGCGCCCGGATGTCACCGTTCTCATCTCACCCGCCCTCGACCTGACCTTCACCAATCCGAAGATCGCCGACATCGCGCCACACGACCCGTTGCTGAATCTCGAGCACATCCGAGTTCTCGCGATCCGCTGGGCAGTCCCAGGCGACCCTTCGGACCCTCGGGTCAGTCCTCTGAACGGTCACCTGGACCACCTCGGACTCGTCCACGTGTACGCCGGGACCCGCGACGTCCTCTTCCCCGACGCCGTCCTGCTCCGGGACCGGAGCGAGAACATGGCCGGGACCGAGCTTCACCTGCACATCGGCGAGGGAATGATCCATGACTGGCCGATCATGCCGACCCCGGAGGGCCGCCGGGCGGCCGGAGACGTCATCGCCCTCCTGTCATCGTCCGGTAACGCCTGACCGGCTCCGCCCGCCATCCGTATCCGGGACCTCGGCGGTGCCTCACGCCGGTTCGACGGGCAGCCACAGCTCGCAGGTCGCGGTGCTGAAGTCGTCCGCGCGTTCGAGGACCGCGACGATCGAGGGGCCCGGCCGCAGACGCCACGGGTTGGAGGGGAACCACTCGGTCGCGGTCGCGGCCCAGACCGTCTGCAGGGCCTGCGGATGCGGTCCGGCGGTGCGGAAGACCGCCCATTTGCCGGCCGGCACCTCGATGGCGTCGAGGTCGCCGGGGGCCGGGGTGTCCCCGGAGACGGCGACCCCGTGCAGGTAGGTCAGCTCGCTCCCCTCCGTGCCGTCGGGGTCGAGGTCGTCGCAGACCTGCAGCAGGCCCGCCGGTTCGGTGTCGCTCATCTCCTTCAGCCGCAGGTGCTCCTCCTGCGGCAGCGCGGTGATGTGCCGCTGGATGTGCGGGTTGACGCCCTGGTGGACGAGCGGAACGCGGGCCGCGTGTCCGACCAGCCGGAACGTGGGGCGGTCGACGAGGCGGGTGTCCATGGGGATGCTCCCTTCGACGGTCAGGCGGAACCTGAGCCGTGGTTGTGTGCGCAGGGGGCCTCCGTCGCGGCGCACGTCACCGGGGCCGGAGCCGTGGACCGCGCGGAACGCGCGTCCGAACGCCTCGGTCGAGCCGTACCCGTACCGGACGGCGACGCTCAGCAGATCGTCCTCACCCCGGACGACGTCGGCGGCGGCGACGGTCATGCGGCGGCGGCGCACGTACTCCGACAACGGCATGCCGGCCAGCGACGAGAACATCCGGCGCAGGTGGTACTCGGTCGTGCCGAGTTCCCTGGCCAGGCCGTGGATGTCGAACCCCTCGGCGAGGTGCTCCTCCACGAGGACGACGAGCCGGTTGAGCGCCGAGATCACGGGGCCCCCTTTCGAAGTCAACTTTGCCGGAAGAACCCCGGCCGTACCCGACCGCCGCGATCCGATCCGATCAGGCGGCCGGACGGACGCGGGGGACGCCCGGACGGACGCGGAGAGCGCCCGGACGGACGCGCCCCCATGCCGCCCCCTCCGGCCACGGCCTCGGACGCCCGTCGCGCGTTCGGTGCCCGGGGCGAGGAGCGGGTGGGCTCAGATCAAACCCGCCGATCTCCAGATGCGTACGAGCACGTCGAGCTGCGCCGGGTTGTAGAGATCGAGCAGCGCTTCGACGACGGTGGCGGCCCCCGCCTTCTGGCCGGATGTCGCCTGCTCGACGATCGGTGGCGGCGCCGGGTGCTTCTCGACCAGCGCGCGCGTCCGCGGGGCGATGCGCCGCGCGAGCCGTTCGCGGGTCTCCTCGTCGGCGTCGGGCGGGAGCGTGTCGAACTCGTCGGTCGCCTCGTCCGGCTCGTAGTCCCGCAGGAGGGCCTGCCAGTGCTGTGAGCCGCCGTCGTCGATCACGTGGGAGATCACGGCGAACAGCGACCGGTCGGCGGGGGAGAGCCGGGCGTCGGTCGCCGGGACCGACATGTCGAAGGGGAGATCGGTCGGCACGGGGTGGCGCCGCAGCTTGGCGATCTCCTGCCTCGCCTCCTCCAGCCGGGTGATCGTGGCGGCGAGTTCGGCGTCCACCGCGTGCAGGGCGGCTTCGAGATGCTCCGACTCGTCGTCCATCGCCGTGATCGTCGCGAGGGTGAAGCCGAGCCCGGTGAGGCGGCGGATCTGCAGGAGCCGCACCAGATGCTCGGTGCGGTAGACCTTGTAGCCGTTCGACAGCCGTTCCGGCTCGTCCAGCAGGCCGATCTCGTGATAGTGCCGCACGGTTCGCAGGGTCGTCCCGGCGAGTCGCGCGATATCCCGCGTGCTCCAGCCCATCCGGCCCCCCTTTCCGCGGCTCGCGACCGTCCGATTTGAGTATGCCGTAACGGCACGGTGTCTCCTGACCTCCTGGAAGGCGGCCGCGTACGGCGGCGCCGGGACGAGAAGCAGGGAACAGGGAACTGGGATGGAAACGACTTCAAGGCCCGGGCGGGGCCGGGGGCGGGCTCTCTGGCCGGTGACGGCGGGTGCCGCGTGGCTGGCGTCCGTGGCGTGGGTGGCCGGCCAGATCGGGGTGGACGGGGTGGCCGCCGGCCTCCTGCTGTCCGTACCCGTCACCCTCCTGGTCGCGGGGGCGTTCCTGTGGCTGGACCGCTGGGAGCGCGAGCGTCCGCGCCGTCTCGCCTCGGCGTTCGCGTGGGGCGCGTCGTTCGCGGCCTTCTGCTCGATCTGGTCGCAGGCGGGGCTCCAGGCGCTCGTCGACACCGCCGTGGGCACCGGCTTCGGCGCGTGGTTCCGCCCGCTCGTGATCACCCCCGTCACCGAGGAGGTCTTCAAGGGCCTGTTCCTGGTGTGGCTGCTGATCTACCGTCGCGGGCGGATCACCGGCTTGCTCGACGGCATCGTCTACGCGGGGCTCGCCGGCGCCGGATTCTCCTTCACGGAGAACATCCTCTACCTCGGCCGTGCCGTCACCACCTTCGCCGCCTCGGACACGTCCGACGTGAACGCGGTCGCCCTGCTCGGCGCCGGCCTCTTCCTGCGCGTGGTGATGGTGCCGTTCTTCCACCCGCTCATGGTCGCCGTGTCCGGGCTCGGCGTCGCCGCCGCCGCGGGCAGGCGCGGCGGGGCCGCTCGCGCGGGGTTCACTCTCGCGGGCCTGCTCGTCGCGATCACGCTGCACGGGGTGTGGGACTGGGCGGGGCTCGCCGGAAGCGATCCGCTCCTGATCTACAAGCTCTACGGAGCCGTGATGGTGCCGGTGTTCCTGGTGATGCTGGTCGTGGCGCTCGTACTGCGCAACCGCGAGGGGAAGATGATCGCCGCGGCCCTGCCGGCTCTCGCGCGCGATGGGCACATCGCCCCCGAGGAGGTGGCGGCACTCGCGGACCTCGGGGAACGCCGTCGCCGGCGGCGGGAGGCGCGTCGCCGCTCAGGCCGGGCCGCCGCTCGCGCCACCGGCCGCTACCAGGCCGAGGCGAGCGCGCTCGCCATCCGGACGACACGCGCGCGGACCGCCGGTGACCGGGACGGGCTCGACGAGCAGGCGCGGGCGACGGCCGCCGCCAGGGCGGCCATGCTCGACGCGCTCGCGGGGTCCGCCCGGTGAACGGCCCTGCCTGGTGAACGGATCCACCCGGTGAGCGCCCCACCCGGTGAACGGCCCTGCCTGGTGAGCGGCCCGCCCGGTGAACGGCTCCGCCTCCTTTCCGGTGGCGCTTTCCGGTGGCGGGAGTCCGGCCTCGCCGCCGAGCGAGAAACCCCCGAGGGCCTACCGGGTCCCCAGCCGGTCCAGGTGGTAGTGCACGCTCCTCATGGCCTGGTCGGGATCGCGTACGCCGAGCAGGATGTCGAAGGCGAGCCCCTCGATCATGGCGAGCAGCGCGATCGACTCGTGCTCGGCGTCCAGGTCGGGCCGCAGCTCGCCGGAGCGCTGGGCCTGGCCGATCAGTTCGGCGACCTTGTCGTGCAGCCAGTGGTATCCCTCCCGCAGGGGATCGGCCAGGTGGGGGGCGTCCGCGGCGCGGACGCCGAAGGCCTGGACGACGCGGCGTTCGGCCCGGCGGCGGGCGTCCAGCGGCAGCATCTCGGCGGCCATCAGCCGCAGGAAGGACCGCTCGGAGAAGGCGTCGCCGAGGTCGCCGAGCCCGGCCATGATCCGCGCGGTGACCTGCTCGCTCAGGTAGTCGATCACGTGCCGGAGCAGCTCGTCCTTGCTGGGGAAGTAGTGCTGCACGGCTCCGAGCGAGATGCCCGCCTCGACGGCGATGTCGCGCAGCGTGGCGCGATCCAGCCCGTGGCGGCCCGCGATGCGCAGCACGGCCTCGGCGATGTGCCGGTGCCGTTCGTCGTGGTCGACCTTCTTCGGCATGCCCTCCCCTTTTCCATACGTGCGTATTATAATACAGCGGTATGGCAACCGTCGCGTTCTTCGCCCCCGCCGCCGCCGGACACGTCAACCCCACGCTGGCCCTCGCCGCCGAGCTCGTACGGCGCGGCCACACGGTCACCTACGCCACCACCGCGGCCTACGCCGAGCGCGTCGCCGAGACCGGCGCCGAGGTCGTCCCGGTCACCTCCGCCTGGGACGGCCGCGACGACATCAGGGCGCCGCAGATGCACGGCAAGGAGCTCGTCCGCGCCATGGGCTTGCTGCTCGACGAGACGAGGGGGATGCTCGCGCAGCTGGGCGGGGGCCCGCGGCCCGACCTGGTGATCCACGACGGGCCGATGTGCTGGTGGGGCCGGATCCTGGCCGGGCGGTGGCGGGTGCCCGCGGTGGAGACCTGGCCCAACCTGGTCAGCAACGCGCACTGGTCGATGGCCACCGAGTACACGACGTTCAACCCGCTGAGCCCGCGCTTCCTGCTCATGGCCGTCCGGCTGGGCCGCTTCCTGAAGACGGAGGGGTTCGGTGACGTGCAGGCGTTCACGCGGGGCGACGGGGCCGCGCTCAGGCTGGTGACGCTGCCGCGCGCCTTCCAGTACGCGGGCGAGACCTTCACCGACGGGTACGCCTTCGTCGGCCCCGGCATCTCCGAGCGCGCCTACCAGGGTGACTGGCGGCCCTCCGGTAATCTCCCGGTGGCGCTGGTCTCGCTGGGCACCGGCTACAACGACCGGCCCGACTTCTACCGCACCGTGCTGCGCGCGGCGGCGGACCGGCCCTGGCAGGTCGTGCTCGCGGTGGGGGAGATGGACCCCAAGACGCTGGGGCCGGTGCCGCCCAACGTGGAGGTGCACCGGCACGCGCCGCAGCTGGCCGTGCTGCGGCACGCGCGGGCGTTCGTCACGCACGCCGGGATGGGCAGCACGATGGAGAGCCTGCACTTCGAGGTGCCGATGGTGGCGGTGCCGCAGATGGCCGAGCAGCGGGCCAACGCCGACCGCGTCGCCGAGCTGGGCCTGGGCACGGTGCTGCCGCCGGGCGAGGTCGCCCCCGGCGCGCTGTGGCGGGCCGTCGAGGAGGTGGCCCGTGACGAGCGCGTCCGCGAGCGGCTGGCGTGGATGCGGCGGGAGATGACCGCCGCGGGCGGGGCTCCGGCGGCGGCGGACGCGGTCGAGAGGATCCTCGATCGCCAGTGACGCTGCCCCCGCGGCCCGCCCCCGCGGGGGCGGCGACTCCGGCCTCAGGACGGGGCGATGACGCAGAACTCGTTACCCGCCGGGTCGGTCATGACCGTCCACGGCACGTCACCTTGGCCCACGTCGGTGAGCGTCGCGCCGAGGGCCTCCAGCCGGGCCACCTCCGCCGCCTTGTCGTCACCGGGGTACGGCAGCAGGTCGAGATGGACGCGGGTCCGCACGTTCTCCCCGTCGGGCGTGCGCAGGAACTCCAGGTAGGGCCCGACGCCCTTGGCGGAACGCAGCAGCGCGTGATCGTCGGTCACCTCGTGGAGGGTCCAGTCGATCGCCTCGCCCCAGAACCGGGCCATGGCCCGCGGGTCGGCGCAGTCGACGATCACCGCGGCGATCGGCCCGGTGTCCCGGTGGACCTCCCGGGGCTCCAGCACGCAGAACACGTTGCCCTCCGGGTCGGCCATGACCGTCCACGGCACGTCGCCCTGGCCCACGTCGGCGGGCGTCGCGCCGAGACCCTTCAGGCGCGCGACCAACTCCGCCTGGTGGGCCGCGGAGGTGGTGGCGAGATCGAGGTGCACGCGGTACCTCACCGTCTCGGGGTCCGGGACGGTGACGACGTCGACGCAGACGGCGGCGGGGTCCGGCCAGGTGAAACCCACGGGTTCGACGTTGGTCACCCCGGGTCCCTCGCTGGAGACGCCCCAGCCGAGCGCCTCCGCCCAGAACCGGCCGAGCGCCGAGTCGTCCCGAGCCTTGAAGTTCACCTGAACGAGTCGCAGCGCCATGCCGCCAACCCTATGCCCACCGGACGAACCAGGATGAACCACCTATCTCCGGCTCGCCCGGCCCCCGCCCGGCTCTCCGCCGCGCCGGTCCGGCCGGGGCGGGACACGGGCCGTACCGCGTCCTGCCCCGGCGGAGAGCATCGGACCTACTGACCCGGCGGCATCAGGACGAATGAGAAATCCAGTCTCGTCCTGCGGTTCGGCGGGATATCGATCTTGACTCTGCGGGCGACCTCGTTGCGGCTGAGGCCCAGGCCGTGGGCGATGAGCCAGTCGGGACGCACCGGTACGGGATCGTCGAAGGTGACCGTGATCCGCAGGGGCCACGGATCCTCGGGAACGGGAGGCGCGTGCAGTTCCCAGCGCCCGTCCCAGTCGAGCGCGAACCGGTTGCGCCGGGCGGTCGACGGGTCCAGGAGGGTGTCCGCGACCAGGGAGCGCGAGTTCGCCGAGTAACCGGCCAGGAGGCCGGCGGGCAGCGAGCGGACCGGGACGCGGTCGTGGACGGTGAGCTTGCGGGTCCGGTCACAGGAAACGCAGTTGACCAGGAGCCAGACGTCGAGGAGTTTGCCGTTGGCGTTGACGCGGAAGGCGCCGTCGCCGACGGTGGCGCGGCCCGAGGGGCAGGCCACGCAACGGAGGGCGAGCAGGGGCAGGCGGGTGCGTCGCACCGCCCAGGGCAGCACGATATGAGGATGTGAAGACATGATCTCTCTGAAGACCTGACGAAGAGCGCGAAGAGCGCGAAGAGCGCGAAGAGCGCGAAGAGCGCGAAGAGCGCGAAGAGCGCGAAGAGCGCGAAGAGCGCGAAGAGCGCGAAGAACAGAGCCGACGGCGACGTCGGCGACCGGTGCGCGGAGAAGGTGTCAGGTCTGAAGAGCGGGCGGCGTCATGCGCGCGAGGTCCTCACATGGGGGTCGTGTGCCGGTGCGGGCCGATCAGGCCGATCAGCTCAGGCGGGCTCGCAGGAGACAGAACTCGTTGCCTTCGGGATCGGCCAGGCAGTGCCAGGACTCCTCGCCGGTCTGGCCGACGTCGGCCGGGCGCGCCCCGAGCCTCAGGAGGCGTTCGAGCTCGGCGTCCTGGTCGCGGTCGGTGGCGTTGACGTCGAAGTGCAGCCGCAGCTTGCCCGCCTTGGGCTCGGTGGTGGGGCTGAGGATCAGCGTCGGCTGCGGGCCGCCGAACCCCTCCGGTGGCCCGATCTCCACCGCGCCGTCGTCGCCGGTGTCGAGCACGACGAAGTCCAGCGCCTCGCACCAGAACGCCGCCAGCCGTTGCGGGTCCCGGCAGGGGATCACCAGTTCGGAGATGCGACAAGCCATGATCGGCACCCTACCGGGCGTCGACCGTGCGCGGCCATCGCTTAAACGGCGCAGGTCCGCGGCGTGGCGGGACCCCGGTCCTTCGGTGAAACCACGTCGCGGCGCGGACGGCCCGGCCTCAGGGCTCGCGGGCGCGGAGGTAGGCGTCCAGGTCCGCGGCGCCCCCGAGCATGGCGCGGCCCCGGGCGGACAGGCGGGTGTGCCAGTCGCGCAGGGTCGCCTCCAGCGGGGCGACGCCTCCGGCGGAGCGGACCTGGGCGATCAGCGGGGCGATCCGCTCCAGCGGGTAGCCGCCCCGCCTGAGCTGGTGGGCCAGCCGGACGTCCCGTACGTCGGCCGCGCTGTAGACCCGGTAGCCCGTCCGCGGGTCGCGGTGCGGCCGGACCAGCCCGGCGTTCTCCCATTTGCGCAGGGTGGCGGGGCGGACGCCGAGCCTCCTGGCCAGCGGGCCGATGAAGGTGTCGCCGCGCTCCTGCGGCACGGGCGCCAGATCGCGGAGCGCGGCCTCGACGGCCTGGAGGGTGCGGCGGTCGTCGAGGAGCTGGCCGTGGCTCTCGTCGACGAGCAGCAGCGCCTCCTCGACGGCGCCCCGGTTGACCGCCTGCATGATCGCGGTGGCCGTGCGGTGACCGTGCCCGGGGACGAGGGCGAGGAACGCGCCCAGGGCTCGCGCGTGCAGCGGCGTGTAGGCGCGGTAGCCGTGGACGGTGCGCGCGGCGGCGGGCAGGATGCCGGCGTCCTCGTAGTTTCTGACCGCCTGGGTGGACAGGCCGTGCTCGCGCGCCAGGTCCACTGGCCTCATGGATGCACCACCGTTTGAAGGTTCGTCGCGACGGAAGCGGGGGTTGCTGGGGATTCGCGGGAAAAGTTTACACCGAATGTTCAACGATACCGTTGAAGGCATGGATATCAAGGACACGGCCCGGCCGCTCGACGGCGCGGGCGTCTCGGCGTTCCTGCGGTCGCTTCCCGCCGAGCCGCTGCTGCTCGGCTTGGGCGAGGCCAGGCACTTCGTGGGGGAGCTGGGCGAGGTGCGCAACGAGATCTTCCGGCATCTGGTCGAGCGGGAGGGCTACCGGTCGTTCGCCATCGAGAGCGACTGTCTCATGGGCCTCGTGGTCGACGAGTACGTCACGACGGGCGCGGGCACGCTCGACGAGGTCATGGAACGCGGCTTCAGCCACGGCTTCGGCGCGCTCCCGGCCAACCGCGAGCTCGTGCGCTGGATGCGGGCCTACAACGAGGAGCACGAGGAAAGGCTGCGGTTCTTCGGGTTCGACGGCCCGCTGGAGTACTGGGCGGCGAGCCCGCGCCAGGCGCTCACCGCCCTGCACGCCCTCCTCGACGGCCCGCTGCCCTGCACCGGGGAGACCCTCGACGCGCTGCTGGGCCCGGACGAGCGATGGGCGAACGAGGCCGCGGCCATGGATCCGGCACAGTCGATCGGCCGCTCCGCCGACGCCCAGCGGCTGCGGCTGATCGCCGACGACCTGGTGGCGCTGCTCGAGACGCAGGTGCCCCGGCTGAGCGCGCAGGACAGGGAGCGGGCGGCACTGTACGCGCGCACCGCCACCGGCCTGCTCCGCTACCACCACTGGATGGCCGACGACTCCCCGGTGCGGTGGGCCCGGCTGTCGGCCCTGCGGGACGCGATGATGGCCGCCAACCTGCGTGCCGTCGCCGAGCGCGGCCCGGCCCTGGTCTTCGCCCACAACCTCCACCTGCAGCGGGGCAAGAGCCTCATGCCGTTCGGTGAGCAGCGGTTGGAGTGGTGGGGCGCGGGGGCGGTCGCCGAGGCCTACCTGGGCGACCGGTACGCCTTCCTGGCCTCGGTCCTTGGCACGACCGGCGAGGACGTCCCGCCCCCGGACACCATCGAGGGAATCCTGTCCACGCTTCCGTGGGAGCACTCGCTCGTCGACGCCCGCCGCCTGGCCGAGGCGGTCACGGAGCCCGCCCCGCGCGTCTCCCGGGATTTCGCCTACTTCCCGCTGGACCCGGCCCGGCTCGGCACGATCGACGGTCTCGTCTTCCTCAAACAGGCCGTCAGGCTGGGCTGACGGGCGCGTACGTGCCGGATCGGGTGGGGTCAGCGGCGGCGGGCCGTGACGATCCAGGCACGCGAGTCGAAGTACACGCCGCCGCCGGTGTCGCGGGCGGCGAGGGTGGCGCGCAGCCGCGCGCGTGCCCGCTCGGCCGCCGTGGTGCCGAGGCCGTCGAGCAGGTCCCCGTACCCCTGCAGGCGGAGCACGTTGTCGAAGGCGGAGGCGGTGTCCGGGCCGTAGAAGACGGGCTCGTGCACGTCGGTGAAGTCGACGTGCGTGAAGCCCGCCGCCGTCAGGACGTCTCGCGTGACGGCCGGGTCGGCGAGGGAGAACGGGTCCGGGCCGGCGGTGGGCGGGGCGGGCGCGGCCGTCGCGGGGGTGAGGCTCCGGCGGATCGCGGAGGCCCATTCGTTGAGGTCGCGCCCCTGCCAGACCAGCAGCACGAGGCGCGCTCCGGGGCGCAGGGCGCGCCCGATGTTGGTGAACGCGGCGACCGGGTCGGCGAAGAACATCGTTCCGAACCTGCTGATGCAGAGGTCGAAACTCGCGGAGGGGAAGCGGTGGACCTGGGCGTCCGCCCGCAGGTAGGTGATGTTGGGCAGGCCCTGGTCCTCACCGAGCCTGCGGGCCTGTTCGAGCATCGGCGCGGAGAGGTCGACGCCCACCACGCTTCCGTTGACGGCGGCGCAGGCGGCTTCGCGCGTGGTCTGCCCGGTGCCGCAGCCGATGTCGAGCACCCGGTCGCGCGGGCCGACGCGGGCGGCGGCGCGGAAGAGCTCGTTGTGCGGGCGCAACTCCGCGTCGTAGTCGAACAGGCCGGTCCGCCCGGTCCCGTGCTCGCCCGCGTCCGGTCCGGAGTCCGGCCACGTCCCGGTGTCTCTCTGGTCGGACGTCACCGTCACCGGATCCTCTCGATACCGCTTCGACATGTCGGCCGGTCCTTTCGGCTCGTCGTCACCCGGAAGGCCGGGAGCAGGCACGTCTTGCCCGCAGTTCGGCCTCCGGGTTTTCACCGGCGCATCGCTGGTCGCCGTCATACCGGCCACGCTAGGGGCTGAGGATCATCGTGAAAAGCGATTGTTCCAGATCAACATGATCGCCGAGAGCGATGACTGAAGGTACGCTGGGACCCGTGAGCGATCTCGAACTGAGGCACCTGGCCGCGATGGCCGCCGTCGTCGAGGAGGGCTCGTTCGGCCGGGCGGCGGCCCGCCTCGGCTACACCCAGTCGACCGTGAGCCAGCAGATCGCCGCGCTGGAGAGGTCCGTCGGCGGCCCGGTCTTCGACCGGCCGGGCGGGCCCAGGGCGGTACGGATCACACCGCTCGGCGCCGTCGTCCTCGAACACGGACGCGAGCTGCTGGCGAAGGCGGCGGCCCTGGCCGAGGCCGTGGACCGGTTCCGGGCCGGCGACGGCCGGATCGACATCGGCACCTTCCAGAGCGTGTCCACGGTGATCCTGCCGGTCGTCGTGCGCCGGCTGCGCGACGAGCACCCCGGCTGCGACATCCGGCTGTCGGAGGAGGAGCCGGAGGCGCCGCGGATCGGCGATCTCGACCTGCTGTTCTACGACGGCCCCCTGGACGGCGACGTCGAGCATGTCAAGCTGCTCGACGATCCGTACCTGCTGGTGGCCAGGCGCGGCACCTTCTCCGGGCGTTCCGTCCCGCTGGACCGGCTCGACGGCGCGCCGCTGGTGGCCTGGCCGTCGACCTGCGACCAGCCCCGGATGGAGGAGGCGTTCGCCCGCGCCGGCGCGAACCCGAAGATCGTCTTCCGTACGGCGGGCAACGAGACGCTGCTGTCGATGGTGCGGGCCGGGATGGGATCGGCGGTGCTGCCGTGGCTCGCCGTCCACGCCGCCGACGCGAGGTCCGACGACCGGCTCCGCGTCCACGAGCTGCGACCGGCCGTCCCCCCGCGCGAGATCTGCCTGCACTGGCGGGCCGGCCGTACGCACTCGCCCCTGGCGGCGCGGGCGATCGAGATCGCCGTGGAGGTCGCGGCGGGCCTGGCCGACGAGCTGGCCCTGACGTACTCCGGCCCGGCCAGCTGAGCTGGGGGAGCGCGGCAGGCGGCCTCGCGCCACCGCTCGACCCGTGTGCGTGGGCGTCCGGACAGGCCTGGATGCCGGACAGGCTTGGATGAGCGGGGCCGCAGCTCGCCGGGGGCAGGGCGGGATCGCGGTGGTGGCCCGCGTGACCGGCGCGGGCGGTCGCTACGCCCGCTCCACGATCACCACTGGGATGTCCCTGCCGGTCTGCCGCTGGTAGTCCGCGTAGGAAGGCATGATCGAGACCATCAGCAGCCAGAGCGGCGGCTTCTCCTCCGCCGTGGCGACACGGGCCCGCGCGGCGAACCTCTCCGTGCCGACCTGCACCGTGACCTCGGGGTCGTCCAGCAGGTTGAGGTACCAGGCCGGGTGCTTCGGCGCACCGCCGTTGGACGCGGCCAGCACGAGGCGATCACCGTCCCGCCCGTAGACGAGTGCCGTGCGGCGCAACTTGCCCGACTTCCGGCCGCGGGTCGTCAGCAGCAGGTCGTTCATGCCCGGACGCGCCTGGCCGCCGGTTTCGAGGAAACCACGGATGTGCCGGGCGACCCAGGGATTCGGGCTGTCATGGACGTCTTCACCGGCTCGGCCGTCCATCACCCCTCTTCGACGCCGAGACGCGTGCGGTGGCGCCCTGAGGCGCCGAAGTCGGCGTAGGGGATGCGGCCTGCCGCGTCCGCGCGCCCGGCCAGGCCACCAGCCCCGAAGATCCTGACATCGCTCATCGGATCACCCTTCTCACCAGGGCTGGGCTTGGGCTCCAGCCTGTGGCCCGGACGCTATCTGGGGCGGTGGTTACCGAGGGGATACCGGATATCGTGACGCCATGGACGAACCGCTGGCCCCCGACATGTTCGACGAGCTCTGCCCGTCCGCGCTCTCACCGATCCGGTTCGGCGACAAGTGGGCGGGGATGATCGTCCGCTGTCTTGAGCACGGCCCGCGGCGGTTCTCCGAACTGCGGATCCCCCTGCGCGGCATCACCGCGAAGGTGCTCACGCAGTCGCTCCGGGGGCTCGAGCGGGACGGCCTCGTCTCGCGTACCGTCCACGACGAGGCCGTGCGGCGGGTCGAGTACGAGCTGACCCCGCTCGGCCGCAGCCTGCTGGGACCGATGGCGGTCGCGTGCGCCTGGGCGGAGAGGCACTGGGACGAGCTGCTCGACGCCCGCGAGGCCTACGAGACCCCTGCCTCCGGGGTCGGCCGCGCCTGCTGAGCCCCGTGTCCGCGACTTCGCCACGTGGCCTCCGGCCGCGACCGGCGGACGCGCTCGTCCAGACGCACACGCGGGTCAAGCCACCGGCGAGCGCAGCCCCCGCCCGCTCCGGCCCGTCGGCGACCATCCGGCGCGACCCCGTCCCTGCGAGTCCGGATCGACTCGACCAGAGGACTCGGGTCGTTCTCGGATCGGGTGAGAGCGGGGCAGCGCGGTGTCCCGATCTCCTTGATCACGCAGGTGCGGAAAACCCGCAGAACGCCCCGCTTCTCGTCGATAAGGTGCACCTGTGGACACTCTGGAAAGCCTCGTCATCGCCAGGCGGCTTCGAGTCCCCGTCGACGCCCCCGCGGCCTCTGTCCCTGGCTGGGGAGAGGTGGCCGCCCGCCAGCTCGACGCCGTGCTGCTGAGTGTCGGCTTCAAGTGTTCGGCGGCCTTGCTCGAACGCCTGGCCGGGCTGCCGGGGGAGACGGTGGTCGATCTCGGCGTGCGGGTCCTGGCGGCCGTCCGCCAGCTCGTTGGTGATCATGTCCAGCACAACGTGTACTTCGTCGACTTCCCGAAGAACGTGCCCGACACCGTGGAGTTCTGGGCCGGGCTGCTTCGTCAGGCCATGCTCGACCCGGTCGCCGCGGCCTCCGTCCGGCAGTCACCGGCGCTCGACCTGCTCGCGCTGCCCGGCTACGGCCGCTACCGGCACACCTACGCCGACCTGCTGGCCGCGCACGCCGAGCTGATTCCGCTGGCCGGCGACCGGGTGACCGTGCTGGAGCCGGGCGCGAGCCTGGAGGCGGAGGCGCGTGAGCTGTATTTCTCGCTGGCGGGCTCGGAGGTGCCGCTGCCGGCCGAGGACCTGACGGCGCTGCGGTCGCTGGCCGCGTTCTGCGCCGAGGAGCCCGAACGCGTCCCGATGCGTGAGAACCGCGCCGTCGTCAACGAGGCGCGCCTGGCCGCGGGCCGCCCGCTGCTCGTGGACACGGTGACCGACGTGCTGCGGCTCGCCTGCGGGTGCTCGGGCGGTGACGTCACGCTGGCCGTCCCCACGAAATTCCGCTCGTTCTCCCGGGCCGAGCGCCGGGCTCTGCTGCGGGCCCTGGACGAGGTCGCCTCCCCGGCCAGGCTCGGCGACGTCTCTCGATACCGGGAGCGGTGGAAGCGGCTCGGCGAGCGGCTCCACCCCGGCGAGTATGCGCAGTTCCCGCGCGCCGCGCACGTCTTCGAGGTCGCCCGGGGCGTACGCCGGGCGCGCGGCCTCGACAGCGGGGTGGAGGTGGCGCTGTCGGCCGGCCGCACCGGTGAGGCGGTCGAACTGCTGGAGAAGGCGCCCGGCGCGCTGCTGCGCCGGCTCGACCACCTGCTGCGGACCGGCACTTCGGCCTCGGCGGTGCTGGAGGCCGCCGAGAGGGCGGCGGCGGGCGCCTCGGGCCGGGTCCTGCTGTCGTTGCGCGAGCACCTGCAGAACCGGCTCACCCCCGAGGCCGGGCGGGTCTTCGCCAACCGGCACGGCAGGGCGTGGGCGACGGACGACGCCCGCTCCCCGATCGAGGAGGACGTCGTGTCGCGGGCGGTGGCCATCCTGGACGAGGAGATCACCCGCAGGCTTCCCGACCCCGGCACGCTGATCGTCGACCCCGAGGCGCTCGACATCGCCCTGCCTCTGTCGGCCAAGGCCGTCGCGCCCGGGCTGGGCATGCTGCCGCGCGGCTCGCTGTCGGCGGTGGACGGGGAGCTGTTGCGGTTCTTCGTCCACTGGCGGCAGGCCGAGCGGCGCACCGACTACGACCTGTCGGCCCTGATGCTGGACGCCTCCTACGGCAATCCCCAGCACATCTCGTGGACGAGCTACCACAACGCCTTCGCGCAGTACTCCAGCGACCTCGTCGACGCCGCCGAGGGCGCGAGCGAGTTCATCGACATCCGCCTCGCGCAGGCGAAGCGGTCGATCATCCTCCCGCAGGTGAACATCTACGCCGGTGAGGCGTTCGACAAGGCCGCCGAGGCGTTCTTCGGCTACATGACCAGGGACGCCGAGCAGGAGGGCATGCCGTTCGAGCCGCGCACCGTGCGGATGAAGTCCGACCTGCGCGGCGCGGGGCGGGTCGCCCTGCCGCTGGTCTTCCTGCGTGGCGACGACGGTGCCTGGCGGGTGAAGTGGCTGCACCTCTATCTGAGGGGGCACCCCGGCTTCAACCAGGTGGAGGGCAACCGCGTCACCGCCTCCCTCCTGGTGCGCTCGATCGTCGAACGCGACCACCTGCGCGTCCGCCATCTGGCCGACCTGCTGCGGCGCAGGGACTCGCAGGGCGAGCACACCACCTACATCGGCTTGCGGGCACCGGCCGATCTGCCGGAGGGCGCGCGGGTGTACACGCCCGGGACGCTGCACGAGCTGATCCCCGCCTGATAACGTGGGGTTCGCGAGGCCATGGGAGGGCTTCCTTCTCACTTTCCTTAAAAGAATCTCTAGCCTTCCCGCCTTCCTCGCGCTCCGGCCGTACGGCCACTCGCCGAGCTTTCCGCCTACCTGGATCGAAGCCCGGGCAGGCTCCGGGTCACCGCGCCGCGTGGCGGCGCCGCCCTCGTCTCAGGGGATTCCTCCCAGGGGATTCCCGGGATCGGGCCTCGTGTCGCTCACTCCTTCAGGCCCCCGTTGAAAAGCGCCGTGATGTGCAGGCTCCAGCCGCGTACCCGGCGCAGGTGATACCGCTCCACCACCCCCCGCGTCCACCGCGGCGACGCCATGCCCAAAGTGACGGCGACCAGCCCGCGCAACCCTCGTTCGTCGGCCGCTTTGAGAAGCGTGAGCGCGGCCAGCCTGCGCACCCGATGTTCGATCGTGCGGTCCATCATGAGCTCGTCCTGCGCCGCGAGCCCTTCCGCGGGCACATGCGCGCACAGCAGGGTGGCGGCCTGGTAACGGTGGTAGGGATGAACGGACCGGTCGGCGAAGATCAACCGTGCCAGGCCCGCGGCGGCGCCGGGCCGTATCCTCTCCACCTCCCGCAGCACCTGCAGCCGCTCGTAATCCCCCAACTCCGGATCACCCGTCAGTGACTCCAGCAGGTCGGCCCCCGCGTCCTCATCCAGAGGCAGCAGCGCCCGCGCGCCCGACAACCGGACCGCGGCGGGAACGCCCGGCTCGGCGATCAGGCGCCGCAGCCGGTCGGTGTTCTCACCCGCGGCCATCAGCCGCAGGCAGGCCTGCAACCTGGCCCCGTGCTCGACGTCCGCGTCCTCGCTCATCCGGCGCAGCAGCTCCACCGAAGGCTCGGGCATCTTGTCCATCGCCCATATCCGTTCGCGTGCCGGAAGCTCGTCGTCGGTGACCATGGTGCGCAGCACCTCCTCGCCCAGCAGCCCGGGACGGTAGGAGGCCAGCCACAACAACCCGCCGCGCGTCGCGGCCGCCGCCGAGCGGTCCTGGGCCAGTTCCGCCAGCGCCGCGCGCAGAGCGGGCCGATCGGCCTTCAACACCTTCTCAGCCAGCTGACCGCGAGCGGCGTTCTCCTGCTCGGGATCGCCGACGGCCGCCATGAGCAGCTCGTCGCTCACCTCGTGCCCTTCATCCAGCAGCAGGCCGATGGCCCTGACCCGGTCGGGGTGCCCGGCGCTGTGCGCCCACCGCCACAAGGTCTCGACGCCCGCCACGGCTCCGCCTCTCGCCAGTCGGTAGGCGACGGCGAAGCCGTTCTCGCCCGCCAGCGCCCGGGAGATCCATGCTTGAGCCTCCTGCTCGTCGGCCAGCGCGATCGCGACCGTGAGCCCGTCCTCGTCCATGTAGGAGCCGTCACGCAGCAGTGTCCGTCCCAGCTCCCGGCCCGCGGCCGCATCCAGCTCGCACACCGCCGCCCAGGCCCGCTGTCTGTGGTTCTTCACCGCGGGGTCCAACGCGATCGCGCGCAGGGACGCCAGGCGCTCGTGCTCGGGCAGCCGCCCGGCCGCCGCCCATCTGACGTCGGCCTCTCCGTCCTCTGCCGCGATCTTGCGCAGCAGCGCGACATCGGTCAGCCGGTCCACGGCGTCGAGCCGGGTGTGCCTGTCGGAGACCGACACGACGATCGCCGCCAGCGCCCGCTGGTCGCACCGCTCGTCGCGCATGACCTGCCGAGCGAGCTTCTCGCGGGTCTGCCGCACGCCGCGTCTCGTCAGCAGCGCCACCAGCTCGGGGTAGACCTCCCCGTGCCCGAGCGTGTAGAGGTCGGACAGCGCCTGGGCCCGGATGTCGTGCTGCCCGTGCGTCTCCCGGGCCAGCGCGCGCAGCTCGCCGGCCACCTCGTGCCCGGCGTGTCGCAGGCCGTCCAGCGCCTGGTAGCGCAGCGCCGGCCGCAGCTCGGGCAAAATCGCGCGCAGCCGTGCCGCCGCCTCCTCGTCGCCGAGACGGAGGGCGTCGCGTGCGGCTCTCACCCGCGTCCGGGGCGAGAGCGCGCGGTCGTCGATCATCGCACGCAACGCGCGCGCACCCGTCTCCTCGCCACCGGCCGCCAGCGCCAGCACGATGTCGTAGTGGAGCTTGCGCCGCAGGCCGGGCGCGTTGACGTGCCGGCGCAGCATGGTCTGCGAGACGGGGTCCTTCCCGGGACCGAAATCCGAACGGTACTGCGGCCTGCTGTTACCGAGGAGGTCGAAATTCAGCTCGTATCGACGGGCCAGCGTCACCATCCGGCCGAACGGGTCGCCCCGTGCCGCCAGGTCCTGCAGCGCCCAGGCCCCCGCGCCGTGCTGCGACAGGTCGCCGCGGCAGACCAGCGTGCGCAGCACCAGGCCCGCGTCGGCCGGGTCGTGGTCGGCCAGCGTGATGGCGGCGGCCACCCGCGCCCATCCCTCTCCCGAGGTGTCCAGCGCCAGCTCGGCCAGCGTGGTGCGCACGCGGGGTTCCTCGATCAGCTCGGTCAGCAGCCGCAGCGAGGAGCCCGCGCTCACGCTCTGCGCGGCCAGGTCACCGGCGAGTGCCTCGATCACCTGCCGCCGCGTTTGCGGGCCGACCTCGAAGCCGTCGATCAGCATCTCTCCCGCGGCCACCGGGTCGCCGAGCAGCCGCAGCACCAGCGGCTCGGCGGGGCGGCCCGAGCGGCCCAGGGTGAACATGGCCAGGCTGCGGGTGGCCGGGTTGGCCATGTCGGCCAGCCAGCCCTTTTCGTCGAAGACGCGGGCCTTCGGCCCGGCGGCCAGGTATTCGGCGAAGCTCTGGTGCGCGAAGCGCAGCCGGTCGCCGTCGATCGTCAGCAGCCCGGTGCGGGTGAGCCACTGGCGTACCTGCTCGGGTCGCCGATCGGCCGGTGCCCGGCGCATCGCCTCGCCCAGCAGGTCGGGGTCATCGCCGCCGAGCTGCGCGAGGGCCAGCGCCTCCAGGAGCTCGTCGGCGTGGGGCTCCATCGTCTCGTCGGCCGGTCCGCGGCCGTGGCGCAGGTGGCGCAGGAACAGCTCGTACAGGCCGGTGCGGCTGAGCGGAAGGTCGGCGGTGTCGTCGGCGTCCACGACGAAGGCGGCGAGGGTGGCCAGCAGCGGCACCCGCGCCAGGGCCGTCAGCCGGGAGGCGCCGACCAGCGCGCGGAAACGGCGTACCCTCGGCCCGACGTCGGCGCCGGCCTGCCCGCGGTGGCGGGCGGTGAACCAGCGCCGGGCGAACAGCTCCAGCTCCGCGGGCCCGAAACCACGCAGCCGGTACTCACCGGCCTGTTCGTCTCGCAGCTCGGCCAGCTCCGCCGAGCGCAGCGGGCGGGTGCAGACCAGCACCCGGTAGGGCTCGCCCGGCTCGGCCAGCAGCCGCCCCAGCCGCCACAGGATGCGCGAGCGCCGCTCCTGGTCGCTCACCTCGTCCAGGGCGTCGACCATCACCAGCCAGCGCGCCCCCGGCATCGGCGCCGCGGCGAACAGTCCGGTGGGCAACTCCAGCCCGAGCACCGTCTTGGCGGCCGCGGCCAGCACCGCGGCCAGGTCCAGGTCGTCGTCGAGCAGGTGGGCGGGCACCGCGATCGGCACCACCGGGCCCAGCGGCGCACGACGCGGATCGGAACGTTGGCGGGCCGGCAGCCACCAGCGGGCGCAGGCGGCCACGGCCTGCCGGACGAAGGTGGACTTGCCCTCGCCGGGCCCGGCCACCAGCAGGACGTGCCGGTGCAGGCCGAGCGCCTTGGTCACGGTGATGACCCGTTCGACCCGGTAGCGGCCGTCGCCGGCCTGGCGGGCGAGTTGTTCGACGTAGATGGCCGACAGCGAGGGGGCGTGCCGCATGCCGAGGAAGCGGTAGGGGTGCTCGGCCGACCACAGGTGCTGGGCTCGCAGCAGCGTGGCCAGGTCGCCGGTGACCAGCGGGCTCCGGCCCCAGAAGGTCAAGTCGGCCAGAACCAGCAGGGCGGCGGCGACGCTGAGCGCGAGCACCGGCCACGATGCCCCCGGCGCCAGCCACCCCGCCGCCCTGGCGGCGACGATCGCGCAGGCCGACGCGGCTGCCAGGAGCGCCGCCCCCAGGCGCAATCGGCGGCCGTACGGGTGCGGGTGGCGATCCGGGGCGCGCGGGGAGAGGTTCACGAGGAGGGCGGCGATGGCGGCCAGCGCGCCGATGATCGACGCGACTTTGTCGCCGATGTCGAGAAGGTCGCTCGCGGGCACGCCTCCATACTGCCTGTCAGGAGTGCCTGACGCTCAGTTCGCAAACTGTCATCGTTCGCCAGGACATCGGCGGTGTTACGCCGCCAGGCCGCGACCTGGGGATTGGCCTCCAGCAGGGCGGCTGTCCCGTCTCATTCAATCAGAGGCTTCCGGTGCCTCAGATTGAATGAGACGGGACACCTTTCCTCGCGTCCGGCAAATCATCCGGAGTTACCGAACGCAGGTATTAAACTTTTGTTAACCAGCGGTTGGTGTCCATTCCTGTGCCAGAAACATTTCGTAGCCGATGACTGCGGGAACATCGACATTCAGGTTTCCCGCCTCCGTCGTCAAGGTCTCTTCGACCGTGAGAAGGTCACCGGTGTCCCGACTGATGATGAGGACCCATCTTTTCGGCAGGGACAGGTCGGCGTCGAAGGCGATGGCGTGCCCGCTGCGTCCTGCCCGGTCGGTCACCTCACCGAGAAACCTTAGGTCGGGCTGTTCGGCCAGCACCCGCCACAATCCCGCTGCCAAAGCGGCGGGGACCACGTGATGGGAGTACAGCGTGCGGATCGCCTGGATCAGCCGGTAAGTCTGCGGCTGAGTGGTTCCGTCGCTTGCCTGGAGCAGTTGATCCCGTAGCCTACGCGGGGAGGCTGGCTGCAGATTCCACGGCCCGAGGTCGGAAGTCACCGGCATGCGCATATCCGACAAAGGAGCGGTGTTGGTCACCGCTGCGGCGCTGCGCCGGCCGCCGACTCGAAAAAGTTCTGGATCCCCTCGGCGCTCCAATCGTCGATATGACCCGCCCGCCGTGGTGGGGGACCACTGCTCAACGACCTTTGGCACGATAGCCGAGGTGCTCTCGCCGTCGGCGACCGAGACGTTGAGGTCCCATTCGTTGGTCGTGATGTGACTGAAGGCGGCGTTGGCGGGCCGCGGTGAGGTCGGCTGCCGGTCGGCGACCGCGGCGAGCGCGATCAGTACAGCACGTGCAGATGAAGTCGCTGGCATGGATGCTCCGCTCAGCCGGTAGTTCAGCATCGGGGGTGTCACACGTGGATTCGCCATGTTCACGTTATGAAGGGCCAAGGCTGCGATCCCTGTCACCGCACCGGCGCCAACCACGACGAAACGGCGCCGCGTCCATCGGGGTGCCGCGACCGGCGGCGCCGGCGTCGTCACCTCGGATACACCGACGAGGATGTGATGCAGCGCGGCCCTGCCCGCAGCATCATGGGCGGCCCCGACGAACTCATCGCTCGAGACCGGGTCAAGAGCGCCGAGCAGGCGCTTGATGTCATTGAATTCGCTGGTCACGACCGCCCCTCCGTTCGAGGGTTGACTGTGTGGGACTGCCCGAGCAGTCCTTGATCATTAAGGATTGTCAGGAAGCGCTGGCGGGCGCGATGGGCCCGAACGGCCATGGAGGCCGGCGTGCAGCCGACAACCACGGCGGCCTGACGAACGGTCAGTTCCTCCCACCCGATGAGCTGGAGTACTTCTTGGTCTTTGGGAGACAGCGACCGCAAGGCCTGCGCCAGCCCCAGCGGGCCGGTTACGTCGTCACTGAGATCTGCGACCACCACCGCCTCCATCCCCAAGGCCCCCGCGATGCGAGCAGCAAGGCGCCGGCCACGGCGTTCACGACGATGCTCGTTGGCCAGAACACGGCGAGCCACCCCATACAGCCACGGCAAGACGTCCTCGTCGGCCCGTGGCACCGCGGACAGTTTCCGCCAAGCGATCAAGAAGGTCTCAGCCGCAACATCCCGAGCGGTATCAGCGTCCACGCGCCTGGCCGCATACCGCAAGACATCCTCGTAGCACGCATCGAAGAGCTGAGTGAATCTGTTCACCGCCTCTTGCACAACTGGACCTTCCCGTTCGCCGCCAACACCTGTCTATGTCCGGCACCACCGACGCGATAACAGCGAACACTCATGTTCTGGTTCGTTGTCCAGCCGGTCACCGCAACGCCGTTACCAGAGGTGTCGATCACCAATACGGGACAGTTTCGAGACCACCTCGGGCATGTCGGCCTTTTGCGAGGTCCCGGGTAGTACCGGCAAAATTTTCACCAATTCGGGCCTGTCGCACAGCGCATCGGTAGTGTCACGGGATGGCCAATAGCTTCGAAGTGGATCTGGAGCAGTTAGAGCGCGACGTCGCGCAGCTGCTGACGGCAGCGGGTTTTCCTCGCATGGCCCTGGAGAAGACCAGCGGATTCGATCTCATGCGACACCTCGGAGCGATCCGGGTGCGCTGGGCCGTTGACCCGACGTTCGACGCGATGACTCTGGATCTTGATCCGGATCACCCGATGACCCGTTTTGAACTCGATGTGGTGAACGCCACACTGAGTGCTTTCGTCGAGATCCTCGTGAAGGCGGGCTACACGGTGACCACTCGCCTGCCCGACCATCTAGGGGTCCCCGTAGCGAACAGCGAAAATCCAACGGATATGGATCTGACCTGCGGTTAGTGGGTTCAGCGTGGTGGGGTGCCACCGGAATACGGCAGAAACGGGCCGCGGGTTGGGGTGCCAGTAAGACTCGCGCCACAGGTACACGTGATCGTATTGAGCCTGTTCGTCGGCTCCTGCTGCTGACCGGATCGATCCGACAGGCTGCGCGTTGGCCGGTATCGCCCTGGCCTCCACCTGCACCAACGCAATCGCGTGCACCTGTGGCGCGAGTCTTACCGACACTCCGACATGGTGCGGGTGAGAAGTCGCTGCCAGGCTCGACCGGGTGACGATCCAGAACGCCTGCCGCTGCCGGTCACCATCGAAAGCGATGCAAAGCGCCCTTGGAACGATCCATATGCGGCTGCTCAGGAACCGGCCTAGCATCCCGGAAACGACCGCCGCCGCGAAGGGCCACAACGCGACGGCGGTCTGTTGTGCCATCCAGTCAGGCAACCGAAGGAGCAACGTGACGATTCTAGTGACAGGTGCGACCGGGAACATCGGTCGCCGTGTAGTGGATCAGCTGGTGGGTGCCGGTCAGCGGGTGCGGGCCATGACCCGCGACCCGCGGGCTGCGCGCCTCACCGACGGGGTCGAGGTGGTGTACGGGGATTTCGAGCGGCCTGAGACCTGGCCGGACGTGCTGGACGAAATCGAGCGCGTCTACCTGTTCCCCTTCGCCTATGTCGCCTCAGAGCCCGGGGCCGGGTTCGTCGAACAGGCGGCAAAGGCGGGTGTTCGCAGGTTCGTGGTGCACTCCGCCGCAGCTGCTGGATTCGCCCCCGGTGACGAGCCGGGTGACCGGAGCCTCAGCCCCCTGCGGCGCCACCTCGCCGACGAACGGCAGGCTCATCGGGAGCTGGAGCTGATGGTGGAGGCCACCGATGCCGAATGGACCCATGTGCGACCGGGGCTGCTCGCGGTCAACGCCCTTGGATGGGCGGAGCGGATCCGCGCCGAGCTGGTGGTGCGTGAACCGTACGGCACCGCCGGATATCCGCTGGTCCACGAGGCCGACATCGCCGAGGTGGCGGTCGCGGCACTGCTGGGCGACTCCCACGTCGGCGCCGCGTACACGATCACCGGTCCGGCGAAGATCTCGCAGGCCGAGCAGGTGAAGGCGATCGGAGCGGCGATCGGGGAAGAGATCCGCTTCGAGGAACTGACACCGGAGCAGGCCCGCGAGCAGTGGCTTCAGGACGGTTACCCGCCGGAGATGGCCGACTGGCGGATCGAGTTGCTGGCCGCGGCAGTCGACGGGCCGGGATCGCTCCCGCCGACCACCACCTTCCAGCAGATCACCGGACGCCCCGCGCGTACCTTCGCGCGGTGGGCCCTCGACCACGCGGCGGACTTCCGTCCGGCCCGACGTACGAAGAAGGCGGCATGACGATCCTGGTGACCGGAGCGACCGGTCTGGTGGGCCGGGAGGTTGTCGGCCAACTACTGAAGACGGGCCACGATGTGCGCGCACTCACCCGCCGGCCCGCAGCCGCCGGGCTGCCCGAAGGGACCACGGTGGTCGAGGGCGACCTGGAGCGGCCCGAATCACTGCGGGCCGCCCTGCGAGGCGTCGAGCGGATGTACCTGTTCCCCGTTTCGCACGCGGTCTCCGGCGTCGTCGCGATGGCGAAGCGGGCCGGCGTCCGGCAGGTGGTGGTCCTGTCCGGAGCGGAGGCCGACAACGACGCGTTCGGGAGCGGCTACCAGGTCGTCGAACGGGCAGTGGAGGAGTCCGGGCTGGAGTGGACGCACCTGCGGCCAGGTGAGTTCGCGGGCAACTGGCTGGACTGGGCGGAGAGGGTGCGTACCGAGCGGGTGGTACGCCGGCCCTACGGCGGCGCGGTGACCCAGCCCACCCACGAGGCCGACGTCGCCGCGGTGGCCGCCACGATCCTGGCCGAGGACGGCCATGCGGGCATGACGTACACCTTCGCCGGACCCGAGGCACTTACCGTGGCCGAGCAGGTGAAGGCGATCGGGGTGGCGATTGGTCAGGAGATCCGATTCGAGGAACAGGATCCGACAGAGGCCCGCGACAAGTGGATTCAGGATGGTTATCCGGCGGAGGTCGTCGACTGGCTGTTCGGAATGTGGGCGGAGTCCGCACGCGACCCCGCACCCGTCGACGAGGAGCGAGCCGCCGTCGTACAGCGTCTCACCGGCCGTCCCGGTCGCACCTTCGCGCGGTGGGCGGCGGATCATGCGGCGGACTTCAAACAGCCCATCCCATAGAAAGGGCCATTTTTAAACCGATCTGAAGAGGGCCGATGAGATCCCGTCCGATCACCTCGATCGGACGGGATCGATCTCGTCTGTGCTCGGCGACCGCTGCAGGCACGTCGGCCAGCTTTGAAAAGTACCCCAGCCGCTGGTAGGCCTTTAACCACACCAGCGAGGACATCAAGTGCTGATCATCCTGCGTCTCGCCGCGGGCCCACTTCACCTCGTCAGTCTATGAAGTGAAGACCTCCGCCAGTTCCCGCGCCGACACAGCCCGTGTGAACCTCGGATACACCGTCCGGTCGATCGACGCCACCTGAACTCCCGTCAATCACCACCAACCAGCGCGAACCTCAGGATTCCAATGACCGCTGATCAAGACCGTGGCCCGTTTCTGTCGTATTCCGGTGACACCCCTGATGGGGCGAGGATGCCGGTGATCTCGGCCACGGCCTCGCCGCCGGGGCGGGTGTAGCGCATGGCGGTGCGGGGGTTCTTGTGGCGGGTCTTGGCCATGATGAGTTGGAGCGGCACCTTCTGCTCGCCCAGGTGGGTGGCGGCCGAATGGCGCAGCTGGTGCGGGTCGAGGCCGAGATGCCGCTCCATGAGCACGCGCACCCGGTCGTAGCCCAAACGGGGCCGCCCGGTGTGGGGGCAGATGTGCTTGGGTCCGGGACGCCGGGCGGGGACAGGGCGCCGGTCGGCGAGGAACAGCGGGCCGCGCATTCGGACAGGCCCGTCGGGCAGTCGGAGAAGGCGGGGTAGGAGGCGGGCGGTGCCGGCGTCCCAGTACACCCACTCAATGTCGCCGCCCTTGGACCGCAGCGGCGCGCGCCGGTTCTCCAGGTCCAGGTCCTCGACGTTCAACGAGAGGACTTCGGAGGCGCGGGCGGCGGTCTCGTACAGCATCCGGTAGAGCGTCTTGTCCCGCAGCGGGAGGTCGCGCCGAGACAGCAGCCGCTCCAGCTTGGTCTTGGCGACGGCCTTGGTGTGGTCGACGCTCTCGCGGCGACGTTCGGCGTCGGCAGGGACCGACGGCGCCGCCCATCTCTTTTTGGTGGCGCACCAGGTGAGCCAGGAGGAGACGGCGGCGCGGTTGCGGTTCCAGGTGGCCGGCGCGCATCCGCCCCACAAGATGGTGAGGGCATCGCCGATCTCGGTGTCGGCGACGTCGGCCAGGAGCCGCTCGCGGCCGCCGACCGCGGCGATGATCCGGTCGACCGCCGAGGCGTAGGCGCGGCGGGTGTTGTCGTTGGCGACCCGGTGGGTGGACAGGAATTCGTCGGCCGCGTCGCCGAGGTTGATCGCGTCGCCGCGCCGCGCGGTGACCTTCCGAGCGGCGGTCGCGCTCATCGCACGCCATCCGGCGCGGGAGCGATGTACCGAATAACGTACCCAAGTCGCGCATCAGCCCCGACGGCGGATCCCCAGCTCGGACGTGATCGCCCAGCGCTCATGTACGTGATAATAGTCCATTATCACGTACATGAGGCTCACGGAGGACAATGCGCCAGGTCAGGGGTTAAGCAAGAAGGTGGTGCTGGCCTCGTTCACCAGTGTCGGGCGCAGTGGCCGCCATCCGTCGTCGAGCTTGGCGGTCTCGCCTTCGATGTCGGCCTCGATGAATCCGAAGAAGTTGATGTTCTCTCGGTGGTCGGGTGCGATGAACGACAGCAGCTCGTCGGGGACCTCGCGGCCCTGCTCGCGCAGCTCCTTGATGCCCATTGCGTAGTACTCCGTCGACGGCGTTGGTGAGGATGGTCAGACACCAGGACTGCTCGGTCTGGTCGGTCAGGTGGGGCCGGACGATCGTGCCTTGCTGGGCGTAGTGCAGGTCCCGGCGCAGCGCGTGCAAGCTCTCGCCCTTGTTGAGCTGCCGGGAGATCTTCCGCCGGTACACGGGGTCTGACAGGTACCGGGCGGCATGGATCGTGCGGCGGATGCGCCCCCATTCCTTGATCGCCGCTGCGAGAGTGTTCTGCCGTGAGGCCGCCGACCACTTCCCGACCACCAGGGACGCGGTCGCCTCCCCGAACTTCAGCGATCCGGCCATCCGCAGCATGTCGTCCCAGGTGGCGCGGATCAGATCCTCGTTCCACCGGTCGGCCAGCAAAGGTCCGGCGTGCGGGTAGAGGGCGTTGGTGGCGGTCGGGTTGTCGACCCGCTGCATCGTGATCTTCCCCAGATCGCGGATCCGCGGGGTCAGCGCCTTGCCGACGAGGTCGAACAGCCCGAAGTTCACGAGCGTGGCGCCGTGGGTGTCGGTCGCGTGCTCGTGGATCGGCAGGTCGGTCTCGTTGCCGAGCAGCTCGTCCAGGGTGTAGTTAGCCTCGCGGGTGGTGGGGACGATCTGCTTGGTGCCGTAGGTGGACCACTGATCGGAGACATGGGTGTAGGTCGACAAGACCTTTCCCCCGTGGATGTTCATGTCACGGCCGGTCAACGACTTGCCGCGGATGGGGAAGCGCTGGCCGTCGGAGGAGGACATGGTGCCGCCACCGAACTTCCCGGCCAGCTCCAGCTGGTAGTGGTGGTTGACCAGCACCGTGTTGGCCCCGCGCAGCGTCTCCTCCCGCACGTACCACTCCTGGGTCCAGGCGAGGGTGTCGTAGGAGACGCCGCAGGCCTCCGACATCCGGGTCAGTCCGAGGTTGGTGGCGCCGGCGATGAGCACCGCGAGGATGTTGCGGCGGGTCTCCACTGACAGGTTGATCTTCCGGCCGTCGGCATGGGTGAAGCAGTCCAGGAACTTCGTGCGGACGTCCAGCTCGATCAGCAGCGAGGCGATCGGCACGAACGGCAACATCCCCGCCAGCTCTTCGCGCAGCGCCTTGGCCTCGGCGGGGATGTCCTCGGCCGACAGCGGCGGGATGACCAGCCGACCTTCCTCGTCCAGGCGGACCGCGCCCACGTCGTTCGGAGCGGCGTTCGCCAGGGTCTCCTCCAGTTCCTCCAACGCCTGGTGGAATTCTTCCCTGACCTGGTCGATCGCCTCGGACGCGGTGGCGGCCTTGCGGACCAGCTGGCAGAACTCCGCCCGCTTGCCCTCCCACTGCTGCGGGGTGAACAGGTAGGTGCCCGGGTCGGCGTACCGGCGCGAGCCGGGCACGAACACATCTCCGGAGCGGAGCCCGTCTCGCAGGGCGAGTACCACGCACAGCTCCCAGTAGTGCCGAAACGCCGTGTCATCACCAGCCTTACGGGCCTTGGCCAGGTAGTCGGCGTACCGAGCCGGAACGAACGACGTCGGCGCCTCGGCCGGGACCTTGCGCCCGTGGGTGCGGTTCAGTTCCTTCAAAATCATCAACGCGGTCATCAGATCCTGGCGCCGGGCCCACCCTGAAAATCGATCACCGACAGCACCCTCGGAGTGAAGCGGCGCATGTAGGTGTAGGAAGCCTCCAGCGCCGCCAGCCGCCCGTGGTCGTGGGGCAACGGCTTCCACGACACCGAGGCGACCTCGCGGAGCTTGTCGAGTCCGATCTGGTCGCGTAGCAGACCGCCGACCTCCTTGTCCGGGATGCCCGGGTCGTTCAGCACCGGCAAGATCACATCCATCAGCAGCTGACGGGCCTCGCCCCTCTTGGCCCGCTCCGCCAGGGCCTCGTCAGTCTTGGCCTTCGCGTGGGACTCGCGCGCCGATACCGCCTGGTCGAACAAGGCGATGTCCTCGTCCAGCTGGTCGACCGCCGACTGCGCGACCAGCGAAAGCAAGATCGGGTAGCGGCGCTCCTCCCGCCGTTCCAAGCCCTGCACCGTGGATCGGCGGGCCACCGTGGCCAGGAAGCGGCGCCGCTCCCGGGGCAGCATTGACAGGTCCAGCTGGTGGGCGTCCATCCCCCGCAGATACAGCAGCTTGTCGACCGACACCCCGATCGCCGGGACACTCGCCTCCACCGCCGGCGTCGTCAGCCACCGCAGCCGGGACGTCCCGATCTCCGGATCATCCAGCAGCAAACCGTCCAGGTCGGCCGCCGGGCTGTCGTCGGCGACGGTGTCGAGGCTGACGTCTCAGTGGACCGACGATCACAAGGCGTTCCAGAAGCACGATGTGTCGGCGACCGACTTCGTCTACGTCTGGGCCGACGGCGTGCACTTGAAGGTCAGGTTGGACCAGGCCAAGGCGTGCGTGCTGGTCCTGGTAGGCGTCCGAGCCGACGGCAGCAAAGAGCTGATAGCCCTGGATGAGGGTTATCGGAAGTCGTCGGAGTCGTGGGCGAACCTGCTGCGCGACTGCGCCCGACGCGGGATGCGCGCCCCGCATCTTGCCGTCGGCGACGGCGCCTTGGGCTTCTGGAAGGCGCTGCGCGAGGTGTTCCCCGAGACCAAGGAACAGCGCTGCTGGGTGCATAAAACCGCGAATGTGCTGGACTGCCTGCCGAAGTCGGCGCAGCCGGCGGCCAAGGCCGCGATCGCAGACATCTACAACGCCGAGGACAAAGACCAGGCCGCCAAGGCCATCAAGACATTCGAGCGGCAGTACGGGGCGAAGTTCCCCAAGGCCGTCAAGAAGATCGTCGACGATGCGGACGTGCTGCTGGCGTTCTACGACTACCCGGCCGAACACTGGATTCACCTGCGCACTACGAACCCGATTGAGTCGACATTCTCCACCGTCCGGCTGCGCACCAGGGTCACCCGTGGTGCCGGCTCCCGGGCGGCAGCCCTGGCGATGACGTTCAAGCTCATCGAGTCCGCCCAGCAGCGCTGGCGCTCGGTCAACGCGCCTCACCTGGTTGCTTTGGTGCGTGCCGGAGCCCGCTTCGAACGTGGCGTACTCGTCGAGCGCGACGAGGTCACCGCAGCATGACCGGCCCCACCGAACGCCCGCTGCTCTTCCTCGATGTCGACGGGCCGCTTCTCCCGTTCGGTGAGAACCCGCGGCGCGAAGCACGAGATATCTCGCCGGACTCGCACCTGGCGCGGCTGACCGCTGAGGTGGGGCGTCGGCTGGTCGCGCTGCCCTGCGAACTCGTCTGGGCCACGACCTGGGAAGACGAGGCGAACGCCGAGATAGCACCTCGGATCGGGCTGCCACAACTGCCGGTCGTGAACTGGCCGGAGTCATCCGACGAGGACGTACGCCAAGACCGATGGTTCGGACTCTGCTGGAAGACCCGGACCTTGGTGATCTGGGCGGCCGGACGCCCCTTCGCCTGGGTCGACGATGAGATCACCGATGCCGATCGAGACTGGGTCGCCGCGCACCATAGCGGCCGAGCTCTCCTGCATCACGTGGAGTCATTCCGGGGATTCGCCGACGAAGACTTCGCAGTCCTCGACCAATGGCTTCGAGCTCTGTAAATCACGCAATCCACAGGATTTGACAATTGCTCTGCGACCCCTCGTAGAGGCGATGAGGACAGCGTGCCCAGACTTCTTAGCTATCTACTAGCGAATGTGGGCAGGAGTCGCGAGATAGCCGCCGACTCAGCGCCTAACCTGTCCGACAACGATGAGCTTCTGCCGGCCTGGAAGCCCCGTGCAGCGACGGACATCAGCGTCCGACGGGACCATCTTTTCATCGGCCGCGTTTCCGCCAAGCTGAACACGGTCTCCATCAAGAAAGTTCCCGACACCCTTGACGTCCACGCCGCGACGACCATCGACGACTACCGGTTCGGTGCCAGGCGGCCAGATGGGAATGTTGATGCCGTCGCCCGCCTGCAGAACCACACATTTGCTCGCCGCGTGGTAGACGAGCCGACTCTCGATCCCCACCGCGCCAGTGTCTCCGCCGGTGTGCACCAGGATAACCGGATCACTGCCGATTGCCTGGATCCACCCGGAAGTGGCCGAGCAGGCGGCGACCGCCGAGCAGAGCAGCAGGGCCACGCCCTTTTTCCAATATATGGAAACCATATTCGAGTCCAGATCATCAATATGAGAGAATGGCCCAGCGGCAAAGCTGGGCCATTCAGATTACGGCTTTCTGGTCAGCAGGTGGGACACGTCCATACGTTCCAGGCGGTCCCAAGCCCGTCTGTATCGTTGATGCGGTCAGTAGCGACGAACATAGTCGTCGTTCTAGCTGACGAGGTAATTCCCCAAGCAGTATTACCGTACCAAAGCGGTCCGCCGCTGTCACCTCCCTGAGCGATTGGGGGAGGGGACCCATCGAATATCACATCGATGCCGCCGAACCAGTCTCCGGACATACCGGTCATGCGATAGGTGACATCCGAGTCAAAGATAGTCCCGCAGTTGTATTCGCCGTCCGTGGTGTGACTCGTCCGGCCGAAGAAGCAAACGCGGGAACCTTCAACGGGACTCGTGCCGTTGGCGGTCACATATCGTGGCCGGTTGAGCGCAGCGTAAAAAGTTCGGGTGAACGTGAGATTCACCGATCCCGACTGGACCAGCCGAGAGAAGTCGTATTGTCGGCTTGCATTCTGAGTGAAGCCGAGAGTAGTTCGGTTTGAGGTATAGTTCGGATGATTGAAATAGAACCAGTACTGATCGCCGGAGAGTTCCCAGCAATGCCGCGCGCTGGTGGCGGAGTGGTAGCCGTCGGAACGGATCAGGTTGAAGGCGCTGGTGCAGTTAAAGACCGTTCCGGTGGTGCCGCTTGCGAGAATTCCGCCACCGCGGAGGTAGGGGTCATCGGCTGCGGCGCTGGCCTTCTGACCAACGGCTGCGGCACTGGCCTTTTGACCAACGAGCGTGACGGGACGAAGGTTCAGGTCGTCGCTGACTTTGATCTCGATGCGCATCCGGGGGTTGACCGGAGGCTGCAGCTGCAGGGCGGAGAGCACAGCGCCGCGCTGCCCGGGATCCTTTAGACCCTTCTGTGGCTCGACCTCGAAGTGAATGACGCCGGTTTCGATGTCATATTTACCCACATAGGCAGCCACCTCGGCACGTTTGCCGAGTTCCTTGGAGCTTGACTCGAGCGTCTCCCGCAACTCCTTTTTGGAGAAACCCTTGTCACCTATCAGTTCGACTTCACCCGGCAGCGTCCTGGCTAGCTGGAGCGCCAGTTCTGGAATCTTCCCTTTGAACCCGATTCTCGCCGTACGACCGTCATTGAGAAGGCTGGTGCCGGATGCCTCATCCGGGAAGGCGCTCTCCAATTTGTTGTGCACCGCCTGCAGAGGGGCCTGCCAGGCATATCTGTTGATGGCCTCAGCATGAGGGATGCCCTCGTCCTCGGCGACTTGGCCGAGGTCGATGAGTTCCTCGATTCGAATACCGTCGATCTTGACCGGCGGATAATAGGCCGGGCCGTCCGGCTGGTCGGCTACCTCAGACGGGTTAGCTGCTGCGAGATCGCGCGCGTACTTCTCCAGGGCCGGCCTGAGGTCGACGTCAGCGCTCTTTGCTTCCGCGACGAGGCGGTTGATAGTGGATCGCTCGGGCTTCGGCTGGCTCTCACGCGTAAGGGTGACTCGATGGGTTCCGTTCGGGAGTTTATTCGCTTGAATTCCACCGACCGATGGCACTGGCTCCGTATTTGCTACGGCTAGCTCAGGCGTAAGCGTTAACGTGAGGACGGAGACCATCACTAGGGCTAATTGTGCTCTCAAGCATCTCTCCATAACGGGACGACATAATTAATTGACACCATTAATTACTGGGAGTCAACATGATCGTATCATTGACCTTAATACCCTGCAATACCAAAATTTTCCGAAAAATTACCAGAGATGGCTGACTCGGCTCGGAAGCAGGCTGCAATCACGTTGTCTGGTGAACCGTGCTGAGACATCCGATGGGCGGGGTGCGTCAAGTCGGTCCGGAGTGGCCGCCGACGCGATCGGCGAGTTGTGGGCGCGGCGGGATGCGCGTCGGTGGTTGCTCCGGCGCGCGGGAGTCTAGGGGGCTGCGAAGCTCCCAGCGGTAACGGTGATCAGATGGTGTGGCTCAACCGTGGGCCGGCCGTTGCGGGCTGCTGGAGGGTGGGGAACGCGGTGTGTTCTTGGTAGCTCTGGCGGGTGATCAGGCAGTGAAACAGGCAGCCCAGGAAGCGGTTGTAGAGATTACGCAGGGCGGTGGCGTGGTGGTCCGTGGTGTTTGCGCCGGGCTACGGGGAGAACCTCAGTCCCCGTTTCGCATCCGGCGAGGAGACTCCACGGACGATCGCTGAGCAGAGGGTTGCTCTTGCCGAGCTAGGGCTTGACGCGACCATCCTCACGGGGCCAGGTGACGGCTGTTCGTCACGGCAGGCGCTGGAGCAGGACGTCGCCGAGGGGCGAATCGAGCGCGTCATGAGCTTCGACGAGAACAAGCCCATCTGACCTGACGTCGGGATCTATACGCGAGGGTGCGCTTCTGCGGCGGTACTCCAGTCGTACGGGAGCGTCATCGCGAGCATGGCGTCCTCCCTGCCCTCGACGGCCGACGCGTGCTCTTCGAGCGCCGCTCGCGGTAGCCGCCGCGGTCCGGTGCCGGAGGGCAGCCCTTCGACCACGGTGATGAACGCGTCGTCCCAGCCGTAGAGCACGACGTCGCTGCCCTGTGTTCTGCGGGCCGAGGAGCCTGCGTCGTCGGCTCGGGCGAACCGGGCCTCGCTGTGTTCGCCGGCCGTCTCCAGCTCGGCTTCGGTCTGGGCCCGGGTGCCGATCCATTCGGGGGCGTCATCGGTCGCCGACCAGATCACATAGATCTCCCGATCCGGCGCGACCTTGATCAGGTGAGACGCCATCACAACCCCCTTTTGCCGGCCAGTGATGGGCCGTCACGTCCCAAAGTACCGTCGGGGTGGGCGGACGGCTTACTGTTCCGCTTCGCCAGCTGATCGTTCGCGGTGGAACGGGGTCAGGTTCCGGGTTCGGCGGGCGAAGCCAGCTTCTGTCGCAGCGAAGCGGGCGTCCACGACGGGTCCGGCCCGGCGGGGGGCGGGGCGCCGTTCTCGTTGAGGACGTCGGCGATCTCCTCCAGCGTGTGGCCTGCTTCGACGAGGGCGGTTATCTCGCGGACGATGTCGGCGGGGTCGCGTCGGCGGAGGTCGGGGTGTCGGTCGCCATATGACCACGGTAGCCCGGCACCGGGTGCGTTTGACGATTGTTGACACTCGGCGCCGTGCTCAGGTCTTCTGCGCGTGGCCGCAACCGGTCGTACCACTCTGCGGATCATCCGTCGCCTGGGATTGGCGCTGCCTACGCTGAATGCGACAGATCCCCCAGAAGAGAGGTGATCACGATGGGTCATGCGTGGAGCGGCCAAGTGCCGCGTCTTCGCCTGGTCAACGCCGAGGTGAGCGCGGAGCCGTCGACGGCCGGGGCCCCGTTTTTCCTGGACTTTTCCGGCTGAGGGCGTCCGCAGATGGGCTGTGACCTGGGACACAACATAGCGAACATGTCTGGGAAGTTGCTAGGGCGCGTATCGAGTCGTGATCAGCTAGTGGTCCGGGTGAGGTGCTTGACCCAGATCATTGAGGCGCGCAGATGGAGGCCGGCGAGGTAGCTGGCTGGGGTCTTGTCGTATCGGGTGGCGACGCCTCGCCAGGCCTTGAGCTTGTTGATCAGGCGCTCGATGGTGTTTCTCTCCTTGTAGAGGCCAGCGTCGTGACTGACAGGCCGACCGCCCGCGGAGCCCTTCTTCTTCCGGTTGGCGGCCTGGTCTCTCTTCTGCGGAATCACTGCTTTGATACCGCGTCTGCGCAGGTGGACCCGGTTGCCGCGGGAGGAGTAGGCCTTGTCGGCGGCAACCGCGTCCGGCCGGGTGCGGGGGCGCCCGACGGGGACGCGCACCCGTACCCTCCCCAGCACGGGGATGAACTGCGGGCTGTCGGCGGCCTGACCCGCGGTCAGCACGAACGCCAGTGGACGGCACCTACGGTCGGCGGCCAGGTGAACCTTGCTGGTCTGCCCGCCCCTGGAACGTCCCAGCAGGGCGGCCTTCAGCCGGAGTTTTCGCCGACGCCGGACGCGCCGTCGCTCTTCCCGCTCGGGATCGATCTCGGCGTCCTGTCCGTCTTGTTCTTCGCCACTGCCCCTTTTGACCTGACCTTCTCCGCCTCGGCAGCTGCCTTCTCCAACACGCCGAGGACGTCCTGGCTCAGGTGCATCCCGGCGGCGTCGTGGTGTGCACGCGCGATGGTGGAGTCGACGCTGACCAGGGACAGATCCACCTCACCCCGCTTGGCCGTTTCCGCGATCAGGCCCTCCAGCAGCGCCTCGAGGACGCCGGCGTCACGCCATTGCCGGAAGCGGTTGTGGACAGTGGACCAGGCACCGAACTCCTGCGGCATCTCCCGCCACTGTCCGCCGGTCCTGAACCGCCAGATCACCCCCTCGAACTGCTGCCGTAACCGCTCGGGATACGGGCCGTACTCGCCGATCGGCAGGTACGGCCCGATGAACTCCCACTCCGCGTCCGTCAGTTGCACTCGCGTCACGGAACAAGGCCTACCGATCCGGGCCTCACCGCGAGAGCGAATCGACAGATTGATCACGACCCAATACGCGCCCTAGTTCGGCCCTCTGGGCAGCCTGGTTGACCTGGGACGATACGAAATCAAGGAGGACGCGGCATGCGCCCCCTCGCCACCGTTTCATACGGTAAGCGCATTCCCATGAGCTATGTGAACATGATGAGCGACCTTCTAACTTGCAGGAATGCGCTTACCGTACGAAACGATTTCGTTGCGATCCCACTCCTGTTCCCCGCGCATACTGACGGCCTCACTGCTGTCACATCACTGCAGGTAAAAGACGGATTTTTAAATTTTTACTGACCTCTAAAGACGTTAAGGTTGCCCGTTTTCCGTAACGCTCAGTAAGGAAAGATCACCTACTCCTGACGGCTACACAATTCTCACTAATGATCTTAAACATCGCAGGGTCGTTATGGAGTCCTTTATGTTTAGGTGCCCGGTAGATGATCACCAATCCGGTGGCACCGGGAATGAAGATAAAGGAGTGTTTTGCCTCCCTTCAAAACTGTCTCCCGCTCAGCGATCGGCCTGTTGGCGGCCACTGTGCTGTGCGGGCTGACCGTTCCTTCCGCCTACGCCGCCCCACCTGAGCCGTCAGCTCCTGCTGCCCCCGCCTCGCAGTTGGCGCAGGCCCTCGACGCCGCCAGGGTGCAGGGCAAACCAGTGGAGATCGAAGCCACCCGCACCGAGAACACCACCCTTCACGCTCTGCCCAACGGGACATTCCGAGCGGAGATCTACGCCGGTCCGATCCGCGTCAAGCAGAACAACCAGCTGGTGGCCGTCGACACGACCCTGATCAACGACAACGGGACGTTGCGGCCCAAGGCTGCCAAGGGGGGCGTCAGCTTCTCCACTGGTGGAAAACAGCCGCTGGTCACCGTCACCGATGGTGCTGCCACCCGGCTCATTGGCTGGGACAAGCCTCTGCCCGCCCCCGAGGTCACCGGCAGTAAAGCCGTCTACCGGGGCGTCGTAGCCGGCGGCGATCTGGTGCTGGAGGCCCTTCCCGAAGGATTCAGCCAGCAGGTCGTGCTGTACCGGCGTCCAGACGAGCCGGTACGCCTGACGATGCCCCTCACATTGCCGAAGGGCGTGAAGTACGCCCAGAGCGCCAAGGGCGCGCTACGCGTGACCGGCCCGGACGGTGACGTAGTGGCCACGGCCGCGCCGATGTACCTGCAAGACGCCGCGGCGGCGGCCCTTCCGGACGCAGGCCGCCAAGCCGCCGTCGCGAGCACGGTGAGCCAAACCGGAACTACCGCCGCACTGCAGATCCAGGCCGATGAACGCTTCTTCGCCGATTCGACCGTGCAATATCCGGTGACCTTGTCCACCAGCGAGTGGGTCGGTGCCGGGCTGAAGGTCGACACCTTCGTCAGCAGCGACTACCCCGCCTCCCAGACCGCAGCCACCTGGCTGCATGTCGGCAAGTTCGGCAATGGTGCCAAGACCGCACGCAGCTACATCCGCTTCAATGTCGGCCGGGCACTGCACGGCGCCACCATTCTCAACGCCGACCTGCGCCTGACGAGCTACAAGTCCAACGCGTGCGGCACCTCGGTCGGCTCCGGAGTCCAGGTTCGCCGCGTCACCGGCGACTGGGCCCCCTCCGCCCTCACCCTGAGCAACCAGCCACCGACGACCACCGAAGACGCCATCACCGTCAGGCACGGCTATGGGGCACCTGACTGCGCCGAGAACCTGATCACCTACTCCGTCGAAGAGATCGTCAAAGACTGGGTTGGCGGCGCGGCCGACTACGGCTTCCAACTGCGCTCGGCCAACGAGACCGAGACGACGAACTGGCGCATGTACCGGTCTGCGGAAAGCGGGACCACCGGGCCGGCACTGTTCATTGACTTCACCAACCCCTCTCCTGCCGACGTTGAAGTGTCGGTCACCGACGAGAGCGGTTCGATCCCCTTGGACGGCCAGGAGTTCGCCTACGACCAGCTGTATGACCAGCCCAGCGTGCTGGAAACCGACCTTAACCAACTCCATGCCACCGGAGTGCTCTCTGACGCCGTAGAGATCCCCGGTGAAGCCACTGGCGAGGATTGGCCTCAAGAGTCCAGCCCCACCGATCCGCCGATCGAGGCTCCTCAGCCGGAGGAGCCCATGGACGAGGCCACCTCGGCCGAGGCCACCCCGGCCGACGCCATGAGCGCTGCAGCAAATAGCGAGCGTCACAAGTTGCTGTTCACGTGGAAAGAGCGCGACGGCAAGAAGGTCAACTACCGTCAGGGGTTCTACACGGCGTACGACGGTTTCGGTGACGTGAAGATCCGCCAGAAGCACAACCTGAACATGCGGGCAGTACGCGCCACCACCCAAAGCAAGATGCCCGGCGGCAAACGCCAGCAACTGCAGGTCCCCTCCCGGTGGGAGTACGACACGATCGCCTACGAGGTCAAATGCAGCGGCATGCTGTGGTGGCGTACGTGCAAAAAGCACAGTTCCAAGCGAGTACGGGTAGTCGTTTCCTACGCAACCGACCCGGACGCGTATGTGGGAACCTTCGGTGTCGTCACCGCTTTCTGCGTGGGTGTGACCCGATGCCCCAGCTACGTGAAGAACGCCGTTAACATTCGCTGAACCCAGTAGGGATCTCTTCAGGACATGCGGAGGGTGATGTGCGTATCGGTGACACCGTCCAGGTTCAGCGAACCTGCGGGCTGCTCGGGCAGGTGCAAGCCGTCCAGCGGTTCAACGCCGAAGCCGGACTGTGCTTCACCCGCATCGGGCTCACTGGCGACAGCGCCTCGCTGGTCGTGGAACACCCCGACCACCCGCCGCTGCATCTGGAGGTGGACTACGACGTCTCCCGGCAGGCTCTGCGCGCGCTCCTGAGCGCGCAGGGCCTGCCGGCCCGTCCCGAACCGGCCGATTATGACTACACCGTGGTCACACCCCGCCCGCACGGCCCTGCTCTGATCCGCCACGGGTACGTTCTCTACGAGCTCTGCGACACCAGCGCGTGGACCGACTACCACGAGGGCCGCTCCTGGCAGGGCGAACTGACCGACATCGTCTATGAACCCGCCGGTACCGACCTGCTCATACGTCTCGACGGTATGCCTTGGCGTGTGACGGTGAAACTCTCCGTCCACGAGCTGGGCGACCTGGTCGGCGCCGCTTACAACGTGGTCGACCGCATCAGTGCTCTGATAGAGACGCCTTCGGCGGCGCAACGTGAGCAGATGCATCACGGCGAGGTGCTCACATAAGGGATACAGCCTTCGGGAAAAGCAGCGCGAGGATAGGTCTGCCACTTCCCCTCAGAAGCGGTGTGAGCTACACGGAGGAGCACACGTCACGCTCATCTGGGAGCCCACCTGCGCAGCCAGCGAAGAGGACTTATACGAAGCCCCGGACTATGATCCGGATGTTGACGGTGAGTGATGGCCACCTGCGACTTCCTCGTCACGGCACCTGATGATCAATACACCGGGCTGTGAGACCTCGCGGCCCGGCACGAGCAGGACCCAGACATCGGCTGCGGTATGGACCGACACCCCTGGCCTCTTAGAGCGCCTAACAGAATGAGTTCTGCTGTGCTTTGATCTCTCGCTGTAGCGACGGTGAGAGGGGTGGGCAGGTGGCGCGGCTGAAGCCGTGGGAGGTCAGTGACGAGTTGTGGGCGGTCATCGAACCGCTGCTGCCCAAACATCAGCGTCGAGCCCGTTGGCCAGGACGTAAGCGGCTGGATGACCGCCTTGCTCTGCAGGGCATCTTGTTCATACTGCACACCGGCATCGCCTGGGAGCATCTGCCCCAGGAACTGGGGTACGGCTCGGGCATGACGTGCTGGCGGCGGCTGAAGGAGTGGAACCAGGCAGGTGTCTGGCAACGCCTGCACGAGGTGCTTCTGGCCAGGCTGCGTGCGGCCGACGCGCTTGACCTCTCCCGGGCCGCGGTGGACTCCTCCCACGTCAGAGCCCTAAAAGGGGGGCGCAGACCGGGCCGTCCCCGGTCGATCGAGGACGGGCCGGCAGCAAGCACCACCTGATCACCGACGCCACCGGCATCCCGCTGGCCGTCATCCTCACCGGCGGCAACCGCAACGATGTCACCCAGTTGGTGCCGTTGCTGGAGGCGATCCCATGGGCGTGGGGCACGGCACAAACTCCTGAAGCGCGTCAGGCAGCGGTTCCCGCACGTTCGTCGAGGCCAGCACGGGAATGGGCAAGGGCATCGTATGCGGGCCAGGTCAGCGCTCCGTGGAGGACGGCCAAGACGACATCCAGGAAGCGGCTCACCGGCGAACGCCGTCCCTCCGGGACAGCCGTGGCGGGCAGCAGGTGAGCGCGCCCATCGGCCAGGGGTATGCTTCTGGGCTTCCTTCTCCTGAGGGGTGCGCCCGTTCACCGGCGGCGAGGGTGAGGTGTTGCTGACGTTCGAGGTTTCCCAGCGGCGGGGACGCCAACCGTTTCACCAGAGATCGGCGATCTGGCCGTCGGGCTCCAGCCCGAACCGCAACAGATTTCTCGCTCCCGCCTCGTCGTCGGCCCACTGTCGCATCTCGGCCAGGCGTTGCAGTGCGAAAGGGTGTCCGGCGTCGACGACCAGCCGTTGGAGCCGCTCGGCCTCCTTGCGATCTCCGGCCTTTCCCCGCATCCAGATCAGGTGTTGCAGGCAGGAAGGTTCTCCGAGCTCGACGGCGTCGCGGGCCAGCCCTTCGGCCTTCTCCCGCTCTCCGGCCTTCTCCCACTGTCGGACCAGAAGCTGCATCTGGGAGGGGTATCCGGCATCGAATACGGCGGTGGCCAGCCGCTCGACCCCCTCCCGATCTCCGGCCTCCTCCCGCATCTGGACCAAAACAGCCAGCGCGAAGGAGTACCCGGCCTTGGCGGTAGCGAAGGCCAGCCGTTCAGCCTCCTGCCGATTGCCGGCCGTCTCCTTTATCTGGACCAGCTCTTGCAGCGTATAGAGCTCTCTAGCGGGGGTGGTGTGTGGCCACAGGGCGAAGGCGTGGCGGTAGCGGCCCCGGCGGTGCGCGGCATCAGCCATGATGGCGCGGTCCGCAGCGGTGGCATGGCGGGCGGCGCTTTCCCAGAAGCTGGCCGGGGGACACTCCCAGCGGCGTTCGCGGGAGCCGTGTTGTTCGAGGTAGTCGGCCAGCCGGTAGGACACCTCACCGCTGTGCGGGATCGCGGCGGGGGAGGTCGTCAGGCCTGGGCGGGAGCGGATTCGCGCCAGCGGCGGCCGGGCCCCACGGCACGACCGCGCATCGGTGAGGTAGGCGAAGGACTGCTCCAGCCAATCGTCGTCCAGCAGATCCTCCTGTCCGTCACTGAGATATCCGGTGGCGGCTTCCTCCAGAAACAGGCGCGGCAGGATCGGGCCGTGGCCCAGGCGGCGCGCGTCGAACGCCGCGTTCAGTACCGCGTGGGCCTCGGCGCTCGCGGTGCGGTAGCGCTCGATCAGCGCGGGCACGCCCGCTAGATACTGCGTCAGCTGTCCGCCTGGCGCCCGGATCATGGCTTCGGTCAGCCGTAGGTCCACTCGCACGCTGTTTGTAACTGCGTCCGCGGTTATGAGGTTCTCGGCGGTGAACGCCGCGGGGACCTCCAGCGCCTTCCCGGTCAGCAGTGTCCGCGCCCCGGCGTGCGGGTCCGCGGCGCCCGGGGCGGGGACAGCGGTCAGCGCCGCCCAATACGGTGGCCACAACGTGCCCAGCACCAGCACCGGGCCCCGCCCCGGAGTGCGCAACAGCTCCCGCAACCCGGCCGCGACCTGTTCCCCGGCTGGATCGCCGGGGGTGCTGAGATAGTGCTGGAGCTCGTTCAGCCACACCACCGTGTATGGCTTCACCGCCTCCAGGCCGGCCAGCGTGGCTTGTGCCCACCCGGGGTTGATCGGATGCCACAACCGCCACGGCTCACCCAGCTGGCGGACCGCTTCCCAGCAGGCGCGGGTCTTACCGGTCGAGGACCCGCCGACCAGTACCACCATCCGGCTGCGCCCACGGGCCCGCGACTCGGCCACCACGGCGGCCAGCTTCGCGTCATGGGCGCGGGAAATGTAGACGGGCAATGTGCTTCGGTCGAGCCTGGCCCCGCCGCCCAAGGCGACCCTGACCGTGATCGTGTCGATCGCCGGATGCACCCCTAGCGCGATCGGGTCCACCTGCTCGATCGGCCACCCCAGCCCGCCGTCGGCTGGGGCGTGTGCACCATCATGCGGGCCGTCGCCGGGTACCGGGCGGCGGGTAGGGCGTCCACCGCGGTTGGCATGGCGCGCCCGCTGCGCCCGCGCGCGTTGCGCCTCCCACCAGATCGGCGCCATCACTGGCGGGTGGCCGCGCCGGGAGGCCTTGGGCTGCAGGTAGGTGACCAGGAACTCCACCACCCGGGGCGAGGAGGGGATGCTCACCCCGCCCAGCCAGTCGCTCAACGAGGACTTCCCGATCGGCACCGGCGGCTTCTGGGCAGCGGCCCGGCGGATCAGCTCGGCGTAGGTCGGCCTGCCCGCCCGCTCATACAACTGCGCCAGCGCCCGGGAAAACCCCGGCTCCTCATCATCCAGCGTGGACGGGGCGGGGGGAGGGACGGGCACCGGGCGGCTCCTCGCGTGAACGTCGAACGTCCGGTGAACGATCCGGACCGGACCCCCACCGAAATACTCACTTCCCCGATGCCCACCAGCCTAGAGACCCGCCCGCACCCGGCAGGGGCAATCGCCGGAAACCGGCCGAACCGCTGCGGTTGCCCCCATCCGCCCCAGCCCCTCTCCCCGGCCAGGGCCCAACCCCCTCAGGAGGGTCTCACGTGAACGTCCTCACCGGCCTGCTGCCCGCCGCGACCGCGCTCGGCGCCGGAGGCCTGCTGTACGGCCTCACCATCACCGCCCTGGCCGCCACGTCGGTGTTCGCCCGCACCCCTGCCCGCCGCCGCGATGCCCGCGCCACCCTCACCCTGCTGCTGCACCGCCCACCGGCCGCCCCCGCTTCCCCTGCCGCGGCGAAGATAGAGGCATGACGGCATCCGGGCCACGCTCCCGCGTCGAGATTCGTGCCCACCTCGTCGGTGAGCATCCCTTCCATGGGAGGTAAGGGGCGGCCGGGGCTGGCGTAGGGCGCCTGGGTTGGTGGGGGTGTCCTCGTTGAGGGGGATGTTGATCGCGGGGCTTCCCCCATAAACGTGGACACCGATTTCAGGCAGCAGACTTCAGGCTATCTATCGTCTTCTCGTAGTCGATCGGGCTGAGCTGGCCGAGCTGGGAGTGCCGCCGGATCGTGTTGTAGCGGGTGATCCAGCCGAACACGGTCAGGCGGGCGGTGCGGGCGTCGGGCCAGTGGTGTGCGCCCTGCAGTGTCTCGCGTTTCAGACTCGCGTTGAAGGACTCGGCCGCCGCGTTGTCGGCGCTGGTGCCGACCGCGCCGCGCGAGCGGGTGACGCCGAGCCGGCGGCAGGCCCGCGCGAACTCCCGCGAGCAATACTGCGCCCCGTTGTCGGTGTGAAACACCGCGCCGTCCAGACGGCCGCCTCGGGTGTGCGCCGCGGCCTGCAACGCGTCGACAACAAGCTCGGTGCGCATGTGATCGGCGATCGACCAGCCCACCAGCCGACGCGAAGACAGATCCACGACCGTGGCCAGGTAGAGGAACCGGCCGCCGCTGACGGGCAGATAAGTGATATCGCCGACGTAGCGGGTGTTCGGCTGCTCGGCGGTGAAGTCACGCCGGATCAGGTCCGGCACGGGTGCCGCGTCCGGTTCCGAGACGGTGGTGCGGACCTTCTTGCGTAGACGCAGCCCGGCGATGCCGTGCTCGCGCATCACCCGTTCCACCCGCTTGTGGTTGACCACGATCCCGGCCGCGCGCAACTCGGCCGTCATCCGAGGCGAGCCGTAGGTGCCCTCATACTCGGCATGGATCCGCCGCATCCGCCCAGCCAGCTGCTCGTCGGCCTGGCAGCGGGCCAACCGCGCCGCAACACCCTTCACCCATCGGTAAAAGCCTGAGCGTGACACCTGCAGCACCCGGCACAACCGCTTCACCCCGTAGAGCGCCTTGTGATCCTCAACAAACTGGAAGCGGTTCACCAGTTTGTCTCGTTCGCGAAAAGCTTGGCCGCCTTGCGCAGAATGTCCCGCTCTTGCTCCAGCTCCCGGATCCGCGCCTTGAGCTGCTTGTTCTCCTCTTCCAGCACGTCGTCCGAGGGTAGGGGCCCGGCCGAGGTGTCCTTGCCAGTGCTGACCCCGCCGACCGCTCGCCGCCCGCCCTCACCCCGAGCCTGCGCAGCGCGTACCCACACCCGCAGCGTCTCGCGGCTGACTCCCAGATCCCGCGCGATCGACGTGATCGTCCGGTCCGGCCTCGACAGCACCAACGCCACCGCATCGGCCTTGAACTCGGGCGGGTAGTTCTTCATCACCATCAGGGACATCTCTTCCCCTGGACCTCAAGATCCAGTCTCCAAGGTGTCCACGTTCAAGGGGGAACGCCCGCGCCGCAGGGCATCGATATCACCGCCAGCAAGGCGTTGCGTGGATGACGATGCCACCGAAGAAGACGTTACCCCCGGTCGGGTGCCGACGCCCCAGGTATCTTGTCTCCGTCATCGTCAAACACAGTTGCTGAATCGCTTCCTCGTCGTCCTGCACTACATCCGCCGTCGATCACTGGCGCGACAACGCCATGCGAACATCGCGCGCAAAACGCCTGCGGCTGGAAACTGCATGTCCTGTGCCAGAACTTCGCCCTCGCAACGCCCGGCCTGACCTGCGGTGAGGAACCTTGAACGGCGACCGTCCGTCGGACCATCTCACAACAGCGCATATCAGCGACCAGGCCAGAGGGGCGAGCAAGATTCATCGGCATCGAGGAAGATCTCTTGGCGCCGGACACTGCACAGCTCAGCACACTCGGCGGGGTCCTGGAAATACGTGCTGACCTACAACGGTAACCCGCTGTGTTCCTTGCTGCTGATTGACAAGTAGTGATCATGCCTCAGATGGGTGAGACGAACCACCCGATACCTCAGATTGAGTGAGACAGGACAAGGACACTCCACAGGGCAATGACGTCGGGGGAGGCGCTGACCTCCTGTGAGGCCGCCTCGGATTGAGTGGGACAGGACAGCCGATCAGGCCGGAACGCAACGAATCTTATTTATTATTTTCTAATTTCTGGAAAATCGATGGTGTCAGTAGGCTTCCGGCATGCAGGAGCCGGGCGCGGTGACGCCGTGCAGACACTGCGGGACGCCGATCGAGCAGCGGCCCGGGCGAGGGCGGCCGAGGGCGTACTGCCCGCAGGGAAACTGCCAGGCGGTGGCCAAGCGCGAGCGCGAGATGCGACGGGCGACACCGGGCCTCGAGGGGGCGCTGGCCAGGGCCGAGGAGTTCTACGAACGCATGGAGAAGGGGATGATCGCGGCGATCGCCCCGCTGGCGCAGGTGCTGTCCGATGAGCTGAGCCCGGCGGGGGTGGAGGCCAAGGTGAGCGCGGTGCAGGCCGAGGCCCACACCCGGGTGGCGATCGCGCGCGCCGAGCGGGAACAGGCCTTCGAGCAGGTACGCCTGGCGCGGGAGGCGTCCGAGCACGCCCGGCGCGAGCGGGACGCGATGGCGCGCCGCGTGGAGGAGGCCAACGCCGAGCGCGACATCGCGCTGGCCGACGCGGAGACCGCCAGGGAGCAGGCGCTGGCCGCGCTGCACGAGGCGGCGAGCACCGAACGCCGGGCCAGGCAGGCCGAGCAGGAGGCCACCCGCAGGGCCCAGCGGGCCGAGGCCGCCCGCGACGCGGCACTGCGGGAGATGGCCGAACGGGTGGAGAGCGCCGAGACCGAGGCGCGCCGGGCCCAGACGCGCGCCCTCCACGACCAGGAGCAGTCCGGTCAGGCGCGGGCCGAGTGGGACCGGGCGCTGGAGGAGACCAGGAGGGCCCAGGAGGCCAGAGGTCAGGCCGAACGGGTCGCCTCTGCCGCGTCGGCGCGCGCCGACGCGGCTCAGGCCGAGCGGGACCGGGCGCTGGCGCGCGCCGACGCCGAGGCGACCGCGCGCGCCCGGGCCCTGGCCGAGGCGGCCGAGGCGCGCGCACGGGCGGAACGGGTGGACAAGCAGGCGGCGGAGCTGGAGCGGCGGACGGCGCGCCGGACGGCCAGGGCCGAGGAACGAGCCGCCGAGAAGATCGCCGAAGCGGGGGAGAGCGCGGCGGCCAAGGTCGCCGAGGCCCTCGCCGGACGCGACGAGGCGCGCATGCGGCTGGCCATGGAGCAGATGCGCCTGACGGACCTGCGCGAGCAGGTGGAGGCGCTGCGCGCCGAGTCCGCCCAGCTCAGGGAGCGCGCGATCACCGCCGAGCTACGGGCGGAGCCCGGCTGAGCCTCTGGACCGCCGGGTTACGGGTTGAGTCCTGCTGAGCCTCTGGACCGCCGAGCTACGGGCGGAGCCTCTGGACCTTCGGGCCGCACCGGAGCTCGGCCGGCGCGGGACCGGTGGGCGTCGCCTCCGGCCCGCCGCGCCCCGGCACCGCGTACCGGCCGCCGGCGGGCGGCCCGGAGAGGGCGGTTCGAGGGGGAGTGGCGGCCGGGGCCGGGGCCTGCCCGGCCACAGAACGGCGACGGTGGCGATCGCGGAGATCGTCAGCAGCACGCCCAGCAGGATTTCGAGAAGCGCGGTGGTCGGCATCGAGTCCTCCCTCGGCCTCGCTGCGGTCGGGTGACGACGAGGACGAAGGTCTTCCCACACCCCCGCGTCACACGAGGGCCACCCCGCCGGGCCTCCCTGCGACCGGGGGCCGTGATGACGATCGGGGTGTCGGACGGTGGGTACTTTCCTCCGTGTCAATTCCACTATCCGTGCAGCTCAGGGCATAGTCAAACGCCACCCCGGGGTGGGGCGCCGCCGATGGATCCACCTAGCCTGAGAGCACGGGGGGAGTACTTCCCAAGAGCCGATCCGGTCAGCACGGACGTCTGTCGACGTCCCCGGACGGCCGCCAGCAGGCGCGGGTGAAGGAGACCTCGAACAGCCGAGCGCGTTCGAGGAGGTTGCATGTCCGCCGAGGCGATCCTGTCGACAGCCGATCTCGAAACGATCGGTTCACCGAAACTGTGGACGATCACCGTGGCCGCTCTGATGGCCCTGCTGGCCGCGGACTTCACGCTGACCCGGCGCCCGCACGAGGTGCGGATGCGCGAGGCGGTGGGCTGGTCGGTCTTCTACCTGACGCTGCCCCTGCTGTTCGGCGCCTACGTGTGGGGGGCCTTCGGGTCCGGCGTGGCGGTGGAGTTCCTCACCGGCTACGTGGTGGAGAAGTCGTTGTCGGTCGACAACCTGTTCGTGTTCATGCTGCTGCTGTCGGCCTTCGCGGTCCCCGCCGTGCTGGCCCAGCGCGTCCTGCTGTACGGCATCATCGGGGCCCTGGTGCTGCGCGCGATCTTCATCGCCCTGGGGGCGGCCGTCCTGCGGAGCGGCACCTGGGCGTTCCTGCTGTTCGGCGGGATTCTGATCGTCACCGCCTGGAAGATCCTCAAGGACGCGCTGAGGGGGGAGGAGCACAAGGTCGACATCTCCTCCATGCGCTCGATCCGGCTGCTGCGCCGCTTCATGCCGGTCACCGGTGGCTACCACGGCCCCCGCCTGGTCGTCCGCGAGAACGGCCGCCGCGCCCTGACCCCGCTGGCACTGGCCATGGTGGCCGTCTTCGCCACCGACATCGTCTTCGCCGTCGACTCGGTGCCCGCGGTGTACGGCGTGACCGCGGACCCCTTCCTCGTCTTCGCCACCAACGCCTTCGCCCTGCTGGGCCTGCGCGCGCTCTACTTCGTGCTCCTGGGCGTCCTGACGAAGCTGCGGCACCTGAACCACGGGCTCAGCGTCATCCTGGCCTTCATCGGGACCAAGCTCGTCCTGCACTGGGCGCACGGCGTCTGGACCTGGGTCCCGGAGATCCCCACGCCGATCTCGCTGGGGGTCATCGTCGTGGTCCTGATCACCGTCACGATCACGAGCGTGTACGCCAACCGCCGCGACGCGAAGTCCTCCTCCCCGCCCGCCTGACACGAGTCCACCCGCCCTGACACGAGCCCACCCGCCTGACGCGAGCCCCGCCCGCGCTCGCCGCCCTGGGGTCCCGCCGCTCCGGGGTCCCGGCGTCAGCGGTCGCGGCGGCGACGCGCGGCGGTACGACGGCGACACCACGGCGAGGCGGGCCGAGGTCGACGCCGAAAAGGCGAAAAGGCGAAAAGGCGAACTCCTCACCCGCCGTCATGGCCGGCCACCTGATCGGGAAGACCGGCCGCGGGACGTGCCGGACGGCCCTCCTCGTCGCCGAGGGGATTCAGGCAGGTGCGTCGCCGCCGGTCGCGATGGCCCTCCGGACGCAGTCGCGGAGCAGGGCGCGGCGCCGCTCGTGCGCGTCCTCGGGCTCCTGGCCGCTGGCCGCGTAGACGTTGCTCACCGGTGACCAGGCCATGGACATCGCGATGACCATGGCCATGATGTCGAACGGGTCGCCCGCGCGGACCCGCCCGGCGGCCTGGGCCTCGGCGATGGCCGTGAGCTTGAGGTCGTCGTAGTGCCGGTGGCTCTCGACGAGGTGCCCGGCGGACCGGCGCTCCAGCCGTGTCCAGGTCGCCAGCCGGATGAGGTCGGGGCGGCGCAGGTATTCGTCGTAGAGGCGCACGGCCCAGTCCGCGAGGTCGTCGGCGTCGATGGGCACCACGTTGGTGATGCGCTCCAGCGAGCTGAGGAAGATCGCGTCGAAGAGCCGTTCCTTGTCGCCGAAGTAGGCGTAGAGCTGCGCCTTGTTGGTGCGCGCCGCCGTCACGATGCGTTCGACGCGCGCCCCGGCGATGCCGTGCTGGGCGAACTCCTCGGTGGCGGCGTCCAGGATGCGCCGGTAGGTCGCGGCACCTCGCGAGGTCTGGGGATGTTCCGGCATTGGCCGACCCTATCAAACAGAACAGTTGGTTTGCTTTGCCGTGCAACCGCGCCTAGTCTCAAATAGACCGAACAGTCTGTTTAAGGAGCTCGACCGTGCGAACGACCACCGGATGGCGGGCGACCGGCCCGACGGCATTGCGGCGTACGTCGCTGGAGCGCCGCGACCTGCGCCCGGACGACATCGCGGTGCGGATCGACCACTGCGGCGTGTGCCACACCGATCTGCACGCCCTGCGAGACCACGACCTGCACGTGAAAGCGCCCCTGGTGCCCGGTCACGAGTTCACCGGCGTGGTGACCGAGACCGGCCCCGAGGTGACCGCCCTCTCGGTCGGCGACCGCGTCGGGGTGGGCAACATCGTCGACTCCTGCGGCGTGTGCGCCATGTGCGAAGCCGGGCAGGAGAATTTCTGCCACTCCTTCCCGACCCTCACCTACGGAGGCGTCGACCGCGAGGACGGGACGACCACCCTGGGCGGCTACTCCCGCGAGTACGTCGTGCGCGACGCGTTCGCCTACCCGCTTCCGCCAGGCCTCGACCCGGTCACGGCCGCCCCGCTGCTGTGCGCCGGCGTCACCGTCTGGGAACCCCTGCGCTCCCTCGGCGTGGGTCCGGGCAGCCGCGTCGCCGTGGCCGGGCTCGGCGGCCTGGGCCACCTGACGGTCAAGATGGCCGTGGCTCTCGGCGCCACCACGACCGTCATCAGCCGTACGCGGGACAAGAGCGAGGACGCCCACCGGCTCGGCGCCCACGACCTCATCGCCTCCACCGACACTCAGCGGATGGCCGCGGCACGCGACACCTTCGACGTCGTCGTCGACACCATCTCCGCCCCCCACGACCTCGCCCCGTACCTGAAGACGGTGGCGATGGACGGCACCCTCAGCCTCCTCGGACACCTGGGCCCGGTCACCGTCGAGGCCATGGACCTGCTCGTGGGCCGCAAGAAGCTCAGCTCCGCGGGCAGCGGAGGCCGTCCCGCGACGGCCGAGATGCTGCGGTTCTGCGCCGGCAACGGCATCGCCGCCGACGTCGAGGTGCTCCCCTCCTCGCAGGCGCACACGGCCCTCGACCGCCTGCGGCGCAACGACGTCCGCTATCGCTTCGTGCTCGACATGTCCGACCTGGACTGAGGACGCGACGGGCCGGGCTCGCGCCGTCGCTTCGGGGGGAGCCTGTCCGTCCGCGGCGGACGGCAAAAGGCAAATGCAAGGAGGTAAGCCACTCCCTGCCACTTTCAACGTATAGCGCACCGGGGGGCTTGCGGCAAGCCCCGGGTCGTGCTGCAGAATCGTCGGCCGAGGCCAGGACCTGGGGAAATGAGAGGTTCGCGCAGCGGATGCGCCGTGTCGGCGTGCGGGGCTCGCGGGAGCCCGAGGCCCGAGATCCGAGGCGCGCGGGACGCCGGACCGCCGGTGGCACCCACGGCGCGGAGACGCGGGCGTGCGCCACCGGACCGCGCGGAACGGCCGGCCGAGGCACGGCATTGTCGAATGGGGGGTTTTCGTGATCGACGTGATCATCGCCGGTGGTGGACCGACCGGCTTGATGCTGGCCGCCGAGTTGCGGCTGCACGGCGTGCGCACGCTCGTGCTGGAGAAGGAGACGGAGCCGGCCGCGTACGTCCGTTCGCTCGGCCTGCACGTGCGCAGCATCGAGGTGATGGACCAGCGCGGCCTGCTGGAGCGGTTCCTCGCGCTCGGCCGGCGGCACCCGGTCGGCGGCTTCTTCGCCGCCATCACCAGGCCCTCGCCCGCGCGGCTGGACACCACGCACCCCTACGTCCTCGGCATCCCGCAGCCCGTCACCGAACGCCTGCTGGCCGAACGCGCCGTCGAACTCGGCACCGACCTCCGGCGCGGCCACGAATTGGCCGGGCTGAGCCAGGACGAGCACGGGGTGACCGTCGAGCTGGCCGACGGCACACGACTGCGCTCGCGCTACCTCGTCGGCTGCGACGGCGGACGCAGCACGGTGCGCAGGCTGCTCGGCGTCGGCTTCCCCGGCGAGCCCTCCAGAGCCGACACGCTGCTGGGCGAGATGGAGGTGGCCGTGCCGCCGGAGACGGTGGCCGCGGTGGTGGCCGAAGTCCGCAGGACCCACCTGAGGTTCGGCGTCGGGCCCTTCGGGGAGGGGGTGTACCGCGTCGTCGTGCCCGCCGAGGGGGTGGCCGAGGACCGCTCGGTCCCGCCGACCCTGGAGGACTTCAAGCGGCGGCTGCGGGTTTTCGCCGGTACCGACTTCGGCGTGCACTCGCCGCGCTGGCTGTCCCGGTTCGGCGACGCCACCCGGCTGGCCGAGCGCTACCGGACCGGCCGGGTGCTGCTCGCCGGCGACGCGGCGCACATCCACCCGCCGGTCGGCGGGCAGGGGCTCAACCTCGGCGTCCAGGACGCGTTCAACCTGGGCTGGAAGCTGGCCGCGGAGGTGAACGGCTGGGCTCCGGAGGGGCTGCTGGACAGCTACCACGCCGAACGGCACCCGGTGGCCGCCGACGTACTGGACAACACCCGCGCGCAGATGGAGCTGATGTCCGCCGAGCCGGGGCCGCGGGCGGTGCGGCGGCTGCTGGCGGAGCTGATGAACTTCGAGGACGTGAACCGCCACCTGATCGAGAAGATCGTCGCGATCGGGGTCCGCTACGACTTCGGCGAGGGGCACGACCTGCTCGGCAGGCGGATGCGGGACGTGGCGCTGAAGCACGGCCGCCTCTACGAGCTGATGCACGGCGGCCGCGGCCTGCTGCTCGACCGGACCGGACGCCTCTCGGTGGCGGGCTGGGCGGACCGGGTCGACCACGTAGTCGACGTCGGCGACGTCGGCGAGGAGCTGGACGTGCCCGCGGTGCTGCTGCGACCGGACGGCCATGTGGCGTGGGCCGGTGAGGACCAGGGGGAGCTGCTCGACCGGCTGCCCAGGTGGTTCGGCGCCGCCACCGGCTGAGTGTTCGGTCGCGGCCCGAAAGGGCGTGCCCCCGTCCGAGGTCGAAACCAGGGGGCGGGGCCGGGGTTGAAGCCGAGGGCCGGGCTCAAGGGGGCAGGGCCGGAGGGGGAGCCGGGGTCTCGGGGTCGGGGCTGGCATGGTCCGGTGCCGTACCTCGCAAGCTGGAAGCCTCCGCGAAATACGTGGGCCCCGACCCGGCTCGCGGGCTCCGGTGGGATCAATCTTGCCGGGGCTTCCCGGTGGAGTGCGGCGGTGAGGCACCATCCGCCGATCGATCAGCCCCGGTGCCGATGCTGCCGACGATCAGGTCGGTCAGGGCGGTGACCGCTTCGGCGACGGTGGCCCGCCCCCGGTTCAGCTCCGCGGCGATCGTCTCGGCCGCGCCCAGAGCGCCGACGCAGCGCAGCCGGAGGGCCTCAGGCGCGAGGCCGGAGTGCGGCAGCAGCGCGGCGGTCATCCAGTCCGTGTGGCTGCCGAGCATCTCGCGCTCGACCGCCTCCATCTCCGGGTTTCCTCTCAGCGCGGCGGAGATGGCGTTCCACTCCGGCATGTCGGTGGCGCAGGTGAAGTACGCGGTGCTCATGACGCGGGCTATCTCGCCGGGAACGGGGGCGGCCTCCCGCAGCGCCTGTTCCGAGGCGGTCCGGTGCCGTTCGTCGAGTCGCCGGTAGAGGGCGAGCAGCAGGCCGGGCCGCGTGCCGAAGTGGTCGTAGACGATCGGCCTGCTCACCCCGGCGGCCTCCGCCAGGGTGAGCAGGGTGAGGCTGTCGGTGCCCTGAGCGCGCACGATCGTCATCGCGGTGTCGAGCAACTGCTCCCGCCTGGCCCGCTTGGACAGGCGGGTCGACGCTGCGGTCATCGTCCCCCCTTGCGTTGCCGCCCATCTTAGGTTACAAAATGTAGGTTACAAAATGTAACTTAGCGAGAACGTGAGAGGAAAGCGCTGTGGAGCACTCGAAGCCAGTACTGATCATGGGCGGTTCCGGCCAGACGGGCGCGGAGACCGCCGCCCTCCTGCGCCGGTGGTACCCGACGCTGCCGCTGACGATCGCGGGCCGCGACCTCGATCGCGCGCGGCGCGTCGCCGACGGGCTGGGCGCCGCGACAGCCGTCACCATCGACCTGCGGCGAAGCGATCTCGGCCTTCGGGATCCGGACCTCCCCGATCCCGGTCTCCCGGATTCCAATCTCCCGGATCCCGGCCTCTCTGTTCCCGGTCTCCCCGCCGGGCACGGCTACTCGGCGGTCGTGGCGACGGTGTGGGACAAGCACCTCAACGGACTGCGTTACGCGCAAGACCGCGGGCTGCCGTACCTCAGCCTCTCCAGCGGCCTGACGGACATCGCCCCCGAGGTCGTCGCGGGCGGCCAGCGGGCCGGCGCCGCGCCGATCCTGCTGGCCAGCCACTGGTACGCCGGTGTCATCGTCCTCGCGGCACTGGACCTCGCCAGGGAGTTCGGCCGGGTCGACACCGTCCGGGTCAGCGGCGTACTGGACGAGTTGGACGTCGGCGGGCCCGCGGCGACAGAGGACATGCAACGCCTGACGACCTCGACCTCGGCGGGGCTCGTCCGCCGCGACGGCGTCTTCGGCTGGGTCAGCGGCCCGGACGCGCAGACCGAGGTCTCCAGCGTCGACGGCACCGTCCTGCCCGGCCAGATCATGCCCACCCTCGACGTCCCGAGCCTGGCCCTCGCGACGGGCGCGCCGAACGTCAGCTTCGAGTTCGCGGTCGGTGAGTCCGCGAGCAGGCGCCGTGGCGAGCCCGCCTCCGCCGAGGTCAGGATCGACCTCGAAGGAGAGGACCGTACGGGCGCACCGCTCGGTACGAGCCGCTACCTCCTCCACCCGGCGGGGCAGAACCCCCTGACCGCGCTCGGCGTCGCCCTCGGTGTCGAACGGCTGCTCGGCCTGCGCGGCGAAGCCGTGGCGCCGGGCATCCACACCCCCGAGGCGTTGATCGACCCCGCCTACGCGGTCGAGCGGATGGCGGAGATCGGCGCCACGTTCGTCGACGCCCGGGACGATCGCTGAACGACCGCGACACGGTGGCTCGCGGCCGTGGTCGCGCGTCAGTAGTGACCCGTCTCGCGGGTGCCGTACCGGTGCAGCGCCTCGATCTCCTGGTACGAGGGCACCTCGCCGGTGACCGGTTCGCCCCGGGCCACCGCGAGAGCCGTGGTGACGGCCGCGTGCAACGCCGCCCGGAACAGCAGTGACCCGTAACTGAGGCGGGCCACGCCCAGCCCGGCCAGCCGCTCCACCGGCACGCCGGGCTGGACGAGCACGTTCAGCGGCACCCCGGCCCCGGCCACCAGCGCCTCGATGTCCCGCTCGTCGCTCGCGCCCGGCACGAAGACCCCGTCGGCCCCCGCCCCCGCGTAGGCCCGGGCCCTCTCCAGCGCCAGGGCCCGAGCGTCGGGCAGGCCCAGCCAGAACGCGTCGGTGCGCGCGTTGAGGAACACCTCGGGAACCCGTCGCTTGACCGTCGCGACCAGTGCCGCCTGTGCCGGGACATCGGCCAGGCGGTCGCCGCGGCCGTCTTCGAGGTTGATCCCCGCCACCCCCAGCCCCGCCAGCTCGGCCACCAGGTCGGCGACCTCGCCGGGTGCCTCGGCGAACCCCGCCTCGATGTCCACCGTCACCGGGACTCCCAGCCCCGTCATCGTCCGTGCCAGCGTCAGCGTCTCCTGCCACGTCGCCCGCCCGGCGTCCGGCTTGCCCGCCGCGGCGGCCACTCCCAGGCTCGTCGTCCCGATCGCGGCGAACCCCGCCCGCGCCAGGGCCGCCGCGGAGGCGTGATCCCACGCGCAGGGCAGCAGCAGCGGCTCGTCCGCGTGGTGCAGCGCCCTGAACCGCGCGAACGTCATCGGGCCGCCGCCTCGATCGTCCCGGCCGCCAGGGCCAGCGCGACCCGCCTGCCCGGACAGGCGCGCGGCCCCGCCCCGAACGTCAGGTGCTCCGGTTCCACTCCCGTACGCGAGAGGTCCGGGTCGCGGGCCGTCTCGGGTTCCCGGCCGGCCGCCGCGACGTCGAGCACCACGGTCCTTCCGTCGCCGGGCGCCCTGCGGCGCAGTGTCCTGACCGGAGGGTCGTGGCGCAGTGTCTCGTCCAGCAGTTCCCGCACCGCCCACGCCCCGGTCGTACACGATTCCGCGAACCGCGCAGGTGCGGCGGCCAGGGCGGCGCGGACCAGGGCGGTCGTCGGGGCGTACGCCTGGGCGAGCAGCCCCGCCACCACGGCCAGCCGTTCCGGCGCCGGGTCGCCCAGCAGGCGCGAGAGCCGCGCCAGCCCCTCGTCGGCCGTGCCGGTGCCCGCCTCATCGGGTCCCGGTCCCGGCGCGGGGAGGTAGGCCGGGGCGATCGCCGCCACGGCCTCCACGGCCTCCGGCCCGTCCTCGGCCCGTACCCCCAGGGCGACGGCCAGGACCAGCACCGGAACCGCCTCCGGGGGACAGGGGAGGGGATCGGTGTCCCGCGAGGCGAGCCGGGACGCCTCGGCGCGCAGCGCGTCCGGGTCCAGCCCGGCCAGCACCGCCTCCGCCGCGGCCCTGCGCCCGGCGTGCGCGGATCCCTCGGCGAAGCGGCCGACCGCTCCGCGCAGCCACGCCACGGTCAGCGCGAACGGCGGGCGCGGTACGGGGTCGACGGTGAAGCGGGGATCGGCCAGCACGGCCCGTATCTCGGCGGGGCGGCTCAGGACCAGCGGATCGGATGTCATCGGTTCTCCTCGGGAGAGGGGGAGAGGGGGAGACGCGGGGCCGCCGCGCTTTCCGCCGGGACCGCGCGGTGTGGCGGCCCCATGCGGCCGGTCCGCACGGTGGTCCACGCGGTGGTCTGCGAGACGGCCCACGCGGCGTCCATATGGCGCCCGGTGGGTCGGAGATGTCCGAAAGGCTAGGCGCCGGACGCTTCGGCCCCCGCCGAATCGTCCGCGTGAGCCGTCCGCGTGGGCCGGGGGGCGGAGTGATTCGGAACGAAATCCGGCGGTAGCAAGGGTCTTCTTGGTCACAGGGCCGCAAAGTAGCTGTGTGTGACGATGGTGACGGTTCGTGTTATCGGAAATGGCGAGTTCTGAGAGGTTCCGGACCCCCGTCGGATACCGTCCGGTTTGTCCATGATCTTCGTTCTCATAACCCCTCGCAAAACCGGCTGCTCACAATGCCCCTCGCGATAGGTTCTGCGACATGCCCGAGCTCGCCGATCCGGCTGCTGCCGTCGAAGCCTTCGACAAAGCGCGCCGGAGTTCACCAAGGCGATGGACTTCGCCCGCACGATCAAGAAGGCGGTGCCGCATCAGCGGGTGATCTTCACGGTGCATGAGATGAAGCGGCTGGGGCGCGGGGCGGCCGAGCTGCCGGCAATCGCCGAGGACCTGCGCCACCACGACATCGAGCTGGAGCTGTTGTCCGGGCCGCTCAAGGGCGTTCATGACCCGTCCGGGCACGGCGCCGCCCTGTTCGCCTTCTTCGCCGGCATGGCCGAGTCCGAACGTGAGCACATCCGGGAGAAGTCCTCGGAGGACCAGGCGTCCGCCCGCGAGCGCGGCCGGCACGGCGGGCGCCCCAAGGTCGTCGATGAGGACATGGTCGCCTACGCTCGCAGCCTGCGGGCCCACGGTGTCCCCGTCCCCGAGATCGCTCGCAAGCTCGTCATCCCGTCGGGCAAGAACAAGGCGCCACCGTCTACCGCATCCTCGCCGAAGACGACACGCTCGGACCGACAACGTGGACATCAGACTCCTCGGTGCCATCCGATGCCGTTGCCGGGTTGAGTCTCAAGTGAGGTGAGGCCTCATAGTCGTTCGCGCATCCATCTGTTCCCGGGCTTGGGGAGTTGTCAATGACTGCTACGCGTACCCGTTGTCGGTCGTCAGCTCAGGTCATGTCCCTTGGCGGCGCCGGCGTCCGCCCTGAGCGGCCGGCCCGGGGGCAGGCCGGTCATGCGGGGCCGGTCGGCGAGTCGGACCGGACCGCGTGAACGTCGACGGCCTTTACACGATCGGCCAGGTGGCCCGACTCACCGGGCTGTCGGTGCCGACGATTCGCTTCTACTCCGACGAAAGATTGGTGCCGCCGGTCGGCCGATCACCCGGTGGATACCGGCTCTACGATGACGAGGCGCTGTGCCGTCTCGAACTCGTCCGGACGCTCCGTGATCTCGGCGTCGACCTTGCGACGGTCGCGCAGGTGCTCACGGACGCGCAGAGCCTGGCCGACGTTGCCGATCGGCAGGTCGCGGCTCTGGAGACCCAGATCCAGACTTTGCGGGTACGGCAGGCTGTGCTGCGCTACGTCGCCACTCATGGCGCGGACGCGGCCGGAATCGCGCGCGCCAACCGGCTCGCCCGGCTGACCGCTGAGCAGCGCCGTCAGATGGTGGCCGACCTCACGGGCGAGGCGACTCGCGGGCTTGACATGGAGCCCGGCTTCGCCGCGTACCTGCGATCGATGCTGCCGGATCTGCCGGACGACCCCACGGTCAAGGAGATCGAGGCATGGCTGGAGCTGGCTCACCTCGTCAGTGACCCCTCCTTCCGGGAAAGCGTTCGTCGGGCGTTCGAGCGACACGCCGCCGACCGTTCCTCCGGTGCCGACCACGGCGACCCGGAGAGTTGGCGACAGGTCGAGCGGGCCGTCGTGGACCTGGCCGGTGGGGCCATGGCCGACGGGATCTCTCCGACCTCTGTGCCGGCCCAGGCCATCGTGGAGGAACTGGTCGCCGCGTTCGCCGCCGCCCACCGGCGCGAGGATGACGCCGAGTTCCGGATCTGGCTTGCCGAACGCGTCCGCATCGGGGCAGACCCTCAGGTCTCGCGATATTGGCGTCTGCTGGCCCTGATCAACGGCCGGCCCCCCAAATCCGATCCGGTGCCGGCGGCCCGCTGGTTCCTCACCGCACTTGAGGCGGCCGCCGGCATCTCGACCGATTGCTAGGTTCTTACACCCGACCGGCCACCCTCTCGGCGCCGCCGGCGCAAGACCCCGCCCTCGCCTGTTGCGGGAGGGCGGGGTGACTCGGCGGGTCGGGGCCGTCCTTCTACGGGGTGGGGTGGTGCCGAAGAGCCTGAATGAACCAGTCGAACACCGATGCCAGGCTCGGTGGTGCCGGCCAGCCGTTGATCGTGGACAGCAGGCGGAAGTACTGCCCGGCGCGCGGGTCGTTCGCGACCTCCAGGCGGGTCAGCAGCTTCCGGCGATACTCGGCGCTGTCGGGGTGACCGAACGTCGCCGTATATCCGGCGATCAGGTCCGTCAGGAGCGGCCGTGCCGCTTGCGAACTCGGTTCGACGCCGTCGGCCTGGGCCTTCTGGACCCGTTCACGGACCAGATCGGTCACCTCATGGTGGAGCCCGGTCTGGTCTCCGGCCGCCCTTTCGGCCGCCTGATGTTCGGCCATGCGGCGGACACTGGCCTTGAAGGCGGGATCCTGGACCAAGGCGGACAGTTCCGCCCAGGCCTCCAGCTGCGCGGAAGTCGGATCGGCCGGCATTTCAGGGACGGCCGACCGCATCATGGCGACGAAGTCGGGGTTGGCGTCCAGATCGCCGAAGATCTCGTCGATGAAGCCGTTGATGAGGCGCTTGCAGTCCTCGGCGGACGGTGTCGCTTGTCGGGACATGAGGATTCCATCTTCCAAGAGGGCCGAAATTCGATCGTGGTCGTGAGACGGAATGCGCTCCAGCGAGTGCTCGCCGTTCACAGCACCGATCCTGGGGCCTCTGGTTACTTGAGACTCAAGCCCGAGAAAAGGTATACCGGTCATCGCGGTAGCCAGGAAATCTTCGGGCGACGGTGATCAGTGTGGGTGACGCAGGCCGAGGCGAAGGCGGCGATGAGCGGGTGCGGGCGGCTGCCGTCCCCGGCCAGTTCCGGCTGGAAGAGGGTGGCCAGGAAGAACGGATGGCCCGGCAGCTCCAGGACCCGTACCAGCCCCGCCTCGTCGTGGCCGGTGAAGCGCAGCCCGCCCGCCTCCAGCGCGGGCACGTAGTCGGCGTTGAGCCCGAAGGCGCAGGAGTATCTCTCCACGGTCCTCTCGGCGCCGACGACCTTCTCGGCCAGCGATCCCGGGGTCAGCCGGACGGCGTCCTCGTGGCCCGCCAGCGAGCACGCCAGCGGCAGCAGCAGCATCTCCTCGGCGCCCGGGTCGTTCTCGGCGTGCGCGACGGACAGGCCCAGCACGTTGCGCGCGTACTCCAGCAGGGTGTGCTGGAAGCCCCCGCAGGTGCCCAGGAACGGGATGCCGTGCTCGCGGGCGGCGCGGGCGGCGTTCACCGCGCCGGCCTCGCTGCGGTACGGGCTGCCGGGCACCATCCAGACGCCGTCGAACCCCTCCAGGCCGGTGGCCTCGGTGGTGGGGATCCAGTACGCGTCCAGCGCCAGCCCGTCGCGCTCGCGCAGCGCCTCCAGCAGGACGGGGATGCGGGCGTGGGACCGGACGGACGGTGACTTGTCGCCCACCAGGGCGATTCTCGCGGTGGTCATGCCCCGATCCTGGCCCCGGCGTCCGGGTAAGCGCCAACGATGATTGCTGGTGGGCCGATAAGCGATACTGATGCACCGTGGACCCGCACCTGCTGCGCACGTTCGTCACCGTCGCCGACCGGCGGTCCTTCTCGGCCGCCGCCACCGAGCTCGGCTACACCCAGTCGGCGGTCTCGCAGCAGATCGCCGCGCTGGAGGCCGACCTGGGGCTGGAGCTGCTGCACCGCCGCCCGGTGACGCCCACCCGGGCGGGGGAGCGCCTGCTGGAACACGCCGGGCCGCTGCTGCTGCGCCACCGGGCCGCCCGCGCGGACGTGCTGCGCGCCGCGGCGGGACCGGCCGGGCGGCTGACCGTGGCCGCCTCCCCGCTGGCCTGCGTCCCGGCGATCGTGCGGAGCCTGCCCCCGGGATGCGTGCTGCGCACCGTCGCCCGCGAGCGCGTCGCCGCCGAGGTCGCCTCGGGCGCGGCCGGTCTCGGCCTGGTCGACGGGATCGCCGCCCCCAGCGACCCGCTGCGGCTCCCCGACGTGGGACCGCTGGCGGGCTTCGGGGTCGCGGAGGAGGGACTGGTGGTACTCCTGCCCGCCGGTCACCCGCTCTCGCACCGGCGCGGCCTGGACCTGGCCGACCTGACCGACGCCCTGTGGCTGCGGGCACCGGTCGCCGTACCGGTGGAGCGGCTGCGCGAGCTGGCCGGCGGGGGCGGGTTCCGCGCCGCGTCCCGCTACGACGGCGAGGACGTGCGCACGGTGCTGAACCTGGTCGCCGCCGGGCACGGGCTCGCCCTGCTGCCCGCGTCCGTGGCCACCGAGGCGGCCACAGGTACCACGGCGGCCGGGGCGGTGCGGGGGGTGCCGCTGGGCGCGCCGCGCGTGGTGCACCGGGTGGAGGCCCTGTACGCCGAGGCCACCGGCCCGGCCGCCGCGCTCGCCGCTCAGCTGCGCCAGCCGCCCTCGTCCACCCCGCCGGGCACCTCCGCCTCCGGGTCGTAGGGGGTGCGGGTGAAGACGAAGGTGTTGAGGTCCAGGTGGCCGGGCGTGCCGTCGGCTCTGCGGACCACCCGCAGGGTCTCGCCCGCGTAGTAGCCGTCCAGCCCCAGCCAGGTCCCGTCGGCCTGGGCGGCGAACCGCGAGGCCCGCCCCGTGCCGCCGACCGGGTTGAGGGAGACGCCGCCCTCGGGCAGCAGCCGCAGCACGTACGCGCTGGGACCCCAGTACCACGGACCCACCAGCTCCAGCAGGCCCGCGGTGTCGGCGACGGGCTCCCACTCGGCGGGCAGGCGCGGCTCGTGCTGGTCGAGGATCGCCAGCAGGTCGGTCAGCAGGTTGCGGCTGACGCCCGCGGTGGAGTTGGCGGTGAACAGCACGCCGACCTTGTCGGACGGGTCGGCCCACACCGTGGCCAGGAAGCCCGGCATGGAGCCGCTGTGACCGGCCAGGCGGCGCCCGCCCGCGCGGGCCAGCTGCAGGCCCAGGCCGAACCCGCTGGTCCAGGCGTCGGCGTCGTCGACGGCCGCGGGCTCGCGCATCTCCGCCAGGGTGTCGGGGGCGAGCACGTCCCCGGTGTCCCCGGCCACGAACGCCGCCCAGCGGGCGAGGTCGGCGGGGGTGGACCACAGCTGCCCGGCCGGGGCCATGGCGACCGCGTCGTGCTCGGGCTCGGGCAGCAGCACGTCCGCCCAGGGGTGCACGGCGTAGCCGGTGGCGTGCGGCGCGCGCGGCCGGGCGGTGGTGTCGCGCATGCCCAGGGGCAGCAGGATCTCCTCCTGCACGGCCTGGGCCCAGCTCACGCCGCGGTGCCGGGCCACCAGCTCGCCCAGCAGGGCGAAGCCCACGTTGGAGTAGTGGAAGCGGCGCCCCGGCCGGTGCTTGGCCGCCTCGGGGCCGAGCCCGGCGACGAGCTCGGCGATCGGCACCCCCGGGGTCCGCTCCCACCACGGTCCCGGGGACTCGGCGCTCAGTCCCGAGGTGTGCGACAGCAACTGGGCGACGCTCACCTCGCCGAACCGGAGGTCGGGGATGTGCTTGCCGACCGGGTCGAGCAGGCCGACCTTCCCCTCGTCGCGCAGCCGCATCACCACGGCGGCGACCATGCTCTTGGTGATCGAGCCGATGCGGTACTGGGTGACGGGGGTGGGGGCGATCCCCTCCACCCGGCCCCGCGCGCCGAACCAGGCGAGCTCCCCGTCGCGCACCACCGCGGCGGTCAGCGAGGGCAGGCGTCCCTGGGCCTGCTCCACCGCGATCCTGCGCAGCAGCGCCCGAGCCGTACTCTCCAGAACCGGCGACATCAAATGGCTCCTCATCCGACTCATCCGACACGAAAACTCAACGTGAAAAGTGCCCCCAGGTTAGTGCCGTCCGAGCCGCGGAAGCATCGGCGGCGGCCCGGTGTGACGGGTGAGCGGGACCGGCCGTCACACCGGGCCCGTCCCGGGTTTGGAGGAGGGCTCCGGTGCGACGTACGACGGGGCCGGTGACCAGCGGATCCGTCCCGGCGCGGCGTCCGCGTGATCTCGCGCGATGCCGCCGTGCGTGGCGAGACGGGTGGCCGGACCGATCAGTATTCGAGAAGCGCCGGCCTCCGGGCCGCGCCTAGCGTGGTCCCCATGGACATCACCGTTCACGCGGCCTTCCTCTCGCGCGACGCCCCGGGCGCCTCACCGGCCTTCCACCGCGAGGCCCTCGGTGCCGAGGGCGTCCGAGAGGCGGCCCGGCGTCCGTACGGCGTCCGCGACCGAGCGCACAGTGTCCGTGACCGAGCGCACGCTGCCCGTGACCGCGCCTTCCGTGACCGCGCGGGCGACCCGATCAGCGTCGACGAGCTCCGCCGAGCCGTCCGGTGATCACAGTCATGACCCGGACGAGTGGCACGTGAGAACCCTCGCGCACCAGAACGACCAGACGTACCGCCCGAAACTGGTTAGATCGACCCAGGCGACGCCGAACACAGATGGAGACACGATGAGCATGCCCCCGGGGACGGACGCGCAGTCGCCCGCGCCGCACGATGCCGACAGCCACGACCTGATCCGCGTGCACGGCGCGCGCGAGAACAACCTCAAGGATGTCAGCATCGAGCTCCCGAAGCGCCGGTTGACGGTGTTCACCGGCGTCTCCGGCTCCGGCAAGAGCTCGCTGGTGTTCAGCACGATCGCCGCGGAGTCGCAGCGGCTGATCAACGAGACCTACAGCACCTTCGTGCAGGGCTTCATGCCGACGCTGGCGCGGCCCGAGGTCGACGTGCTCGAAGGGCTGACGACCGCGATCATCGTCGACCAGCAGCGGATGGGTGCCAACATCCGTTCCACGGTCGGCACGGCCACCGACGCCAACGCGATGCTGCGCATCCTCTTCAGCCGGCTCGGGCAGCCGCACATCGGCTCGCCCAACGCGTTCTCGTTCAACGTCCCCACGGTCCGGGCGAGCGGGGCGATCACGGTCGAACGCGGCGCCCGCAAGACCGAGAAGGCGACCTTCACCCGCGTCGGCGGCATGTGCACGCGCTGCGAGGGCCAGGGCGCGGTCTCCGACATCGACCTCACCCAGCTCTACGACGACTCCAAGTCGCTCTCCGAGGGCGCGTTCACCATCCCCGGCTGGAAGTCCGACAGCTTCTGGACCGTGCGGGTCTACGCCGAGTCGGGCCTCGTCGACCCGGACAAGCCGATCAGCAAGTTCACCGAGAAGGAGATGCACGACTTCCTCTACAAGGAGCCGGTCAAGGTGAAGGTCGACGGCGTCAACCTCACCTACGAGGGGCTGATCCCGAAGATCCAGAAGTCGTTCCTGTCCAAGGACCGGGAGGCGATGCAGCCGCACATCCGGGCGTTCGTGGACCGGGCGGTCACCTTCACCACCTGCCCCGAGTGCGACGGCACCCGGCTCAGCGAGGCGGCCAGGTCGTCGCGGATCGCCGGGATCGGCATCGCCGACGCGTGCGCGATGCAGATCAGCGACCTGGCCGGGTGGGTCCGCGACCTCGACGAGCCGTCGGTGGCGCCGCTGCTCGCCTCGCTGCGGCACACCCTGGACTCGTTCGTGGAGATCGGGCTGGGCTACCTCTCGCTCGACCGGTCGTCGGGCACGCTGTCGGGCGGCGAGGCGCAGCGCGTCAAGATGATCCGCCACCTCGGCTCCTCGCTCACCGACGTCACCTACGTCTTCGACGAGCCCACCGTCGGCCTGCACCCCCACGACATCCAGCGGATGAACGACCTGCTGCTGCGGCTGCGGGACAAAGGCAACACGGTGCTCGTCGTGGAGCACAAGCCGGAGGCGATCGTGATCGCCGACCACGTCGTCGACCTCGGCCCCGGCGCCGGTACGGCGGGCGGCACCGTCTGCTTCGAGGGCACCGTCGAGGGGCTGCGGGCCAGCGGCACCATCACCGGCCGCCACCTCGACGACCGGGCCGCCCTCAAGGAGACGGTGCGCAAGCCCACCGGCACGCTGGAGATCCGCGGCGCGGCGACGCACAACCTGCGCGACGTCGACGTCGACATCCCGCTCGGGGTGCTCACCGTCGTCACCGGTGTCGCCGGGTCCGGCAAGAGCTCGCTCGTCCACGGGTCGCTCCCGGCCGGCGCGGGGGTGGTCTCGATCGACCAGGGGGCGATCCGCGGCTCGCGGCGGAGCAACCCGGCGACGTACACCGGGCTGCTGGACCCGATCCGCAAGGCGTTCGCGAAGGCCAACGGGGTGAAGCCGGCGCTGTTCAGCGCCAACTCCGAGGGCGCCTGCCCCGGCTGCAACGGCGCCGGCGTCATCTACACCGACCTGGGGATGATGGCCGGTGTCTCCACCACCTGCGAGGACTGCGAGGGGAAGCGGTTCCAGGCGTCGGTGCTGGACCACCATCTCGGCGGCCGGGACATCAGTGAGGTGCTCGCGATGTCGGTGGTCGAGGCCGAGGAGTTCTTCGGCGCGGGCGAGGCCCGCACCCCGGCCGCGCACGCCGTTCTCGTCCGGCTCGCCGACGTCGGGCTCGGCTACCTCAGCCTCGGCCAGCCGCTCACCACGCTGTCCGGCGGCGAGCGGCAGCGGCTCAAGCTGGCCACCCACATGGCGGAGAAGGGCGGCGTCTACGTCCTCGACGAGCCGACCACCGGCCTGCACCTCGCCGACGTCGAGCAGCTGCTCGGCCTGCTCGACCGGCTCGTCGACTCCGGCAAGTCGGTCATCGTCATCGAGCACCACCAGGCGGTGATGGCGCACGCCGACTGGATCATCGATCTCGGTCCCGGAGCCGGTCACGACGGCGGGCGGATCGTCTTCGAGGGCACCCCCGCCGACCTCGTCGCCGCCCGCTCCACCCTCACCGGCGAGCACCTCGCCGCCTACGTCGGCGCCTGACCGGGGTCGCTCGCGGGCGGCGCCGGGTCGCCGTCCCGCGCGATGGAACGGGTGATCGGACCGTCCGGGGGACAGGTGACCGAAGCGGGGATCATCTGGTCATGCCCAGTGTGATCGCGATGAGCGTCGCCGTTCACGCGAGTGCCGGTCACGCGATGTCAGTCGGTGTCGTGGGAGATCAGCAGGCTCAGCACGTTCCCGCGCGGGCTGAGCGCGCCGATCGCGAGTTCCCGGTCCACCCAGTACGGTTCCCGCCTGGTGATCCCGAACGCCATCCACGTCCATCGGGCGGCGAGCTCGTTGATCCGGTGCACGGAGGCGTCGGCGGGGGCACGGACGAGGCCCGCGACCGACTGCCACGCCCTCATCCTCCCGTATCCACCGCGTGACCCCTTCGAGGAGAAGAGGGCGTCGCAGCAGGCCGCGGTGAACAGCTCGCCCACCACGGTGTCCAGGCTTTCCAGCCGTCCGTTCAGCACGCCCTCGGCTCTTCGGGACTCCGGCAGGAACGCGTTCACCCCCGACGCCATCTCCCGGGGATCGAAGCGCCGGGGGAGCTCGATGACCACCACCAGCGAGGCGCTGCTCCAGTGCCGTACGGCGGAGGTGATGAGCCGCTCGTCCCGCCCGGTGCTCACGACCCTCGGCTCGCACACCGGTGTCCGCGCCGGCCGGGCGTCCCCCTCGATCCGGGGGTGTTCCGGGACGGAGAACCCGCACTGATCTCTCCAGGGGAAGTCGCAGGGGCGTAGGTGACGTTCTCCCCGGGAGCGCTTGAGGGGGAGTTCCGCGAGGGGGTGGCCCAGCTTGCGCAGGGCGGACGCGCAGCGCACCGCCGCGGGCACCCGGGTCAGGTCGACGCGGCGCACCACCAGTTCCTGCGTCAGGCAGGCGACCAGCTCCGCCCACGGGCCGGGCTCGGCCGGGACGCGTTCCAGGAGCGGCAGCAGCCGGTGGACCGGCCGCTTCTCGGCCAGCAGGGCGGCCAGGTCGCGGATCCGCCGGAGCCCGCGATCACCGGTGTACCGGGCGCGCACCAGGTCGGCCAGCCCCTCGACGTCGGCCGGGACGCGCGACAGGGCCGGATCGTGCGGATCCCCGTCGTCGGCGTACCGGCTCACGGAGGCGTACCGGTTCACGGAGGCGTACCGGTTCACGGAGGCGTCCCCGGCGACGGTTCGGCGGCGTCCGTGGTGACCGGAGCGGCGCGAACACGACCCAATGCCCCACCTGCTCCATGGTCACCTCGGCGAAGGGCGACCGGGGCCGGGCGGGCACGGCACGCGGGCACGGCGAACGCGGGTTCCGTCCCCATGGTCGTTTCCCTCCTCGTCCTCACACCCCATGGATAGCCGGACGGGCTTGCGCGCCGCTGGTGTGCCACTGGTGGATCTCGCCGTACGGTGTCACCGCCGTCGTGACCCGCGCCGGGGCGGGACGGCCCGGGTCGCGGTCGGCGGCCGACCCGTAGCCGGGTTCTCAGCTGGTGGCGCCCCAGGTGAGGGAGAGGCCGGTGGCGGCGCGCTCGGTGCGGATCTCCATCATGCTGCCGAGGATGGTGGCGTGGTCGGACACCACGGGCGTGGCGTCGAGCGCGTAGGTGATCCGGGTGCTGACGAGCACCGGGCTGCCCTGCGGCTCGTGGAGGTGGCGGGCGGCGGCGGGGTCGAGCAGGCCGGGCCGGACCGCCTCGGACGCCCGCGCGACCGTCACCCCCGCGTCGGCGAGGGCCGTGTAGAGGGAGACGGCGGTGAAGTCGCGGTCGCGGAGCTGGTCGGCCACCGGGCGGCGGACCCAGGACACCTGGTGCACGGCGGGACGTCCCGCGAACTCGCGGACCCGCTCCAGCCGCAGGGCGGTGTCGCCGGGACGCAGCCGCAGCTCCGCGGCGATCCGGGCCGGGGCCCGGCGCACCGCCCGCCCGGCCACCGCGGTGCGCACGTCGTGACCCTGTTTACGCAGGTCGTCGACGAGGCTGCGGAGCGAGTCGAGCTGGTACGCCAGGTGGGGCGGGGCGACGAACGTGCCCTTGCCGGGCCGCTGCACGATCAGCCTCTCGTCGCTGAGCTCCCGCAACGCCTGGCGCAGCGTCATGAGGGTCACCCCGTAGGAGGCGCTCAGCTCCCGTTGCGGCGGCAGGGCCTCGCCGGGGGCGTAGTGTCCCGACCGGATCTTCGCGGCGAGGTCGGCGGCGATGGCGCGGTATCTCGCCTCGTGCCCGGCGTCGAGGGTCATCGTGGTCGGTCACACTCCTGGTCGAGGGCCTGGTCGAGGGCTTGGCGCAGGGTCGCGAGGAAGGCCCGCAGATCGTCCGGCCCGGCCCCGTCGAGCACCCGCCGCATGACCGCGGCGCCGACCACCACGCCGTCGGCGTGCCGGCGGGCCTCGCGTGCCTGGTCCGGGGTGGAGATGCCAAATCCTAGCAAGACCGGCCGGTCGGTGACGCGCCTGATCCGCCCGGTGAGTTCCGCCGCCGAGGCGGCGAGGGCGGCCCGCTCGCCGGTGGTGCCCATCAGCGAGACCGCGTAGACGAATCCGCGGCTGCGGGACGAGATCTCCGCCAGCCTCGGTGGCGGCGTCGCCGGCGAGGCCAGCAGGGTCAGCTCGATCCCGGCGTCGGCGGCCACGTCCGTCAGCTCGTCCGCCTCGCGCATCGGCAGGTCGGGCACGATCAGGCCGCCGACGCCGGCCCGGCGCAGCGCGGCGCAGAACACCTCGGGGCCGTCATGCAGCACCAGGTTGTAGTAGGTGCTGACGACCAGCGGCACGCCCAGGTCCGGCACGCCGGACAGGTCGGCGAGGATCCGGCGGGTGCTCGCCCCCCGGGCCAGTGCCGTCTCACCGGCCCGCTGGATGGTGACGCCGTCCAGCGTGGGGTCGGAGAAGGGCAGGCCGACCTCGATCCCGTCCGCCCCGGCGTCGGCGAACGCCCGCAGGTAGTCCGTCCAGCCGGGCGCGACGCCCCCGGTGACGTACGGCATGAGCAGGCCGCGGCCGGTGTCGCGGCGGGCACGCAGGTGGCGTTCGACCGCGCCCGCGGTCAGGGTCGGGTTCGTCACAGCAGCTCCTTCAGGGTCGAGACGTCCTTGTCGCCCCGGCCGGACAACGTCATCAGCACCGTCGATCCCGCGGCCAGGTCGCCGTCGCCGGCCGCGCGGATCACCCAGGCGAGGGCGTGCGCCGATTCGAGCGCCGGGACGATGCCCTCGGTGCGCGCCAGCCGTACCGCCGCGCCGACCGCCTCGTCGTCGGTCACCGTGACGTAGCGGGCCCGGCCCAGGTCGCGCAGGTGGGCGTGCTCCGGGCCGACCCCCGGGTAGTCGAGCCCGGCGGCGATGGAGCGCGCGGGGGTGATCTGCCCGTCGTCGTCCTGCAGGAACAGCGAGCGGCAGCCGTGCAGGACGCCGAGCCGGCCGCGGGACGCCCCGGCGCCGCCCTCCGCCTCGACACCGACCAGGCGCGCCGGGGTGTCGGCGAATCCGGCGAACGTGCCGGCCGCGTTGGAGCCGCCGCCGACGCACGTGACCACGTGGTCCGGTACGCCGGTCCGCAGCTCGACGGCGCACTGCCCGCGGGCCTCGTCGCCGATGACCCGCTGGAACTCCCTGACCATCCACGGGTACGGATCCGGCCCGACGACCGAGCCGACGCAGTAGTGGGAGTCGCCGGTCGCGCCCACCCAGTGCCGCATGGCCTCGCTGGTGGCGTCCTTGAGCGTACGGCTGCCCGTGGTCACCGGGACCACCTCGGCGCCCAGCATGCGCATCCGGAAGACGTTCAGCGCCTGCCGCTCGACGTCGCGCTCGCCCATGAACACCGTGGCCTCCAGGCCGAGCAGCGCGGCGGCGGTCGCGGTGGCCACCCCGTGCTGGCCCGCCCCCGTCTCGGCGATCAGCCTGCGCCGTCCCATCCGGGTGGCCAGCAGGGCCTGACCCAGCACGTTGTTGATCTTGTGGGATCCGGTGTGGGTGAGATCCTCGCGCTTGAGGTACAGCCGCACGCCCAGCGCCTCCGACAGCCGGTGGGCGGGGGTGAGCGGGGTCGGCCGCCCGGCGTGCACGGCGAGCAGCCGCGCCAGGGTGTTGCGGAACCCCGGATCCGCCCAGGCCTCCCGGAACGCCTCGTCCACCTCGCGGCACGCCTCCACCAGGGACTCCGGCGCGTACCGCCCGCCGTACTCGCCGAATCGGCCCCGTGTCCGGGGCTCGCCCATCGTCCCGTCCGGCGGGACTAACTCACGCCACGGCGACACGTCTTGCATGCCATTCTCCCATCGTTCTATAACTCTGCAAGGAGTTCTATAACAGTGAGTGTGGCATGGGGAGACGGGACGCGCCACCGCCGGTGCACGGCACGGCTGCGCGGAGGGGGTCGGGAGGGGCCGGGAGGGGGACCGGGGACGTCCGGCCGCCGTGCGGGGTGATGTGGCACGGAGTGATGTCGTGCGGGGTGACGGCGCACGGAGTGATGTCGTGCGAGGTGACGCCGCGCGGAGTGATGTCGCGCGAAGTGACGTCGTGCGGGGTGACGTGGCGCGGGTGCTTCACCGCCGGGTGCGGGCGGCCCGCCTCTCGCGCAGGAGTGCCGCGCTCCGCCGGCACCAGTCCCGGTTGCCCCGCTCGAAGGCGAGACCGCGCAGGCAGGTCAGGTAGGGGCCGACGCGGTCACCGTGGCGCAGGAACTCCTCCTCGCTCCTGTCGCCGCGCATCCGCCGCAGCAGCCCGCCGAACAGTTCGATCTTGGCATCGGCGAAGGCGGCCCGCTCCAGGAGCTGGGCGATCACCTCGTCGGTGTCGACGTGGTCGGCCGCCTGGACCTTGACGAGAAGGTCGTCGCGGATGAAGGAGGGCCTGCCCGCGGTCGCCACGAACCGTTCCAGCTCGGCCAGGCCGGTCTCGGTCACCTTGAACAGGCGCTTGTTGGGCCGGGTGTCCTGGACCACCTCCCGGCCGGCGACCAGCCCCTCCCTCTCCAGCTTGGCCAGCTCGGCGTACAGCTGCTGGGGGAGGGCGTGCCAGAAGTTCGCCACGCCCAGGTCGAACGCCTTGGCCAGCTGGTATCCGCTGAGCTCCTCGTCCAGCAGTGCCGCCAGCACGGCGTGCCGCAACCCCATCGAGCCGTCCCCTCCCTCTTTCCCGGCGAGTGCCCGCCATGGTAGTCAATAAAGTGACTAATCACTTTATTGACTACCGGGATGCAACCATGACCACCACAGACCGCTTCCGGGCCGCCGTCGAGCGTCGCGACCTCACCGCCCTGGGTGACCTGTTCACCGACGACATTCGCCTGTACAGCCCGGTGAAGTTCACCCCCTTCGAGGGCAGGCCCATGGTCCTGGGGCTCTTCGGTGTCCTGCTGCGCACCTTCGAGGACGACTTCCGCTACGTCGGGCACCTCGACGGCACCGCGCTGACCAGCGCCGACGACACCGAGGCCGCGTCGGCCGTCCTGCTGTTCCGGGCCACGGTACGCGGCAAACTGGTCCACGGCATGGACCTCCTCCAGTTCGACCAGGACGGCCTGATCAAGGAGTTCACCGTGATGGTCCGCCCGCAGTCCGCGGTCCAGGCCCTGGGGGAGGCGGTCCTCGCCGGTCTCGTCGCCGACGGTCTCGTCCCGGCCCCGGCCGACCGCTGAGGCGCCCGCCGTCGCCGGAAACGGGCGCGCCCCGGCCGGGTGCGGCGGCCCGTTCCCGCCGTACGCGGTCCGGTGGCACCCGCCGACGCGCCGGTCCTCGGTGACGTCGTGCTCCGGTGCGCCGGCTCAGCCGCAGTCGCCCCAGGACTTCCAGCGGGCCGTGGCGACGGCGGCACCGCGCCCGTCGTCCCAGATCGTGCCGGAGTACCTCACGCACCGGCCCTTGCCGTAGACCTTCAGCGGGCCCAGGTAGTACTTGACCTGCCGGCCCTCGTTCTTGCCGCCCCCGCTGGAGCTCGCCCCCCTCTTCTGCGTCGTGACCGTGGCGGAGACGAAGGTGGCGACGCCGAGGTTCCTGCTCTTGATCGTGGTGACGCAGGTGTGGCCGGTCCTGCGGTTGTACAGCAGGTGGACGTACCCGAACACGGCCCCGGAGGGGGTCCGCACGGCCTGCTTGCCCTGGGCGACCCGGGCGAAGCCGGAACCGCACACCCGCTCCGGGCCGGGAGCGGGGGCGGCGGCCGCGTGCGCGGGGCCGACGACGATCCCCCCGAACGACAGTGCCGCGGTGAGGAGGATCGTCTTCGTGGACCCGCGCATTCGGCCATCCCTTCTCGGGCCGTCTCCCGTCTTCAGGGGGACCGGCGGTTGATCATTCTGCCGAAGGATCTGACATGAAATGCCATTAATGGTCAAATAGGGTCAGCGCACCAGGCCCGGCACCACGTTCCTCCCGCCCTCGCGGAGCGTGAACAGCTCCCTGCTCCCGCCCGTCCGCACGTCCACCGCGTAGACCGTCGACGCGGGCCCGTCCGGCTTCTCCGGGGCGGCCAGTGCGGTCACCTCCGCGGGATTCAGCCAGCCGCCGAGCCTCGACAGGTGGAGCCCCTCCGCGATGCCGGACACCGGGAGACGGGTCTCCCCGCCTCCCCGCAGCGCGTCGAAGACGACGATCGAGCCGCCCTGCCGCGTCGTCGGCTGTCGGCCCCGATCGCCGGGGGCGACCCGCCCCAGCCGGGCGAGCGTCCGCCCGTCGGGCGCGAGGGCGCTGTAGTCGTACGTGAAGTCCCGGATGGTGATCGGCTCGTGGCCGAGCACCCACACCTGGCTGGTCCTGTCGTACGGCTTGGCGAGCACGACGGGCCCGGACCCGTCCGAGACGCTCACCGGCCACCACCCGCGCTTGAGGTCGGTCACCGTTCCCCGTTCCAGGTCCACCAGCTTGTTCGGCTCTCGCCGCCCGCCCCACCCCGACACGACGAACCGCAGCCCGCCGGGGGACAGCCGCAGGGCGTACTCGACCGCGAAGTCCTCCGCGGGCTGCTTCAGCGGCGCCTTCCAGATCCTGCCGCTCGCCAGGTCGCGCACCACGATCCCGCGGTGCTTCGAGCTGTAGTAGGCGATCCTGCGGCCGTCCGCCGTGACCTCCAGCGGCCCCTTCTCGTACGCCTCGTCCAGCTCGTAGGTGTCGCCCCCGCCGGTCACGATCCGCCAGGCGCGCTCGGCGCACGACTCCTCAAGGGCCGGGCACCGCTGCAGGTAGGCCTGCTCGACCGGCCCGGCCCCCCTGGCGGGCAGCGGAGGCACCGCCGTCTCCGGCGGGGTGAGCACGACCGGGGGCGCCGGGCGTACCTGCTGGAGCAGCGTGACGCCACCGCCCGCGACCAGGCAGGTCACGGCGGCGGCCGTCACGGCCAGGCGGGTCGCGCGCCTCCTGCGCGCGCCCCGCACGGCCCGGTCCGCCAGGTCGACGGCGGGCGCCCGCTCGGCCAGCGCCTGCAGATCCTCACGCAGGATGTTCATCGGTACACCTCCTGGGGGGTGAGCGCGCGCAGTTTCGACAGCGCGTAGTTCGTCTGGCTCTTGACCGTGCCGATCGAGACGCCCATGAGCCGCGCGGTCTCGTGCTCGGAGCGGTCCTCGTAGAAGCGCAGCACGATCACCGCCCGCTGCTTCGGGGTGAGCAGGGCCAGCGCCTGGAGCAGGGCCAGACGGCGTACGGTCGCCTCGTCGTGCGGCTGCCCGGGCTCGGCGGGCTCCGGCAGTTCGGCGCCGGGCAGCTCGACGTGCCTGCGCCGGCGCCAGGAGATGCTCTGGTTCACCAGTGCCCTGCGGGCGTACGCCTCGGGGTTGCCGCCCTTGGCGAGCTTGCCCCAGTGGGAGGCGACACGGGTGAGGACCGTCTGTAACAGGTCCTCGGCGAGATGGGCGTTCCCGGTGAGCAGGTACGCCGTCCGCATCAGCGATTGCTGGCGAGCGCGTACGAACTCATGGAACCCCTCGTAACGGTCCATGTATCGAAACAACTCCGCCGGGAGGCTCCAGGTTGGAATCGGGCAGATCTCCCTCGCCGGCCCCTCGGCCGGCGCGTCCTCATCCGCCCGAGCCGGCTCCCGCGCTCGCTCGCGGTGGCACCCGGTCGCCGTGCTCGATGGCGGCGACCGCGACGGCCTCCTTACCGTCGGGAAAGAAGTGGTAGACCGACCCCATAGTGGCCTTCGCCTCCTTGGCGATCTGTTTGATGCCCGTGCCGACGTATCCCTGGCGCTGCAGAAGGCGTGAGGCGGCGATGACGATCCGATCCCGGGTGCTGGTCTGGTCCTTCGTACCGGACAAGGGGCCGGTGGGTGGTGCTCGGGCCCGGCCGGGTACGCCGTGCCGGGTCCGGAGCGCGAGGACCACCCGCGGGCACAGATCGCGCACCGATTAGGTTTGCGCGCCGTGCCCGTCTGTACGTGTGAGATCGACTCACGAGAGGCTGACACGATGCGGAAACTGATCTTCGGAATGAGCCTGAGCCTGGACGGCTACATCGCCGCGCCCGGCGACGACCTCGGCTGGAGTGTACCGAGCGACGAGCTGTTCCAGTGGTGGTCCGACCGGGTGGGGGCGACCGACCTGGCGCTGTACGGGCGCAAACTGTGGGAGGGGATGAGCTCCCACTGGCCGACCGCCGACCAGAAGCCCGGCGCCACCCCGGCTGAGATCGAGTACGCCCGCCGCTGGCGGGACATGCCGAAGGTGGTGTTCTCCTCGACGATCACCACGGTCGACTGGAACGCCCGCCTGGTCACCGGCGACGCGGTCGCCGAGATCACCCGGCTCAAGGCCGAAGACGGCGGCCCCATGGACATCGTCGGCGCCACACTTGCCGCAACGGCCATGCGGGCCGGGCTGATCGACGAGTACCTGCTGGTCACCCACCCGGTCCTGCTGGGCAGCGGCGCGCCGTTCTTCACGACCCTGGACAGCTGGGTGAACCTGAACCTGGTGGAGACGCGGATGTTTCCCGGCGGCGTGCTGCTGACCCGGTACGAGACGAGGCGATGAGCAGATGAGCAGATGAGCACGGGCCAGACGCCCGGCCCGTGAAACCAGGCCCTCGGCTCGTGAAGCCCGGTCCTGGGCTCGTGAGGCCGGGTCGAGATCCTTCCTGGCGTGCTCACCGTGCCCCTTGGCCATGAGGGAACCTTCCCCGGGCCCCCGGGCCCTTCCCCGGGCCCTTTCCCTGGGCCCTTCCCCGGGGCCTTCCTCGCGTTCCGAGTGAGCTGTTGACCGACTTGCCGGAGACGAGGGACGAGGGACGAGGGCGTCGTCGATCGTGACGATGTTGTTCGGGCATGAAGACGCCCCGCCGGCGATGCCGGCGGGGCGGTGGGGTTCGCGTTGCCGCGTCGGTGTTCGGCTGCTCGGGGCGCTCATTCCGCGGTGACGTCGGTGACGTCGGTGATGGCGATGACGGCGGTGACGGCGGTGACGGTGGTGACGGCGGCCCGCGCGCCGGACTCGTCGACGACGGGGACTCGTCCGATCACAGTGTCGGGGGCAGGCCCAGCCATGGTTTGCCGGTGGCGTCGAATCCGGTGAGCTCGGCGATCTTCCCGTCGACGATGCGCAGGACCGCGATGGTGTACAGCCGGTACTCCGGGTCGTCGGGGGTGCGGAGGTACAGCGCGGCGGCGGGCATGCGGTTGAGCGTCGTGGTGACACAGCGCCAGTCGTCGTGGCCGCGCTGGAAGAGCCCGCCGGAGACCCAGCCCTCCACCGCGTCCTTGGCCGTGACGACCGAGGTCCCCCGCTCGGGCAGCATCACGAAGCGCAGGTCGTCGCGCAGCAGGGACGTCAGCCCGTCGAGGTCGTTGCGCTCATGGGCGTCGATGTACGACCTCACCACGCCGCGCTCGTCATCCGTCAGCTCGTGGGTGGCGGGGCTCCGCCAGTCGAGGCGGCGGCCGGGCAGCTGCTCGCGCATCGTCACCCGGGCCCGCTGCAGTGCGCTGGTCACCGATGCGACGGTCATCTCGAGGGCGTCGGCGGCCTTCGAGGCGGGCCAGCCGAGGACGTCGCGCAGGATGAACGCCGCCCGCTGCCGCGGCGGCAGGTGCTGGACGGCGACGACGAACGCCAGCTCGATCGTCTCCCGCGCCACCACCGATTCCTGCGGGTCCTCGGGGAGCATCCGGTCGGGGTAGGGCTGCAGGTACAGCACCTCGGAGCCGGGGTCCGGCAGCTCGGACGGCACGGGTGTGCGGTCGTTGCGCTTGTCCAGGAAGTCGAGACAGGCGTTCGTCGCGATCCGGTACAGCCAGGTCCGCAGGGCCGCGTGGCCCTTGAACGACTCCCGCTTGTTCCACGCCCGCAGGAACGTCTCCTGCGTCATGTCCTGGGCGTCCTCGTAGTTCGCGAGCATCCGGTAGCAGTGCACCTGCAGCTCACGCCGGTGGCGCTCGGTCAGGAGCGCGAACCGCGCGGTGTCCTCCGCGCGGACCGCCGCGAGGAACGCGGCCTCGTCGGCGCCCAGCGGTCTAACGTCGGTCATGGTCGTCAATCCTTCCACCGGTACGAGGGCCAACAGAACTGACGACGTGGCGGAGGATTTCTGATCGGTGAAGCCGCTGCCACCGGGCCGTTCGCCAGGCCGGACGGCCCGGGGCCGATCCGGGGAACGTGCTCCGGCTCGGTTCGCGGGAAATCCGGGCCTTCTCGGCCCGTGAGGACCATCGGCTGTGAATCCGGCACCGAGCGACGTCGGTCCCGGAAACGCTCCTTTGCGGGACGGCTTGAAAAGATCACCAGTAGGAGCCGTTCGCCCCGGACGGCGAATCTCGAAACCCGTCGAATCTCGAAACCCGTCCCGGAACCGATCTGCCGGGCCCGTGATCGCGGGACGTTTTCGGGACCAACGCCCCAACATCTCGGGCGCGGGCCGCTCCACCCTCTACCGCCCCCGGCCAGGGTGATTACGGCTCAGCGCCGGATCCACTTGCCAGTGGCCTCCGAAGGCCGTTGCGCCGCCCGAACATCCGCGGAAGGAGCGTGCCCGAGCGCCGCGCGACAGGCGTGTCACTATCCTCGCGGATATTGGCATTGCCGCCACTGGAGTGTGTGGATCGTGCGCGCGACATTGAGAGAGAACCGCCCGTCCCGGCGCGTCGCACCCAGAACCACGATGAGGAACACCGATATGACTGATCCGATGAAGGCCGTTGTGCTCGCCCGTTTCGGAGGGGCCGATGCCTTCGAGCTGCGCGACGTCTCCGTACCGCACGTCGAACCCCGCCAGGTACGAGTGCGCGTCCACGCGACCGCCGTCAACCCGCTCGACTATCAGATCCGTCGCGGAGACTACGCGGATCATGTGCCGCTCCCGGCGATCATCGGGCACGACATCTCCGGCGTGATCGAGGAAGTCGGATCCCACGTGACCGAGTTCCGCGCCGGCGATGCGGTGTACTACACGCCCCGGATCTTCGGCGGCCCCGGCTCCTACGCCGAGCAGCACGTCGCCGACGTCGACCTCGTCGGCCGGAAGCCGGAGAACCTCAGTCACCTGGAGGCGGCGAGCCTGACTCTCGTCGGCGGGACGGTCTGGGAGGCGCTGGTGACGCGAGCTCAGCTCACCGTGGGGGAGACGATCCTCATCCACGGAGGCGCGGGCGGTGTCGGCACGATCGCGATCCAGATCGCGAAGGCGATCGGCGCACGAGTGATCACCACCGCGAAAGCCGGCGACCATGAGTTCGTGCGCTCTCTCGGAGCGGATGCGGCGATCGACTTCACTTCGACGGACTACGTCGATGCCGTGGCCGAGATGACGCGAGGCAAGGGGGTCGATGTCGTCTTCGACACGATCGGTGGCGACACGCTCACACGAAGCCCGCTAACGCTCGCCGACTTCGGACGCGTCGTCAGCATCGTCGACATCGCGCAGCCGCAGAACCTCATCGAGGCGTGGGACAGGAACGCCGCCTATCACTTCGTCTTCACCCGGCAGAACCGAGGAAAGCTGGACGCGCTCACCACGCTGGTCGAGCGCGGTCTCGTGAGGCCGGTCGTCGGCGCGACTCTTCCGCTCGCTCGAATGGGCGAGGCTCACGAACTCCTGGAGAACAGGCGGTCGTATGCGCTTCGCGGCAAGGTCGCGATCGATGTGGCGGGCGAAACCGTTGCGCTTCCCCCTCGCATCTCGTAGCGGAACGCTCCAGGCACCCGGGCGATGATCGCGGTGGTCAGCTCCGCCCGGAGAAGGTGGCGCGGTACTCCGAGGGGGACACATCCAGGAGCCGGCGGAAATGCAGCCGGAGGTTCGATCCGGTTCCCAGGCCGACCTGGTCCGCGATGCGGTCGATCGACAGCCTCGTGCTTTCCAGGAGTTCGCGGGCGGTGTCGACCCGCGCCCGCAGGATCCACTGCAGCGGGGTGCTGCCGGTCTCCTCGGCGAAGCGGCGCAGGAACGTGCGGGGCGACATCCGCGCGTGTGCGGCGAGTCCGGCGATCGTGAGCCGCTGGTCGAGCCGCGTCATGGCCCATTCGCGCGTCGCGGCGAGGGTTTCGCCATGGGCTGCCGAGCTGGTCTTCGGCAGGTACTGGGCCTGACCCCCGGCCCGGTAGGGCGCGGTGACGAGTCCTCGTGCGATCTCGTTCGCCGCGCTCACGCCGAGGTCGCGCCGAACGATGTGCAGGCACAGGTCGAGACCGGCGGCGGCCCCCGCCGAGGTGAGGATGGATCCCTCGTCGACGAAGAGCACGTTCGGCTCGACCGTGATCTGCGGATGCCGCTGCGCGAGCTTCTCCGCCGCATCCCAGTGCGTCGTCGCCCGCAGGCCGTCGAGCAGGCCGGCATCCGCGAGGGCGAATGCGCCGTAGCAGATCGACGCGATGCGTGCCCCGCAGGACGCGGCGCTCCGGAGCGCTTCGCGCACCTGCGCCGGTATCGGCCGACCAGCCGGAGCGTACCCCGGGACGACGATCGTGTCCGCGTCGGCCAGTGCGTCCAGGCCCCGCGGGACCGCGTAGCCGAAGCCCCCGTGGGACGGCACCGTTCCGGCGGTGACCCCGCAGGCCGACACCTCGTAGGGGAACCCCGACTCCGGATGGAACACCTCCGCCGGGATCCCGACGTCCAGCGGGAGCGCCCCGTCGAGTACGAGGACCACCACCCGATGCGGTCGCTGCATCACCCGACTCCGATCCGGTCGACGCGTGCCGACCGCGTCATCATCCTCGCATGTATGCGCATTACCGCCATCCGTGCGCATCCGCCTCGAGGACGGCGCCGCAGCGCGGGAGGGATGATGCGGCTCGGTTCGGTCGCTGACGACCCAGCCGACCTGGTCGCCGTACGCCGTGAGCCACGCGTCGAGCTCGACGAGGTGCGCTCGTATGTGGGAGTACGATGGCAAATCTGGAGACCCACGTTGAAGATCATCGCGTGGGTCCCACCGCCGGTCACCAGGCCCACCAGGCCCACCGGGCCCGGCCTGATTCAGGAAGGGGCGGACGTGTCCTGGAGCACCCGGGAGCTCGCCGAGCTCGCCGGCACCACGGTGAACACCGTCCGGCACTACCATCGGATCGGCCTCCTCGATGAGCCGGAGCGCCGGTACAACGGATACAAGCAGTACGGCGTCCGTGATCTGGTCTGCCTGCTGCGGATCCGGCGGCTCGTGGAGCTCGGGGTGCCGCTGTCTCGAATCGGCGCGGCCGGGTCAGACGGGGACGTCCCCGCGGAGGTGCTACGCCAAGTCGACGCCGATCTCTTGGCCGAGGTCGAGCGCCTGCGCAGGACCCGCTCCGACATCGCCGCCATTCTGCGCGGCGGCGCCCCGGCCGACGCGCCCGCGGGCTTCGAGTCCGTCGCGCTCCGCCTGTCCGCGTCCGACAGCTCGCTCATCCACGTCTTCACCCAGTTGTACGACGTCGACGCGCTGAAGGACCTACGACGCATGGTCGAGGCCGACACCGACCCCGTCAACGCCGACATGGACGCTCTACCGGCCGATGCCGACGAGGTGACCCGGCAGAACCTCGCCGAGAAGCTCGCACCGCTCCTCGTGCGGCACCTCATCGACTATCCCTGGCTGAGCGACCCGGCCGGGCACCTGTCCAAGAGCGAGCACGTCACCCAGCAGATCTTCGTCGATGCCGTGGTCGCCCTCTACAACACCGCGCAGGTCGACGTGCTCGGCCGGGCCAGCGTCCTCGCCCAGCGGCAACTGCGCCTCGCCCGCGGCTGAGGACGACAGCACGGGCCGGCCAGGGGGAGCCTGGCCGGAAAAGCATCGCCTGGTCGACGATCCCGTCGAGCTCGGCGCGGCCGAGGCCGTTGGCGGCGTGCACGCGGCCAGGCCGGTGAGACCGGAGCCCTCGTCCCCCTGCTCCCAGGACACCCGCATGGCGCGCTCGAGCGCCTCCTTGATCACACTCATGAGTGTGCGCCCAAGGCGACCCCGGGTGACCGAATGCCCACGACAGCCGCTCCGCCCCAGCGGTGCCGGAGGGGGGCGGGCGGTTACGGCCTTGCGACGTACGAGCTCCAGGAAGTGACCGTCACGGCGAGCACCAGGGTGTTGAACATGAACGCCATGACGCCGTGCGCCAGGACCTGGCGGCGCACCCGGCTCTGCGTGACGTTGACGTCCGTCGTGCCGAAGGTGGTGCCGATCGCGACCGAGAAGTACAGGAAATCGACGGTGTTCGGTTCCTCGTCCCCGGGGAAGTCCAGGCCGCCGTGCTCGGCGTACATCCGGAGGTAGCTCATGCCGAAGCCGGCCTGCAGCACCAGCCAGCAGGTGAGCACCGCGACGGCACACACGGCGAGCACCACCGGCAGCGGCGCGCCGAACTGCCGGGCCTGCGGGATCGCGACGGCGGTGGCCACCAACGCGGTCGCCGCGGCCGCCTGCGAGAACTGTTCCGGCGCGGCGACCAGCAGACGGTCGGCCATGCTCCGGCGGCGCTTGATCAGGACCATCGCCCGCGACTCACCCGGCGTGCGGCCGCGGAAGGCCAGCCAGGTGAGTACCAGATACGTCGCGGCGTAGAAATCCCAGGCGGCCAGCCATTTCACCACCACCTCGCCGGGGACGAGCAGGCCGAATACGATCGCCGGCACCGACAGGAGCTGTCGTGACGACTCGCGGGTCCACCAGTGCATCGTTCGCATCTCCCGGTTGAGCCTCAACAATCCGTTCACACGGCCGCCCGGCCTTCGCCGCACGTCCACGCGGATCAGTGAAAACCGTGTTCCGACAACATGGTCAACCCGCACATGCCGGGATCCGCCGAGTCCGACGCCGAGCCGCGTGTCCCACCGGCCGTTGTCTTGACCGTATTCCGGCAGCACAGGTTGGACTCGGGAGGACCTCCGCAGGCAGCGGCAGGAGGACGGGGAGAGCGGATGACCAAGCGCGCGGACCTCGTCGGCGAGACGTTCACGCTGTGGCCGGGGCACACCCCGGAACAGATCGCTCTCCGCTCTCCCGGATCACTTGGAACGACTTCGCAGGATCGCGATGACGGCCTTGACCGTCTCGGCGATCGGTGCGTCGTCCGAGGACGCGCCGGCACGCCGCGGTCCGGCCGGGAGGCGATGACGAGAGGGCGGCCGACGGCAGGGCGGCGCGCCGTCATGGTTCGTGCCGTCGGCTCGATCGCCATGCCGCTGCGCTCAGTTGGAGCAGGTGGGCATCTTGGCCGGCAGCTTGAGGTCGATGAGGTAGTCCGCGGCGATCTGGTCGACGCAGGTGTTCTTCCCGGAGGAGACGATCGTGTGCCCCTCGCCCTTGACGGTCAGCAGGGAGCTGCCGAGGGTGTCGGCGAGGCTGATGGCGCCCTTGTGCGGGGTGGTGGGGTCTCCGGTGATCGAGACGACGAGAGTGTCGGGCAGGCCTTCGACATTCTGCGCGTACGGGATGCCGAGGGTCGGCGGGGCCGGCCAGAACTCGCACCCGTCGCGGGCGCCCTCCGTGACATCACCGCCGGGATTCATGAAGGGGGCGATCTCGTAGGTCTTCGTGCGCAGCCGCGCGATGTCCTGCGGGGTGAGGCGTTGCTCGTCCATGCAGTTGATCGCGAACATCGCCTCGGTGATATTGCCGTTCACCAGGGTTTCGGCGTCGCCGCCCTCGGTGTCGGCCATCAGCTCCAGCAGCTTGTCGCCACGCCCCTGCCGCACCTCCGCGAGACCGCTCACGACGGCGGGCCACTTCTCCGGGGCGTACAGGCCCGCCATCACACCGCCGAGCGCCTTGTCGAAGTCGAGCTCCTGGCCGACGGCGGGAACGGGCTTGTCCCGCAGCGGCTGGACGATCGCCTGGAACCTCGACGTCCACGCCTTCGGGTCGGTCCCCAGCGGGCACTTCGCGTCCTTGGCGCAGGTGGCCGCCATCGCCTCGAAGGTCTGCTGGAAGCCCCCGTAGGCCGAGAGCCGCCGCTCGACCGTTCCCAGGCGGGGATCGAAGGCGCCGTCGAGGATCATCGCCCGCACCCGCCGCGGGAACTGCTCCGCGTACACCGTTCCCAGGCGGGTGCCGTAGCTCTGGCCGAGGAAGTTCAGCTTCTCCTCACCGAGCGCCGCCCGCAGCACGTCCATGTCCCGGGCGGTCGTGCGCGAACCCATCTGCGTGAGCGCCTTCACGCCCCCGGACCCGTCGGCGCAGCGCTTGAGCACCGCGCGGGTGTCCTCCTCCGTCAGCGCGGCGTTCGTGGGGAGCAACGGGAACACCTTGTCTCCACGGGTCGTGCCGTCCTCGGACCAGCAGTCGGCCGCGGGCTTGGTGGCGCCGACACCGCGCGGGTCGAAGCCGATCACGTCGAAGCTCTCGGTGATGCGGCTCTTCGCCAGCGCGCCGGCGACGGCCAGGGGGCCGAGGACACCGGAGCCGCCGGGACCGCCGGGGTTGAAGAGCAGTGAACCCCGCGACTCTCCGCGGGCGGCGACGCGCAGGACCGCGACGGACGTGGCGGCGCCCTGGGGGTCGTCGTAGTCGAGTGGCACTTTCAGCCACGCGCACTTGGCCGGGGCCTCTCCGAGGATCTCCGCCTCGCGCTCGCTGGTGGCGAAGTCGGCGCACCCCGCCCATTCCAGCTTCTGGGCGTGGTACCGCTCCAGCGTGGCGGTGGCGGACGCGCTCTTGGCGGGGGCCGCCCCCTCCTTCTCTCCGGGCCCGCAGGCCACGACCGAAGCCGCGCAGGCCAGCAGGCCGAGACTCGCGACACCGAATCGTCGAAGGGGCGGATGGCCCGCGTTGTTCGTCGTTCTGCTCACGTTGAGGTCTTCTCTCGAACACGTCGTGGAAGTATCGGATATGGATGGCCTGCGACGCCTCTTCGAACCCGACCGGCGAAACAGCAGGACGGCGAGCACGCCGCCGCCGAACGCCACGGGCAGGGCGGGATTGACGCCGTACGCGACAGCGAAGGGCGCGGCGCTCACGATGACCGTGATCCAGGCGCGACAGCGGGCGAGCTCTCGGCGGGTTCGACGACCGTCATGAACTCGGCTCCTCTTCCTGTCATCCCTTTGATGGCCGTCTGACAGGAAAAACCATGTTCTCGGAACAAGGTCAACGCCTCGCCCTCATGGTGAGCTCACGAACGGAGCCGGGGTGTCGGGTTGGGGCGGACCGGGCGCCCTGCCGTGATTACTCCCGGTGGGTTTCCCCGGGCCGCCCGCCGCACCCGGCATGCGCGTTTCCACGCGCCGGGCGCTCCACGCGCCTTGCCCGCTGGTCAGGTTCCTGCGGGTTCGGTGACTCGACGCCCAGCAGGTGCGACGCCGCTGCCGCACACCGACGGCCCGATGGAGTCCCGGCCGCGGGAGGGGCGTCCGGTTCGAGCTCCCTGCCGTCTTGAGGCGTGGGCGCGGACCGTCGGAGCACGCTCGGCACGGGACACGTCCACCGCCCGCGCCGGAGCCATCCGCCTCAGCGCACGGTGACGACCAGCTGGCCCGTCTCCCCCGGCCAACGCGCCGACCGGCTCACCACCCCGCGCTGGGCGGCCTTCCTTTCCCGGTGCCGTAATCCGGTCCGATCGCGCATGAGGAGAGGGTGAACGCCTTTCCGCGGATCAGATCCAGCCTTCCTCCCAGGCGCGGTGGGCGGCGGCGTGGCGGGAGCCGACGCCCAGTTTGGTCATGGCCGCCGACAGGTAGTTGCGCACCGTGCCGGGCGCGAGGTGCACCTGGGCGGCGATCTCCCCGATCGACGCCCCGCCACGGCAGGCACGCAGCACGTCGAGTTCCCGGTCGGTGAGCGGGCAGGGGCCTTCGGTCAGGGCGGACGCGGCGATGTCGGTGTCGATGTACCGCCGGCCCGCGGCGACGTCACGGATGATCTCGGCGAGCCGGGACGCCGACGTGGTCTTGGGCACGAAGCCGCTGACGCCGGCCGCCAGGGCGCGGCGCAGCACCCCCGGCCGCGCGTGCCGGGTGACCAGGACGACCCGGGCGCCGGGCAGCGCGGCCATGATCCGCGCGGCGGCGTGCAACCCGTCGGCGGGCGGCATCTCCAGGTCGAGCACCGCGATGTCGGGGCGGTGCTCGCGGGCCAGCCGTACCGCGTCGGTGGACGTGGCGGCCTCGGCGACCACGGTGAGGTCGGGTTCCAGTACGAGCAGCGCGGCCAGGGCGCTGCGCAGCAGGTCCTCGTCGTCGGCGATCAGCAGCCGGATCATCGCGCCTCCGCGCTCGCGTCGACCGGCAGGCAGGCGGTCACGACGAAGCTTCCGTGTTCGTGCTCCCAGGTCAGCTCGCCTCCGGCGGCTCGCAGCCGGCCGGCCAGGGTGCGCAGCCCGGTGCCCGCCCCCGAGCCGGGCGGGCCGGTCGTGCCGTCGTTGCGCACCCGCAACCGGGCCAGGCCGTCCGTGAGGCGGTAGTCGACCTCGGCGGCACGTGCCCGGCTGTGGCGCAGCACGTTGGTGGTGGCCTCGCGCACGACCAGGCCGAGCAGGTGCCGGCCGGCGTCGGGGAGCGGCCCGGTGCCCGCTGTGAGCTCAGTGGGCTCGACGTTCATCCGGACCCGGATGTCGGCCGCGGCGAGCACCCGGCCCGCGTTGGCCAGCTCCGCGTCCAGCGTCGTACGGCGGTAGCCCTGCACGAGGGCCCGCGTGTCCGAGAGCGCGTCGGTGGCGAGCCGCTGCACCTCCAGCATCTCCGTGGTCGCGCGGGCCGGGTCGGCCGCCGCCAGCCGCGCGGCCAGTTCGCTCTTGCGCGCGATCACCTGCAGGTGGTGGCCCTGGATGTCGTGCAGGTCGGCGGCGAAGCGCAGCCGTTCCCGGGTGACCGCCAGCTCCCCGTCCTGGCGGCGCGCCGCGTTCAGCCGTTCGGCGATGTCCCACGCCCACAGCGAGCCGAGCGTGATCCAGGCGCTGAACGCGACCAGTCCCGGCGGGAACAGCACCGCGCGCACCGGGTCGTCGCCTCCCGCGACCGCGCCCGGCACGGCCGCGGCGGCCATCGCCACGGCGATCAGTGTCCACCGGCGCGGCGGCGGCAGGAACGTCGCGACGACCGACACCGTCATCGCCGGGGCCAGGGCCCACAGCGCGTCGTCCCGTACGGCCAGCAGAACGCCGCCGAGCGTGGCCGCCCCGGCGGCACTCGCGGCCATCCACGCCACGGGCGGGCGGCCGGGGGGTTCGCCGGGCGCGGCGGGGCCGGACGCCAGCCGGCGGTGCAGCAGCACCGCGCAGCACACGGCCGTCACGGCCAGCGCGGCGCCGCCCGCGCCCCTGGCCCAGACCGGTACGCCGGAGGCCAGGAGCCCCGCGCCGACCACGGCGACCAGGAAGAACGCGGTGGTGCCCGTGAGGCTCCACCACGTGTAGCGGCGAAAACTCCGCAGTGCCGCCGTCCCGCCGTCGGTCCCGTGGTCGCGCACACAGTCATTGTGACAGCACGCCGCGCCGCGGGCCGGTCGCGATCTCCGCCGCGGACGATTCATGACAGTTGTCACGAGATCCAGTGACAAAGCCACACGCACACCTGCGGTTCCGGCACTACTGACGGCCGCCTCCAGCGGCCAGGCTGAGCGCGGAAGATACCCCGCCCCCGTAGGAAAGGAACCGCATGGACGCCCCGCCCGCGCACCACGACCGGTCACCCGTCACCCACCACCTCACCGAAAGGAACCCCATGTCGAGCGTGCCCCACGGACGCGGGCACCGGGTCCGCCGGTTGCTCGACCGCTGGCCCACGGCGCTGGCGCTGGCGCTTTCCGCGGTGACCTTCGGCGGCACCGGGTCGGACGAGGGGGTGGCGTCGTTCGCGTCGATCCTCCTGCTCCTGCCGTTGCTTTACCTGCTGGTCGCCAAGCTGGAGGCGCGCCGGGCGACGTGGCCGCTGCTCGTGGCCGGGATGGCCGGCGTCGTCGCGCTGCGCTGGCTGGACGTGATCGAACCGGCCGTCGTGTTCTCCGCCGTCGCGCTGATCGTCCTGCTCTGGAGCGTCGTGGACGGGCACATGTTCCGGTCCGGGACGTTCCGGGTGCAGGCGCTGGGGATGCTCGCCTTCGGCGCGCTCGGGCTGATCGGGCTGGCCGTGCATCCGGATCTGGGCCGCTACCTGGTGGCGGCCGGATGGTTCTTCCACGGCGTCTGGGACTTCGTCCACCTCCGGCGGGACAAGGTGGTGGCCCGGTCCTTCGCCGAATGGTGCGGCGTCATCGACGTCGTGATCGCCATCGAGCTGATCTTCGAGTGGTAGGCCGGAAGGACCTCAGTGGTAGGCCGGAAGGACCTCAGCCGCGGACGACGAGGTTTCCCGCCCCGATCTCGCCCGTGGGCGCGGTGCTCATGCACGGCGGCGGGGTCCCCGTGAAGCCCATGTCCCAGCTGGCGTTGAGCCGGTCGCGCCGGCCGTGGTCGTACACCGTGAATCCGACCTTGTTTCCGATCAGAACCGGTTCGTTCGAGGCGGTCACGGTGCCGCTGGCCACGGCGACCGGGCCACCGACCTGCAGGCAGGTGATCGTACCGGTCTGCCACACGTCGACGGCACCCTCGGTGTGCCTGATACGGAACGTGCCGGTCGCCTCCTTCTCCCTGTCCCGGACCGCGTGGGCGTCGAACGCGAAGTGCAGGCGGACCCCGGGCACCGTCTTCAGGTCGACGGCGCCGACCAGCGAGGTCTCGCGCGGTGCCGGCGCGTGGCCACCGGCGCGGGCCGGGGCGGCGGCGCCGAGCACCGCCAGTACGGCGAGTCCGGCCAGCGCGGCACCTCGTGCGCGGCGACGCGGCGTGGACGGTGTCGGATGGGTCATGAGGTCTCCTCTGCTCTGCCCGCCCCGGCCGGGCGGCGACACGTCGAGCATCCCGACCGGGGCAGCCCGCTGGATATCCGCCGATCGGCAGACGCGGCGGGCGCCGCGCGTGGCTAGGGTGAGCTCGTGTCGACCACCCGGACAACCGCCGACCAGGGGCGGCGGGCCGCCGGACGCCTCGCCGCGCGGGTGGGTCCGGCCGTCGGCGTCCTGGCGGCCGTTCTCGCCTCGGCGGCGGCGACGCGCCCGGACGGCGATCCGCTGCTCGTGCTGCCCGCCGCGCTGGCACTGGGCGCGCTGGGCACGCTCGCGGCGGGCTGGCCCCGTACCCGCCGCTTCGTCGCTCCCGCCACCGGCGTGGTGTCGCTGATCTCGCTCACCGCCACCGCGATCTGGTCCGCCGGCCCGCCCCGGACCGGCGGTCCCTGGCCCCTGCTGCACACCGCGGCACTGATGGTTCTCATCGCGCTGGTCTGCCGCTGGTCGCCCGTCGCGCACGCCGCGGTCGCCGGCGCGCTCACGGCACTCGCCGTGGCGCTCCTGGCCCTCCCGGTCACCGGCGTGACGCCAGGGGCAGGGTGGGAGGCTGTCGCGTCCTGCGCGTTCTGGTCGCTGGCCGCGCTCGCCGGCGCGGGAGCCGGGGGGTACCTACGCTGGCTCGATGCCCGCCGGCTCCGGGCGGTACGCCACGCACGACGGGCGCAGCGCCTGCAACTCGCCACCGACCTGCACGACTTCGTCGCCCACGACGTCAGTGCCATGGTCATCCAGGCGCAGGCCGCACAGCTGCTGCTGCGCACCGATCCCGAGGAGGTGGCCCGGGTGCTGCGACGGATCGAGTCCGACGGCGCCCACGCGCTGGCTTCCATGGACAGCACGATCCGGGTGCTGCGCGAGTTCGAGGACGGCGCCGCGGGATCCCGCACGACGATGCCCGGCGTCGCCGACCTGCCGGAGCTGGTCCAGCGGTACGCCGGTTCGGGTACGGGCCCGATCGAGCTGAGGATGGATCCCGGGCTCGGCGCGTCCCTGCACCGTCAGGCGGACACGACCGTGTACCGGGTGGTGGTCGAGAGCCTGACCAACACACGCCGCCATGCCGTCCCGGGCGCGGCGGTCACCGTGACGCTCCGCGGATGTCCCGGCGGGATCTCGCTGACGGTCGACGACCGGGCCCCGGCGGCGGGCCGGGCGCACCGCGAGCCCGGCGGCCGGTGGGATGCCCGCGACCCCGCCGGCCGACGGCACAGCGGGATCGGTCTCGCCGGGCTGGCGGAGCGGGTCGAGGCACTCGGCGGCACGTTCACCGCCGGCCCCGTACCACCGGCCGGTTGGCAGGTGTGCGCGCGGTTTCCCGCCGATGTCGCGGAGCCGGTGTCATGACCATCCGGGTGCTCGTCGCCGACGACGAGGAACGGATCAGGTTCGGATTCCAGACCATCCTGAACTCGGCGCCGGACATCGACGTCGTCGGCCAGGCCGCCGACGGTGTCGCGGCACTGACCCTGGCCAGGCGGCTGCGACCGGACGTGGTGATCGCCGACATCCGGATGCCGCGGATGGACGGGCTGGAACTGACCCGGATCCTCTGCGCGCCCGGCACACCCACCGTGACACGGGTCGTCGTGGTCACCACCTTCGACCTGGACGCCTACGTCCACACCGCGCTGCGCCACGGCGCGTGCGGTTTCCTGCTCAAGCACTCCGGGACCGCGCTGCTGATCGAGGCCGTCCGCGCCGCGATGCTCGGCGACTCCTTGATCAGCCCGTCGGTGACGGTGCGGCTGCTGCGGCGGCTGTCCGGCGTACGTGACGCGCCGGACTCGAAGCCACCGCTCACCAACCGGGAACTCGACATCGTGTCACTGGTCGCCGACGGCCTGACCAACCCGGAAATCGGCGCCGAGCTCTACATCACCCCCGGTACCGTCAAAACCCACCTGGCCCACATCCAGCGCAAACTGGGGGTCCGTAACCGCGTCGGCATCGCCGCCTGGGCGTGGGAGACCGGTCACCGGCGGGCGCGAGACTGAGCCGCCGCCAGATCAGCACCGCCAGATCAGCGCCGTCGGCTGACCGCCAAGAGCCGGTCGGCGTCGCGCTGGAACCAGCAGGGCACACAACGGAGATCGTCCCGTCCAGCAGCCCGCCGCCCGCGCCGGCACGAAGCGGGGGAGCACGGCCCCGCGCACCCCCGGAAACCGTTTGAGAAACCTCGGGAGGACCTTCTCCGTACCGCCCGTCTCGGGGGAGCCCAGGTCAGCGGTTGAGGTAGGCGGCCAGTCCGCCGGACTCCTCGTTGGCGATGAACACGTGCTTCACGTTGAAGAGGGCTTCGTCGGCGTGGGCGACGCAGCCCCACGCCGAGTCGCCCCACGAGTCGGCGACCTTGATCTCGGCCGGTGCGGTGCATCCGGCGGCGCCGCCGAGCTGGCACTTCTCAGGGTGGGGGGCGGCGGCCTGGACGGCCGCGGCGGCACGGATGCGGGCGGCGAGTTCGGCGGCGGCGGTGGCGCGCTGTTCGGCCTCGGCGCGCAACCGCTGCTCGGCGCGGACCGCTCTGGCCAGTTCCTCCAGGGCTGAGCGGGCGCTCGCCTCGGCGGCGAGTTTGGCCTGTTCGATGTGGTGGCGTTCGATCGCCAGGGCGGCGGTGTCGGTGAACAGGCGGGCCAGGGCGAGGTCGGCGTCCTGGGGTGCGCGGGGAACGGGGTGGTACATGGCGAAGGTGCCCAGCAGGCTGCCGTCGCGGGCCAGGATCGGCGTGGACCAGCAGGCGGCCAGGCCCGCGGGCTCGGCCAGGTGACGGAAGTCGGCCCAGAAGGGGTCGGTGGCGATATCTGTGACGATGACCTGTTCGCGCCGGTGGGCGGCGGTGCCGCACGAGCCGACGCCCTCGCCGGTGGCGATGCCGTCGATGGCCTCGTTGTAGAAGTCGGGCAGGCTGGGGGCGGCGCCGTGGCGCAGGTGCCGGCCGTCGGGATCGGCCAGCAGCACCGAGACCAGCACCCGGTGCGGCGCCAGGTCCTCGATGCAGCGGGCCATTCCCTCCAGGACCTCGGCCAGGGGCACCTGGCGGGCGATCTGTTCCACCAGGGCCCGATGTTCGGCCATCAGCCGCTGGGCGTGTTTCACCTGAGTGATCTCCACCCCGATCACCCGGACCCCGGTCACGGTGCCCTCGGCGTCGCGCCGCGGCTCGTACGTGAAGTCGAAGAACACCTCCCGCGCCTCCGGGCCGACGCCCAGCACGATCCTGACGTCGCGGCCGGTGCGCGGCTCACCGGTGCGGTAGACCCGGTCCAGCGCCTCGAGGAAGCCCTGACCGGCGAGCTCGGGCACCACGTCGACGACCGGGACCCCGGTGCGCGCCCGTTCCTCGCCGAAAGCGGCGAAGAACGCCGGGCTCGCCGTCTCCACCACATGCGCCGGCCCCGCCAGCAGGGCGAACACCGCGATGGACTGCCCGAACAACGCCCGCAGGTCCCCCTCGCCGGCCTGTCCGGTACCCGCCGGCCCCGCCGCATCCGGTCCCTGGTCCGACACCGACGTCATAATCTGGTTGGCCTTTCACGTTGGACAAAACCGGAGATCGACAGCACCGGCCAGTGCAGGCTACCGCCCTGACCCCGAGGCATCCTCTCGGACTCAGCTGACCGACTCGGGGCTCGGCAAACGGGATGACTCATCTCAAGAACCGTCGCTCACCCGACCTGATCGATGCTCCCAGACCGGCGGGGCGGTGGGCGGCCGGGATGGAGTCCCGTCGCAGGTGCCGCAGCCGATCGTGCCCGCAGCTGTGCGGTGCTGACGGAACAGCCGCCGACTTCGGGTCAGACCGCGAGGGCGCGCAGTATCTCGGCCAGCCGATCGCGCTGGTCCGGGGGGATGAGAGCGATCAGCTTTTCGCGGACGGCGGCGGCGTGTACGGGGCGGGCCCGTGCGGCCGCGGCGCGGCCGGTGTCCGTGATCTCGAACATGACCTTGCCGCCGGCGTCGAGCCGGCGCACCAGGTCCCGGTCGACCATACGGGTGAGCTGGTGTGACAGCCGGCTGCGGTGCCAGCCCATGGACGCCGCGAGCTCGTTCTGGCGCATCCGGCCACCGGCGTCGTCGAGCCGCGTGACGATCCCGCTCAGGGGCTGGGCTCGGCGTTGACGCGACGGTCGCGGAGTCCGGCCGGCCGCGACGCTCCCGGGACGGCGGCGGCTCGGCGGGCGCGCGATCCGGCTCGCCCCCGGACGCCCTGCCGGGCATCGGCCCCCTGGGAGCGAGCCGGGGGACGCCTGTCACTCGACGTGACGGGATTCCTTCGCGGGGTCGGTTCCGGACAGCTCCCCGTACGCCCGTGCGGTCGCGGTGATCAGGTGGCCTTGCCGCGGGCGATGTAGAGGTTCATGTCCGTGAAGTCGAGGGTGATGTTGTAGGGCTTGAAGAAGCTGTGGAAGAAGGCGGCCGGCACGTCGAACCCGAAGGGGGCGAGCTCGGCCTCCGGGTGGTTCTCGCAGTAGATCTCCTCGGCCGCGGCGTCGCCGAGGCGGATCCTCTCCGGATAGCAGGGGTAGGTGACGGCCGGGTGGCTGTGCGCGAAGGTCCCGATGGGGCGGTCGTGGTCGCTGCGGATCCCCAGCCGCTCGGCCGTGTCCCCGAACACGACCGCGGCCATCTCGCCCCTTCCGCCGAAGTTCACGCCCACCACCCCGGTGCGGGACCCGGAGGCGCCGGCGACGCTTCCCCCGCTGTGCAGATACTGCTCACGGGCCAGCCACAGCGGCAGGGGCTCCGCGCCCGCCCGTTCGGCGGCGGCGCGTGCCTTCCTGGCCGTCTCCGGGGTCCTGCGGCGCAGGATCAGCGACCGGCCCGCGTAGTCGAAGGTGGTCAGCAAGTGGTAGAAGACCCACGTGCCGATCAGGCCGTCGCAGTCGGTGTCGACGTCCTCGCCCGACTCCGTCGACGACCAGCCCACGGGGACGTTCCGCAGTTCGAGGCCGCCCAGCTTGAAGGAGTCCAGCACCCCGCAGTACGCCCATATGACGCCGTTCTCATACCCGATCTTCTGGCTGGCGACCGGGCTCAGCCCGGCCTCCTTGGCCACCGAGGCGCGCACGCTCAGACTCGGGGCACCGGTGTAGAACATGAAGCGCTTCGGCGGCCCGCCGTTGACCGAGGCCTCCACCAGCGGAATCGGGTCTATCTGCTGCCACGGCAGCCGCGCGGTGTCGCCGTGGATCTGGTACGGCTCGCCGCGGACCGCCGCGAACCACTTGGCGTAGGCCTCCTCTCCGGCCGCCTGCCAGTGTGGTGCGGACAGGGAGAACTTGTCCTGCCGGATGTAGCAGTCGGCCAGGAAGTAGTGGGCGTCCCTGTCGCCGGGCGCCAGCTCGACGGCCAGCTTGAGGTATTTCTCGGCGTCGGGAAACTTGTTGGCGAGGAGCCCGACATAGCCGCGCCGGCGGGCCGCGTGCAGGTTCGCGGGGTCTGTTCTCAGGACCTTCTCGTACGCGCGACCGGCCTGCTCGAACCTCCCGGCCTTGAACAGCGCGTCCGCGTCACCGCTGCCGGCCGGTGCCGCGGTGGCCGCGCCGCCCAGCAGCGGCGCCGTCGCGGCGGCACCGGCCAGCACGGCCGCGCCCCGCAACAGCGAACGCCGGTCCCATTCTCCGTCGTTTACCAATGCCTTCTCCCTTTCGTGATCACCTTCGCCGGAACCTTCCGCCCGACGGTCACAGCAGCCCCGGCGGCTCCGGCGTCGCCCCGCTGGACGAGGGCGACGCTGGGACGCCCGGGGTCGTACACCGCCGCCCCGGTGCGGCCCGGCCCGGATCGGTGGCCCCGCGCCGGGCAGGGCCACCCGGATGGCCCGGCCGGCCGGGACCGTCACCGTGCCGCGGCCCACCTCCGGCCTGTCCGGACACGGCTTTCCGTCCGCGGTGGACGGCTCGGGTCCGGGCCAGCCAAGGGCCCTCCCGTACGGCCGGGTCATCCCCGACCGGCGACACTCACGACACGCAGCCCCGGGCTTCGCCACACGCTCCGTACCTCACCCGCGGCTCGCCCGCCGGCCCCGTCCACTGTGGATCGGCCGTGTCTCCGCCTCGCCCGCGCCGCGTCATGGTCGTGTCACGGCAGCAACCGACGGTGGCAGCCGTCGAAAAGTACGCGGCACGCGGCAGACGACGCGCGCGTCCGAGGGGCGGGGCCCCTGTTCGCCGTGCGGGCCAGGCCGGATGACGCGTACGGCACCGAACTGCGCACGACCGCTCGCGGACATGGATAATCTTGGTCGTCATGTCCTCGTTGATGATGAACAGGCGAGTCGTCGGACTGCTTGCACCGGTCGCTCTGACCCTCGCCGCCTGTGGCGGAACCGGTACCGACAAGGCCGCGCCCGCGTCATCCTCCGCCGCGGCCTCCCCGTCGAGCCAGTCGCCCACGCGATCCTCCGCGCCTCAGACGAAGACCTACGAGGTCACTCTGGAGGTGAACGGAAAAGGCAGGATCTACCAGCCGATCGCGTATTTCGCCGACACCAACGGCAGCGAGTCGGATGTCACCCTCCCCTGGAAGAAGACCGTGACGGTCGAGCTCACCAAGGCCGAACAGAAGGTCGGCTACCCGGTCTCCGTCATCCCCGGCGCGGTCCGTGACTCCAACCGCATGCTCAAGCCGGCCAAGTGCCGCATTCTCGTCGACGGCGAGGAGGTCGCCGCCAACGACGGCGGCGAGAGTACGTGTAAGTACACCTTGAAGTGAACCGAGCTCGTTCCGCCCTGACCCGCCGCCTCGCGCGGCAGGACACCCCCGTTCCGGCCAGGGACATCCCGCCCGTTCCGGCCGGGGACATCCCCGCCGCCCGGGTGCCCGCGCCGACGCGCCCGACCTCAGCCCCGCGCTGCGCCCGCACCTGGAGAACCTGCCCGGACAGGAGGAGCGCGGGGTCCTTCCCGCCCCGGCGACCGCGCTCTTCATCAGCGCGTGGGGCACATGCACGGCCTGGTGGTACTCGAGCTCTTCGGCCACCTGTCGTTCGTCGGCGCCGGGCAGTCGGAGATCTTCCGCATGGCGATGCGCAATCTCGAGGAAGACATCCGGCAGCGTGTGCCGTCGGAGCGCAAGGGGTCTCTCGCGGAGAGCGTGCCGGAGGACCCCTTCGCCCAGAAGGACCACCGAGGCTCCCGGCGCCTGCGTCAGGGCTCGGCGGATCGAGCCCGTGGACGACTTGCGGGTTGTCCTCCGGCGGGGGAGTCAGGAGACATCTCCTGACTCCCCCGGCTGTTGGGCGGCCGTCGGCGAGTTCGCCCGCGCCCGCGGCGGCGTCCTACCTCGATGCGACCCGGCCCATGACGATCCGTCAGGCGACCGTCGCCCGCCGCGCGTTGTCGACGGTGAGGGTGCGGGGGTCGAGGGCGTGGCTGACGCCCGGCAGGAAGCCCTTGAGGTCGCGGGCGTTTCCTCGGACGGGGGCACGCGGCGGGGAAGGTCCGTCGGGAGATCAGCGCTCGTGGCCCGCTCGCAGCCAGGCGATGTAGTCGGCGGCGGCACGCTCGCTGTCGTACTCCGGCCGGTAGCCGGTGTCTTCGCGCAGACGCGTGATGTCGAGGTAGGCCCTTGAAGCGTTTCCGCCCGTGGGCAGGTCGATCCGCGCGTCGGGCACGACCTTCTTGATCGCCGCGATGATCTCGGCGTTGCTCGTGGAACGGCCGGAGGCCACGTTGTAGGTCTGGTGGCGCAGCTTGTCCGCGGTCTGCAGCAGCGCGATCGCGCGGCCGGTGTCCTTGACGTAGCAAAGGTCAAGCGCGTCCTCGGCGTACGCGGGGCGGCTCATGCCTGACAGGTCCGCGGCGCGCCCCCGGGCGGCGGCGTGGACCAGCTCGGGGGCCGGGAAGAACGGGTCGGAATGGCCCAGCGGCCCCCAGGTGCCAGAGATGCGGTAGTTGACGATGTCGATGCCGGTCGCATCCGCCAGGTGGGCGTTGAGCAACTCACCGATCTTCTTGAACGTCGGGATCAGGTGAAACGAGCCCATGGCCAGCGGCAGGTCTTCGGTGAGCGCGTCCTTGGCCGCGATGCCGGAGTAGACGCCGATCGTACTCGCGATGCCCACGCGCCGTACGCCCCAGTCCTGAGCCGCCTGGATGATGTTGAGCAGCCCGCCGAGCGCGTGGCGCGCGGCCTCGACCGGAGGCTCGGAACTGGGCGGCCAGGGCATCGAACCGGCAAGGTGCACGATTCCCGTGATGTGGTGACGCTTCCCGATGCCGAGCAGGGTGTCCGGAACGTTCACGTCGCCCTGTTCCACCAGAACCGGCCGGTCGAAGCGGCCGGTCAGCGTTTCGGCGGCGCGCCGCTGCACGAGCACGCATTCCTCGCCCGCGTCCAGCAGCGCTTGCACGGTGTGCGAGCCGATGAAGCCCAGTCCTCCTGTAACCAAGATCACCGAAGACCCTTTCGTTCGCTTTCCTGATTGTCAGTCTCACTGACAATCAGGGTAGCCGTAGGATTGCAAGATGTCGAACGACAGCGAAGCGCCCTCCCAGATAGGCACGCGCCTGGGATACCTGTTCAAACACGCGGCCCTGCGGCTTCAGGAACTGCACGACCAAGTCCTGGCGCCGTTCGGCATCGACGCGCGCCAACTCGGGGTGCTGCTCGTCCTCACCGGCCAGGAGCCGCCCTCCCAGCACCAGGTGGCGCAGCGACTGGGCGTCGACCGCACCACGATGGTCGCTCTTCTCGACACCCTCGAGGACAAAGGCATCCTCAGCCGTCACCCGCACAAACAGGACCGGCGCCGCAACGTTGTCGAACTGACCGAGCACGGCAAGGACACGGTCCGCCGCGCCACCCAGGCCAGCGACGAGGCCGAGCGGTCGCTGCTCTCCCCCCTCAGCCCGCCGGATCAAAAGCGCTTCCGTGACGCCCTGCAGCTCATAGCCCACTGAAAAGGGTGGAATCACCGGACGACACCTTCGCTGGCATCCGGGAGGGGGACATCACGGGGAGGCCCCCTACTGGAGAGTGGTTGACGAAAACGGAGATATCGGAGGAATTATTCGGTGACTGAAGAGTGGAAATCGAAAGGTTTTTATCAGTGGATCGCTGATGTCTTGGAGCAGCTGAGCTGGGACCCTGCGAGACAGCTGGATTATATCCGCGCCGCCAAGGTGGGGGCTGATGAAATTGCCCTGCAGTTTGATGATGCTTTTCAACTTGTGCGTGGAAGGGTGCACGATGGATCGCTTAATCATGAAGCGCTTCAGGCGCTCCTACCAGTTGATGCACAACTGAGGAGCATGACTGAAGAAGGCCCCGATCTCTGGAGTAACGAGGCGCTCTCTGCAGATCAAAAATGGCAAGAATTGCGCATAACTGCAGAGCGGGCAAAAGCGGAATTTAAGCGAGCCTTAGGGTGATGCTTTAAAAAAGCTTAAAGAACTATCTCGCTCACACGCCTAATGATCTCCCGCCAGTATCACATAAATAGCATTGTGTGAGATCGCAAGCGGGTGGAAAACACTCCCGAGCGGCGCGGGTCGACATTGGCCTACCGACGCTGAAGGCGCATGAGGCTGTGACGAGAATTCCCCGCTTCTGGCCTCCAGACATGACGAACGCCTCATCGCACGGCTCGCGCCGACACAGCTCGACGATCTCGGCCTTGAACTCGCGGGTGAACGAACGGCGAGGGCGCAGTTCCTTCTTCCCATGCTCTCCATCATGGACATCCTTCCGGGGACGAACCCCTGGTCTCGGATGTCCGTCAAGCCGGATCAAGCCCACGCCGGATATCCGGCTCCTCACCAGAAATGATCAACTCCAATTCATCCCGGAAAGGCAAGATCATTCGCAGCGCCGACGGCTGTTCTTGGGTTCCCCGACCCCGAGGTTATACACACTCCAGACAATTAGACGGCTTTGCCTGTACTGATAGCGTGCGGGTGGTTACTGTCTGAGGCATGGGATGGGTGCAGGCCGCCGGGTGGGGTCTAGCCGGTGGACTGGCGGCCGGGCTGGTGTCGCTGATGACGGCGGTGACGGCGGCGGGGTTCCGGTGGCCGTTGGTGGACCGGGCCGAGGTCGGGCCTCGTCTGTTCGTTCTAGCTGGAGGGATGCTGCTGGGTGCTCTGGTCGCTGCGGCGGCCAGCGCACAGATCAGCGGCCCTTGGCCCGCATTCATCATCGGGATAGGTGCACCGGCCACGGTACGAGGCATCCTGGCAGGAGTGGACGTTAGCGAAAGCAAAGCAAGTGAACCTGCCTCGCCCAAGCCTGCGCTTCCGGGAGGTGATAGCGGTGAAGACCGGGCCTGATACCCTGCTCGCCCGTCTCGCCGCCGCGAGCAGACCCGCCCAACCATGGCTACACATCACCACCTCTCCCTGGTGGACACGGGTCCTCACAGCTGCCGGTGCCCGCCTGGTTGTCACCATTGACAGTATGGCCGTCGAATTCCCACCCGAGACAGAGGAGGACGAACGGCACCGTAGTGAGGTGGCTACCCTCCCACTCGACGATGAGGCCGAACGCCAAGCGAACGACCTCTACGAGCAGGGCTTGATGGCCCACATGATGGGGCAGCGCTACGCTCAGGCCAGCGAAGCGCTGGAGCGAGCGCTGGTACTGTACCGCACCCTTAGCGACCAGCAAGGCGAGGCAAACACCCTCCATTACCTGGGGCGCGTCCGTGCGGCAACCGGTGACTTCGCTGAAGCCATCGAACTCCAAGAACAGGCGCTGACGCTGTACCGCATCCTCGGCGACCAGCGAGGCGAGGCAAACACCCTCGACCATCTGGGCCGCGACCACTACATGACCGACGACTTCAGGGCAGCAGGCAACCTCCAGGAGCAGGCGCTGACGCTGTACCGCATCCTCGGCGACCAGGGAGGCGAGGCAAACACCCTCCAATACCTGGGGCGCGTCCGTGCGGCGACCGGGAACCTCGATCAAGCCATCGAAGCGCTGGAGGAGGCGCTGGCGCTGCACCGAGCACTCGACAACGGCCCAGGTGAAGCCAAAACCCTCATCGACCTGGGTTCCTTCCGTGCGGCCACCGGAAACTTCGATCAAGCCATCGAACTTCAGGAACAGGCGCTGACGTTGTACCGTCCCCTCGGCGACCGGCACGGGCAGGCCAACGCCCTCCACAGCCTGGGCGACGTTCATTTCCAGACCCAGGAGTACGGCCGAGCCGCCACCATGCTGGAAGAAGCACTCACCCTGTACCGCGCCCTCGGCGACCGGTACGGGCAGGCCAACGCCCTCCACAGCCTGGGCAATGTTCATTTCCAGACCCAGGAGTACGGCCGAGCCGCCACCATGCTGGAAGAAGCACTCACCCTGTACCGCGCCCTCGGCGATCAGTACGGGCAGGCCAACGCGCTTGGCGTTCTAGGCCACATCAGCGCAGCAACCGGAAGCGAGCATCAAGCAATCGACCTGCTGGAAGAGGCACTCACTCTGTACCGCGCCCTCGACGACCGGCACGGGCAGGAGGCCATCCTCGACGTGCTGAACCGCATCCGCGCCCCCAGAAACTGGGAATAATGGGAGTCTGCAGATAGTTGTCCGTGATCTGCATGAAGGTGTCCAGCGATGGTGAGTGTGTCAGCGGCTAAAGTTCATGCTCTTGCCCGGCGTTGGCACGTTTGTCATCGTCAACCACAGGTCGCCGACCGCCGACCCGTCGGCGTTTGGGGACCGCTTCCAGGCCGTCAGGACCTTAACGCCGACGTCGGCGTTGGAACAGATCGTTGAGGACGATCTGTTCTTCCAGGAGATTGCGACCAATGCGGTCGACCTTCTGGACGCAGAACAGGTCTCTCTCGCGTATCCAGCCCAACGCGTTGAACAGCGCGGGCCGGTCGTCAGCGACGAGCTTACCGCTGATCTTTTTTAAGACCCTCAGGCAGATGGGGTTGAGGGCGTCGTGCTGCCGCTGGGTGTTCTGGTTGTCGGTGCTGACCTCGACTGGGCTGATGAGCGCCATCGAGGAGCGCCTCTCCGTTCATCAAACGTACTGTGCGGGTTAGATGAACACTATTGAAAACGAACGGGAAAATGAACGCCAGCGCCGGGCGCGTCGGCCGCACTGAGGGTGAGCCCGCCGACGTTCATCAGACGATCGTTAGACGAACACCCGATCACACCTCCGTGGCCCCTTTCTGCCATACCAGGGGGCCGTCCGAGGTGACGACGGGTATGGAGCGTGGCTATGTCGGTGACTACGAGAGCCAGATATCAGCCACGTTGAGAGCCGGGCTACGGTCCTGGGACCAGATTTGTGTCGGCGAGTCTGGGAGCCACTCCGACCTTCCTCGTCGCCGAGTATGGCCGTCGCTCGCCTCACCTCCTGGTAAGGGCTTGAGGACTATCGCTTGGAAAGTCGCGCTGAGGGTGATCTTGTGGATTGCGAAATGGATCAAGCGCCGCCGGCAGACACCGGCGTGGCCTCTGGACCATGACGTCGATAAGGTTGAGCGACCGGCGGTCCGTCCGGGCAGGCCGGACCTGTGCCCTCGCCTCCGGAGACAGGTTGTCGATGCGTCTACATCCAGGCGAGACCGAGGCCGTTGGCTGGCGGGTGGTGACCGTGCTCGACGCCGTCCGGCAGTTGCGCGACGCATCACCGGGCGTCACCGGACGTCCGCGGGTGATCGCGATCGACGGTCGGGGCGGCGCCGGCAAGACGATCCTGGCCGAGCGGCTACGCAAGCTGGTGCCCGACTCCGCCATTGTGCACACCGACGACATCGCCTGGAACCACGCCTACTTCGACTGGGGCGCCATGCTCGTCGAGAACATCCTGCGACCCCTGCACCGGGGTGAGGCGGTGGACTTCCGCCCTGATGCCTGGATCACCCACGACCGGCCCGGATCGATCACCATCCCCGCCGGTGCCGGCTTCATCTGGGTCGAGGGCACCGGCATCATCCGCGAAGAGCTCGCCCCGTGGTTGGACGCCTCGGTGTGGATGCAGGGTGACCTCGACGAGCAAGGGCGCCTGTTGGTCGTCCGCGACGGTGACTCCCCCGAGCAGCTGGAGCACGTGGCGAACTGGCTGCTGGAGGAACTGCCGTTCCTGCTGCGAGAACAGCCGTGGGCCCAAGCCACCATGATCGTCGCTGGCCCTCCGCAGATCGACCACGACCCGGACACCAAGTTGGTCGTCGCCCCGCCGACCAGCCCTTAGCCAGCCGACCCACCCGCAGAACGCGGGTGAGCGGTTGGCGGACGCCGAGACGAGATCCTCGGCCTGAAGCCGGAACACGCGCGCTTTTTCCGAGCGATAGTCCTCAAGCCCCAGGCAGTTGTCCCTCGCTCCGCTCAGGCCGCTTCACCTGGATCTGGGGCTTCGTCGACAGCGGGGTCGGCACCTATGGAGGAAGGCCAGGGACTGCCATCGGGCAGGCCAAGCTATCGAGGTGGCTCCCAAACTCACCGACACGGCTTCCCGGACGATTCGATCAAGCGAGCCCGTCAGCAATATTCGGCTCTGCTTCTCACCGACATAACCAGAAGCGCCGCGACGAGCGCCCGCCCCTCCTCAACGGCGCGGCCGTCGGCGGGTTCCTCGACGGGAAGACCGTGCGATCGCGCCCATTTACCAGCGGCCTGGCCGGAGGTGCCCATCGCCTCGCCGATCTGCCGCCAGGAGTAGCGGCGCTCGCCCCGCCGGGCGGTCACCACGAGCTCACGGGCGACAAGGTCCAGTTCGGTGGCAAGCCAGCGGGCAGCGGCAAGCTGGGCCAGGACCGGATCATCGGGGAAAGCACGGGTCTCGGCCGCCCGCTCGCGCAAGAAGCGGCGCAAGGCAGTCCGGACGGAACCTGCGGTCAACGGCTTACGCGGCGAGGAGGCCATGCATCCATTGAAACCTAAGTTTCAGCACTTCAGACGCCACTCCCAGGCAGCACACAGTCTCGGCGGTGTCTTTCCGGCGTATTCCGGCCGCCCCCGCTGGTGGACCGCTGGGACCGCCGCCGCACGATGTGGGTCACCGACGCCGCGCGTGCGGTGCTGCTCGCCATACCCGCCGCGGCGGCGGCGCTCGATGTGCTGAGCGTCCCGCTGCTGGCGGCCCTCGCGTTCCTGCT
>NZ_JBEOWK010000030.1:0-119552 GCF_040295985.1 Streptosporangium sp. NPDC002524 | reverse complement strand
CGACTTCAAGATCCGCGTCTGCGAGGGCACCGACAAGTTCGACGACTGCGGCCGCTGGGGCGACGCCTTCTAACCCTCCCCACCCCCACACACAACACCCCCACCTCTTCACCGACACATCGACACATCGACACACCGACACACCGACCCGATCGGTCGCCCACGCTCGAACCCGGCCGGCTCCCCAGGGGGCCGGCTTCGTGCCGTACGGGCTCCGTGCCGCGCTTCCCGGCGAGCGGGAGACGGACCGCGACGCGACGCGACCTCGCGGAACCGGGCCGCTCCCGGGAGCGTCCCGGGAGCCTCGGGTCTACCGGGCCTCGGCCGCGACCGGCGTCCCGTGGGGGAGTTCCGTGCCGGCTCCGCCGCGCCGGCGCAGGCCGGACGCGATGACGGCCGCCGCGACGACGGCCATCGCGAGCGGGATGACCAGGGCCGCGCGGAAGCCGTCGAGTTCGGTGAGGAGGGATCCGCCGGATCCGGTGGCGGCGACGTTCACGGCGGTCACCGCCGACAGGCCGAGCGCCGAGCCGAACTGGAAGGAGGTGTACAGCAGGCCGCCGGCGAGCCCCTGCTCCTCCTCGGCCACGCCGTCGGTCGCGGCGATGGTGAGAGGCCCGTACGCCAGGGCGAAGCCGAGACCAAGAATGATCATGGTCGGGAACATCGCCGCGTACGTCCAGTCGAGGCCGACCGGCAGGAACAGCGCGTAGGCCACGGCGGCGAGGCAGAGCCCGCCGAAGATCACCCGGACGTTGCCGAAGCGGTTCACCAGGCGCGGGGTGAGGGTCGGCGCCAGGATGGCGTCGACGCTGACCGCCAGCAGCGCCAGGGCGGCCTGCAGCGACGACCAGCCGCGCAGTTCCTGCAGGTAGAGCACGACGAGGAACTGGAACCCGAAGAATGAGCCCCCGAACAGCAGCGCGCCGAGGTTGGCCCGCAGCAGGGGGCCCGAACGGAGGATGCCCAGGCGTACCAGCGGCGACGCCGACCGTCGCTCGATCGCCACGAAGGCGGTGAGCAGCGCGACCCCGGCGGCGAGGGCCCCGGCCGTCCAGCCCCATCCCGCGGCGGGATCCTCCAGGCTGACGACCGCGAACACCAGCACCATCATCGCCCCGGTCACGGTGACCGCCCCGGCCAGGTCGAAGCCCCGCGCGTGCCGGTGCGGACGGTCGGCGTCCGGGATGAGGAGGAGCGCGGCGACGAGGATCACCGAGGCCATGATCACCGGGGCGAAGAACACCCACCGCCAGCTGATCTCGGCCAGCAGGCCGCCGACGACGAGGCCGAGGGAGAAACCGGCCGCGGCCGTGCCCGCGTAGACCAGGAGCGCCCGGTTGCGCCGCGGGCCCTCGGCGAAGTTCGTCGTGATGATGGACAGCCCGGCGGGCGCCATGAACGCGGCGGCCACCCCTGTCACGAAACGGGCGACGATGAGGATCCACCCCTCGGTCGCGAACCCGCCCAGGCCCGAGAAGACGATGAACACGGCGAGCCACACCAGGAACATCCGCCGCCGGCCCAGCAGGTCGGCGGCCCGCCCGCCCAGCAGCATGAAACCGCCGTAGCCGAGCACGTACGAGCTCATCACCCAGCTCAGCGAACCGGTGGTCAGGTCCAGGTCGGAGCGGATCGACGGCAGGGCCACGTTCAGCATCGCCACGTCGATCCCCTCCAGGAAGATCGCGCCGCACAGCACGAGCAGCATGCCCCAGGCGCGCCCGTCCAGACGATCCGGGGACGGGGACAGTGGTGTGGACACGAGACGACTCCTTGAGTCCTTGAGGGGAGGAGAGGGCCGTTGACGGTTCCCTCTTGTAAGTAGTCGCATCATGGGACACCATCAATGACCATGGAAGAAGGCACTTCGAAGTCACCGAGTCGCTGCCCGGATACCGACGACGCCTACGACGCGCGCCAGTGGGACACCCGGGAGGACTGCGAGGTCCGCCAGATCCTCGACCGGGTCGCGGACAAGTGGTCCCTGCTCGTCATCGCGCTCCTCGACAGCCGCACCCTCCGTTTCACCGAGCTGAGCCGCGAGATCGACGGCGTCAGCCAGCGCATGCTGACCGTCACCCTGCGCCACCTGGAGCGGGACGGCCTGGTGCGCCGTACCGTGCACCCCGTCGTGCCGCCCAGGGTCGACTACGAGCTCACGCCCCTCGGCGTGACCCTGCACGACACCATCCAGTCGCTCGTCACCTGGACGGAGCGGCACCAGAACGAGATCGCCGCCGCCCGCGCCGGCTACGACGCCCGGGCGGACGCCGTGCCGGTCGCGACACCCCTGCGTAACGAAACCCCGGCCGCGAGATCGTCACGTAACGGAACCCGGTCTCCGGTGCCGCCGCGTGACGAAACCCGGGGTGTGGCGTCGGCGCGCGAGGAGAGCCGTCCCGGCGCGGGCCTCTCGCGGTGCGAGGTGTGCGGCGACCCGATCCGCGCCGCGCGTACCGGCCGCCCGGCCCGGTTCTGCGGCACGGCGTGCCGCCAGAAGGCCCACCGCCGCCGCTCCCGCGCCGCCCTCCCCACCTCCGGCTGACCGCCTCGCCCCTCCCCGGCCTCACCCTCACCCTTGTCCCTGTCCCGACGCGACCCGACGCCCTCGCTCCCGGCTTCCCGTACGTGGACGGTCGCGAGCTGGGTCAGGCGAACAGGGGCCGGGGGCCCGGGTGGCTCCGGTGGTCCCGGCGCTCCGGGCGAGACGGGTCTCGCAAGGGCGGGCAAAGGCATGTCCAAGCGATCCGTGTCGTGCCCCCCAACCGGTGCCGCAGCGTGTCTGCTGTCCAGCAGTAATGGCACTGCTTACCTGGAGGGTCGGAGATGAGGAAGTTGCTTCATGCCGGCGTGCTCGCGCTCGGCGTGCTCGTGGCCGGATGCGGCGGCGCCGACGACGGGAGCACGACCGAGCCGATGGTCGCGGACCAGGTCAAGGCGTCGCCCACCTCGCCGGATGTCACCGACTCGGCCTCACCGGCGACCAGGGCCAAGGTCGAGCTGGGTGAGACGAAGATCGGAAAGGTTCTGGTCGGAGAGGGAGAGCGCACGCTCTACCTCTTCGCGAAGGACAAGGACGGGAAGTCGTCGTGTTCCGACGAGTGCGCGCGGGCGTGGCCGCCGTACGTCACGGACGGGGCGCCCGAAGCGGGCGAGGGGGTCGAGGAGAGCCTGCTCGGCACCACCGAACGAGACGACGGCACGACACAGGTGACCTACAACCGTCATCCCCTCTACTACTTCGCCAAGGACACCGAGGCCGGCGACATCAAGGGGCATGACGTCGAGGGCTTCGGCGACGAGTGGTACGCGGTCGGCGCGAACGGGAAGAGGGCGCGCGACTGAGCCGACCCGAAAGGGAAGAGCGCGAGAGGAAAGAGCTCGGAAGGGAAGAGCTCGAAAGGGAAGAGGGAAAGGGCCCGCCGTCGCCCCGGCGGGCCCTTCACGTTCTTCCTCGCCCGCGCTCCGCCTTCTTCGCCCGCGCTCCGCCGCGCGAGGCTCGCGGTCATCCCGTCAGGTGGACCCGTCAGGTGGACTCCCGGACGACCAGCTCCGTGGGCAGGATCGTCGACGACACGGGGCCGCCGTCGATCTGGCGGAGCAGCAGGCGTACCGCCGCCCGCGCCTGGTCCTCCCGGGGCGTGCGGACCGTGGTGAGCGCGGGCACGGCGTAGGAGGCGGCTTCGATGTCGTCGAATCCCGCGATCGCGACGTCGTCCGGCACCCGCCGCCCCGACTCGCTCAGCACCCGCAGGGCGCCGATCGCCATCAGGTCTCCGGCCACGAAGACCGCGTCGAGCGCCGGGTCGTCGCGCAGGAGCTGGCGCATCGCGTCGGCGCCCGAGGCGAGGGTGAGATCGCCGACGGCGATGATCGAACGGTGCCCGGTGTCGCGCAGGGCCTCGCGGTATCCCCTGAGCCGGTCCTGCGCGGCGACCGCGTCCGGGGGCCCGGCGATCGCGGCGATCCGCCGCCGTCCCCCGGCGAGCAGATGCCGGACCGCCGAGGCGGCGCCGCCCACGTTGTCGACGTCGGCGTACGCGGCGTGCGTCGCCACCGCGGGCCTGCCCAGCGACACCACGGGGATGCCCGTACGGGCCAGCGCGGCGGGCAGCGGGTCGGTGCCCTGCGACGACACGAGCACCACCCCGTCGACGTGCCCCGAGGCGGCGTACTGCTCCACCCGGAGCCGGCCGGCCGCCGAGTCGGCGAGCATGAGGGTGACGCGCTTGCCCGCCTCCTCCAGCTCCCGGGTGGCCGAGCGGACGGTCGCCGAGAACAGCGGGTCGTCGGAGCGGGCCCCGGCGGGAGAGCCGGAGACGACCAGCGCGATCGAGTCGGTGCGCCGGGTCACCAGGCTGCGGGCCGCCGAGTTGGGGACGTAGCCCAGCTCGTTGACGGCGTGCATGACGATCGCGCGGAACGCGTCGCTGACCGTGCCCTCACCGTTGATCACCCGGGAGACGGTCGACCTCGACACGCCCGCGCGGGCGGCGACCGCCTCCAGGGTGGGGCGCCTGGCGCGCTCGCGGTGCAGCCCGTTGTGCCGGATCACCTCGCGGTACCACAGCGCGCTGTCCTTGGGCAGCCGCCGCTGCGTCTCGAAGTCGACGTGCACGATCCCGAAGCGCTTGTTGTACCCCTCGGCCCACTCGAAGTTGTCCAGCAGCGACCAGACCAGGAAGCCGCGCAGGTCGGCACCGGCCTCGATCGCGGCGTGCGCGGCCCTGAGGTGGCCCTCGAAGAAGGCGGTCCTGTCGGCGTCGTGCACGCGGTCGCCCGCCACCACGTCGTCGAACGCGGCGCCGTTCTCGGTGACGAGCAGGCCGACCTCGGGGTAGTCGCGCGAGAGCCGCGTGAGCAGCTGGGAGAGCCCGGTCGGCACGATCGCCCAGCCCATCGCCGTCGTCGGGGCGTGGGTGCCGCTGAACTGGATGTCCTCGCTGCCGGGGTAGGCGGCGTTGGCGGGCTCGCCGGGCTCGGACCGTACGACGCAGGGGGTGTAGTAGTTGATCCCGAGCAGGTCGACGGGCTGGTTGATCGTTTCGAGGTCGCCGTCGCGGATGTGGTCGACGCCGCCCGTGCGCTCCATGATGGCGAGCACCGGGTCGGCATGCTTCCCGCGCAGGGCGGGGTCGAGGAACTGCCGGTTGATGAGGCAGTCGATCCGGTCCACCGCCTCGGCGTCCTCGGCGGAGGGCACGAGGTCGGGGTCGCTCAGCTGGCCGGGTGTCATCACCGGCGTGAGGTTCAGCGTGAGGGCGATCTCGCGGGCGCCCGCGTCGCGCAGCACCTGGGCGCCCAGGCCGTGGGCCAGCAGGAGGTGGTGGGAGGCGCGGAAGGCCTCCGCCGCCGAGGCGCGGCCCGGCGCGTGGATGCCGATGCCGTACCCCAGCACCGCGGCCACCCACGGCTCGTTGATGGTCATCCACGTCTCGACGCGGTCGCCGAGCCGGTCGTGCACGATCCGGGCGTAGTCGGCGAAGCGGTAGGCCGTGTCGCGGTTGGTCCACCCGCCCAGGTCCTCCAGCGCCTGGGGGAGGTCCCAGTGGTAGAGCGTCACGTAGGGCGTGATGTCGGCCGCGAGCAGCTCGTCCACCAGCCGGTCGTAGAAGTCGAGCCCGGCGGCGACGGCGGGCCCCGAGCCCGACGGCTGGATCCTGGGCCACGCCACCGAGAACCGGTAGGCCCCCAGTCCCAGCTCCGCCATCATCCGGACGTCTCCGGCGTAGCGGTGATAGTGGTCGCAGGCCACGTCGCCGGTGTGGCCGTCGGTGGTCCTGCCCGGCGTGTGGGAGAAGGTGTCCCAGATCGACGGGCCCCGGCCCCCGTCTCGCGCGGCGCCCTCGATCTGGTACGAGGCGGTGGCGGCCCCCCAGACGAAACCCTCGGGAAAGGCCAGGGTCTCGCCCCGGGCCGAGATGGTCGTTGCGGTCATCCTTCGAAAACCCCCGTTGGTTCTCGCGACTGCCGGGACGCGAGGGGCGGTGGCGGGGTTGCCGTCGTCCCTGTCGGTGGAAGTCTCCCACCGACATCATGGGACGGTCGCGGCCCTGCGTCGAGAGGATTTCCCAACCCGCGTGGGCACGCTCCCACTCCTGCTCGCGTCGATGATCGACGACACAGTAACGGATGCCACCGACAGGAAGAGGGACGAGCCGGCCGTTCTTCGCCACGCCGGTGGGCGGGTGACGTGAGGGACGGGCGGCGCCGGACGCGGGTGCGCCGCTGGAAGCCCGCCGGACCCGGGTTTCCGGCGGGGTGTCCGGCCGCGCCCTGTCTCCGGCCGGGGATCAGACTTTGGTCGGGGGTGACAGTGGCCGATCGTCGGATCTTTCCGGGACCTGGGGTTTCTAGGTTCTTCCCATGAAACACGAGCTCATCCGCCCGGCGGCGGCCGGCCTGGTCACGGCCCTGGTCACGGCCCTCGTCGTGCCCCTTGTCACGGCTCCCGCCGCGCGGGCCGCGTCACCCGCCCCCGGGCTGACCCCGGCGGCCGTCGAGGCGTACCTCGACAGGACCATGGAGTCCACCGGGCTGCCGGGGATGTCCGTCGTCGTCACCCACAGGGGCGAGATCGTGCACGCCGGTGGATACGGGCGAGAGCCGGACGGCGAACCGGTCACCGAGAGAACCCCGATGCGCGTCGCCTCGGTCAGCAAGTCGTTCACCGCCATGGCCGTCATGACGCTGGTCGACGACGGCAGGATCTCGCTGGACGAGCCGGTCGCCGGGCGGCTGCCGGAGTTCCGCATGGCCGATCGGCGAGCCGCCGGGATCACCGTGCGGCACCTGCTCAACCAGACCTCGGGCCTGTCCGACACCACCGTCGACATCGGCGCGACGCAGGAGGCCCCGTCGCTCGCCGGCTACGTGTCCGCGCTGGGCACCGGCACGCTGGCCGCCGACCCCGGTACGCGCGGGGAGTACTGCAACGTCAACTACGACGTGGCCGCCAGGCTGGTCGAGGTCGTCAGCGGACAGAGCTTCGGCGACTACATGGAGCGGCGTGTCTTCGGCCCGCTCGGCATGACGGGCAGCGCCGTCGGGGACCGCGTCGTCAGGCCGTCCGAGGGATTCAACTCGATGTACGGCGCCTGGGTGGCGCGTCGAGAAATGCCCGGCTTCCGCGACGGCGGCGGTGGCGGGGTGGTCACCAACGCGGCCGACATGGGCAGATGGCTGATCAGCCAGACCGGCGACGGAAGGCGGCTGGTGACGCCGGAGAGCCTGAGGACCATGCACACGCCGTCCGCGGTGGGCGACTATGGCATGGGCTGGGTCGAGGAGAACGTGGACGGCACCAGGCTGCTCGTGCACTCGGGCAACCTGTTCACCTACACCGCCGTGGAGGCGATCGTCCCGGACACGGGGTACGGCTTCGCGGTCATGACCAACAGCGCCGCCCTCCACGACGACACCTACGACGTGCTCACCGGCCTCGTCGCGATGAGCCGGGGCGGTACGCCGGACGCGCCGGGCGGCGACCGGCAGATGTTCGAGCTGGTCCTGGGACTGGTCGCGCTGGCGGCGGCGGGCCTGGGCGTGCTCGGCGCGCTGCGGTCCCGCCGCTGGGCGGCCCGGAGGGCGGGGAACCCCGCCTGGCGCGTCGGGCTGCGGCTGGCACCGTCGCTGCTGCCGGTCGCGCTGTTCGCCGTGTACCCGTGGTCGATCTCCTTCATCTCGAACGGCCGGACGGTCACCTGGGAGCAGCTCACCTACTTCGCCGCCCCGTTGACGATCACCCTGGCGGTCGCGGCCGTGGCGGGGACCGTCACCGCCGCGACGCGACTGGCGAGGCTGCGGTCGGTAGTGTCGACCCGGTGAGAAACGGCGTGATACTGGCGGTGATCGCGGGATCCGCCCTGGTCAGCGGGTTGTACCTCGACTTCGTTCCGCTGTGGCGGCAGCTTCTCTTCGTGATACTGGCCGTGGCCGCCTACCTGCACGGCCGCCACCTGCCCGTACGGCGAGGCCGGCTGCTCCTGGCCGTTCTCGCGACGTCCGGGGCCGCCTACGCCGTGCCGGACGTCGCGATCATCACCGGCGCGCTGATGGTCTTCGGCCTCTTCGTGGTGCTGCCGTGGCTGGCGGGTTGTTTCCAGCGGCAGCAGGCCGACCTGCTGGAGGCGGGCCGGGAACGGGTCGCCCGGCTCGGGCGGGAGCGGGAGTTCGTCGCCGAGCGCGTCACCCTTCGCGAGCGCGCCCGCATCGCCGAGGACATGCACGACTCGCTCGGCCACGAACTGGCACTGATCGCGCTGCGCGCCGGAGCCCTGGAGCTGGCCGCCGACATGACCCCGCGGAACCGGGAGGCGGCGGCTCAGCTGCGGGCCTCCGCGGTCACCGCGACCGACCGGCTCCGCCACACCCTCGGGGTGCTGCGCGAGACCGGCGCCGTTTCCACCGAGCCGCCGGACGAGTCCATCGAGGCGCTGGTGGACCGCGCGCGTGGCGCCGGGATGACCGTCACCCTCGACCGTACCGGCGAGCGGGCGCCCCTGCCGCCGCTGGCGGACAGGGCCGCGCACCGGGTGGTGCGCGAGTCGCTGACCAACGCCGCCCGCCACGCCCCGGGCGCGGACGTGCTCGTCCGCGTCGAACGGGCCCGCGACACGGTCACCGTCACCGTGTCCAACTCCGCCGCCCGCGCCACGCCGGTCCCGGCTCCGGCTCCCGCTCCGTTCCCGGGTCCGGCTCCAGTCCTGGCTCCAGATCCGGGGCCGGGTCCGGGGCCGGCCACGACTACGGCTCCCGCTCCGGTCCCGGCTCCCGCTCCGGTCCTGGGTCCGGCTCGGGTTCCGGCTTCCGCTCCGGTTTTGGCTCCGGGTCCGGCTCGGGGCCCGGCTTCGACCCTGGTCCCGGCGGGCGCGGGGAGCGGGATCGCGGGTCTGCGCGAGCGGGTGCGGCTGCTCGGGGGCACCCTGCGGGCCGGTCCCCGGGACGGCGGGTTCACCGTGACGGCGCGGTTCCCGTCCGGCCGGGAGGGGGTCCTGCCCGACCGGGCCTTCGGGGAAGGGGACCCGCCCGACGGGAGAGGAGACGAGGGAAGCCGATGATCCGGATAGTGCTGGCCGACGACGAGGCCATGATCCGAGCGGGGGTGAAGGCGATCCTCGCCACCGACGAGGGCGTCGAGGTGGTCGCCGAAGCCGCCGACGGGCGCGAGGCGGTCGAGCTGGTACGCGCGCACCGGCCGGACATCGCGCTGTTGGACATCCGGATGCCCCGCCTCGACGGCCTGTCCGCCGCGGCCGAGCTGCGTGCCGTCATGCCGGAGGTCGCGGTCGTCATGCTGACCACGTTCGACGAGGACGAGTACGTCTCCAGGGCGCTCGACGAGGGAGTGCGCGGCTTCCTGCTGAAAGCCTCGGACCCCCGCGAGCTGATCACCGGGGTGCGCGCGGTCGCCGACGGCGCCGCGTACCTGTCGCCGAGGATCGCGCGGAAGGTCATCGAGCGGCTGAGCGGCGGCAGGCTCTCCAGGGCGGGGGTGGCACGCGAGCAGGTGAGGTCGCTGACCGCGCGGGAGCGCGAGGTGCTGGCCCTCGTCGGCCGGGGCATGTCCAACCACGACATCGGCCGCGAGCTGTCCCTCTCGCAGGGCACCGTCAAATCCCACGTCAGCGCCATCCTGCTCCGGCTCGGCCTGAACAACCGCGTCCAGGCGGCGATCATCGCCTACGAGGCGGGCCTGGTGCCGGGGGACGCCTGAACTCCGTCCGGCGGCCCCGCCTCCCATGACGGCAGGCTCCACCTCCTGGGACGGAAAGCCTTCCGGGACGGCAGGCCCCGCCTCCCGTGACCGCAGGCCCCGCCTCCCGAGGCGGAAAGCCTCCGGGACGGAAAGGCCTCCCGGGGGCGGCAGCCCCCTCCCAGGACATAAAAGCCTCTTCGGGACGGCAGGCTCCCCTGGGACGGTACGGACCTCTCCCGGACGGCACGGGCCCCTCCCGGGACGCACGGATTCCAGTGGGCACCGGTCTCCGAGGCCTTCCCGGTGGGCACGCCGGTCTCCGGGGCCGGAGAAGATCTCTCGGAGGCCGTGCTCAGGCTCCGGGCAGTTTCAGCATGCGGTCGAGCAGCTGGCGGTGATGGGCCAGCAGGCGTTGCCGCGCACGCGGGTCGGTGGAGATGGAGTGCGCCTCGGCGATCGTCTGGCCGTGCAGGAACCCGTACACGCTCCAGATCAGCGTACGCAGCATCAGGCCCAGGTCCACCTGGTCGTCGATCAGCCCGGCCCTGGCGGCGGAGCGCATCGCGTCGCGGGTGTCGTTGATGAGGGAGACCGAGTAGGCCTGCTCCAGGTCGGGGAGGTCGGCGGCGTCGCCGAGCCAGCGGTGCATCCAGAGCGCGGGGATCTGCGGGTTGTCGAGGCAGAAATCCAGGTAGCGCTCGGAGAGGTCGTACATGACGGCGGCGAACGACTCGGGATCGGCGGCGGGGAGGGCGTTGAGCGCCTCCTCCACGACGGCCCGTTCCGCCCGGCCGGCGTGGTCGATGACGGCGAGGTAGAGATCGTGCTTGTCGCCGAACCGTTGTTGCACCCACGCCAGGTCCTGCCCGGCCGCCTCCGCTATCCCCTGCAGTGACGTGCCGTCATGACCGAACGCCGCGAAGAGCCGCGCCGCGATGTCGATGACCGCTCGGCTCTGCGGGTCGTCGGCGGGAATCATGACTCGATTCAAGTCCCCCGCACGGGTGGAGACGCCCTGGTGTTGGTTTTGACCTGGTCAAACCTGTGTGCGCGATGCCCCGCCCCGCCCGCCCGGCGGGCGGAGGCGTGTCCGTGGGGCTCACGGGACGGGAGAGCGCGGTCTCGGAGACGGGAGGGCAGGGCCCGGAGGCGGGGAAGGCGCGGGCCCGAGGACGGGGACGAGGCACAGGCCCGAAGACGGGGAAAGCGCGGGACTGAGGACGGGCAGGCACAGGCTCGAAGGCGGGAGGCACGGGCCCGGAGGCGAGGAAGAGCACAGGCTCGAAGGCGGGAGGGCACGGGCCCGAAGGCGGGGAAGAGCACGGGCCCGGAGGCGGGAGGGCACGGGTCAGAAGGGGAGGACGCTCAGCTGGCCCGCTCCGGTCAGGGCGGTGATCCGCCGTGGGGCGGCCGGGTCGCGCCGCACCTCGACGATCGCGTTCCCGGTGTTGGTCCGCACGTTGTAGCCCTCCTCGTACGCCTCCCCGTCCGGCACCCTGACCTCCACGTTCCCGGCCGTCTTCACCACGGCGCCGACGTCGCCCGGCGGGACCGCGAACCTCAGGTCGACGTCCCCCCTGCCGGTCTCGACGTCGGTCCTGGCGGACCTGAGGCCGGTGCCGATCACGTTCCCGTTCTGTGCCCGCGCCCGCAGCGCGCCCCCCGTGCCGTCCACGATCACGTCGCCCATGACGGTGGAGAGGCGCAGGTCGCCCTGGATCCCGTTCACCGAGACGATTCCGACGCGGTGGGACGCGGCCTCGACGTCGGTGGCCGCGGGCACGCTCAGGATGTAGTCGGCCTGGCAGACGGGGCCGCCGGGACGGTCGCCGCCGGGACACTGGGCGTCGAGCGTGAGCGTCCGCCCGTCCCATTCCTCGGTGACCTTGGGCCGGGCCCGGGTCCAGAAGAGCGTCCGCTCCATGCCCAGCCGCTTCGCCGCGCCCGGCACGATCGAGATGTTGACGTGGCCCGTGGTCTCCACGACGATCTGCGGCGAGGTGAGCTCCCGGGACTGCAGCGTGGTCTCGAAGCTCCGGGGGACCGTCATGATCTCGGCCCACGAGGCCAGGGCGGTGAAGGCCACGGTGAGCGCGGTGAGCGTCCCGCCGATGACCAGCCAGGCGGTTCGGACGTTGTTTCGTGTCGGCATGCCCTCAAACCTTCAGGAATCGCAGGACGGCGAGTACCCGGCGGTGATCCTTGTCGGCGCCGGGGAGGTCGAGCTTGGTGAAGATGTTGTTGATGTGCTTGCCGACCGCGCTCTCGGACACCACCAGGGCCTCGGCGATCCCGGTGTTGGAGCGGCCCTCCGCGATCAGCGCGAGCACCTCGTGCTCCCTGCGGGTCAGCCGGTCCAGCGGGTCGCTGTGCCTGCGCAGCAGCAGCTGGGCGACCACCTCGGGGTCCAGGGCGGTGCCTCCGGCGGCGATCCGGCGCAGCGCGTCGAGGAACTCCTCGACGTCGGCCACCCGGTCCTTGAGCAGGTAGCCGATCCCGCTGGTCGCGGTGGACAGCAGCTGGGTGGCGTAGCGCTCCTCGACGTACTGGGAGAGCACGAGGATCGCGAGCGTCGGCCGCTGGCGGCGCAGGACGAGTGCCGCGCGCAGGCCCTCGTCGGTGTGCGAGGGGGGCATGCGCACGTCGGTGACGACGAGGTCGGGGACGTGCTCGTCCACGGCGCGCAGCAGCCCCTCCGCGTCGGACACGGCGGCCACGACCTCGATGCCCGCCGAGCCGAGCAGGCGGACGAGCCCCTCTCTCAGCAGTACGGAGTCCTCGGCGAGCACTACGCGCACGGTAGCTCCACTCTGATCGTCGTCGGCCCGCCGAGCGGGCTGTCGACGTACAGGATGCCGTCCACGGAGCCGACGCGGCGGGACAGGCCGCGCAGGCCGGTCCCCCGGTCCGGGTCCGCGCCGCCCCGGCCGTCGTCGCTGACGGCCACGTGGAGGCGGTCGCCGAGCCGGTCGACGACGACCTCGGCGCCGGACGCCCCCGCGTGCTTGGTGATGTTGGTCAGCGCCTCGGACACGACGAAGAACGCCACCGCCTCGACCGTGGGGGAGACCCGTTCGGAGATGTCGACGCTCAGCCGTACGGGGAAGGGGGCCCGCGCGGCCAGGCCGGACAGCGCCGCGTCCAGGCCCTGGTCATTGAGTACGGCCGGATGCAGCCCGCGCACGAGGTCGCGCAGCTCCTTCAGGGCCTGCTTGGCCTCCTCGTGCGCCTGGACGATCACCTCGCGGGCGGGTTCCGGCAGGTCGGTGAGGGTGGCGCGGGCCATGCCCAGGTTCATCGCCAGCGACACCAGCCGCTGCTGGGTGCCGTCGTGCAGATCCCGCTCGATGCGGCGGCGCTCGGCGTCGGCGGCGTCGACCACCCCCGTGCGGCTCTCCCGCAGCGTCTCCACCCGCTGGGCCAGCTGGTCGCTCAGGCTGGGGCCGAGCAGGGCCTCGGCGGCGATCATGTCCAGGGTCGCGAACCCGCGCGCCACCCACGGCCCCGCGACGAGCAGGGTCCCCGAGACGAGTACGAACACCAGGCTCGGCCAGGTCTCGTCCATCGCCCAGTGCCGGACGGCGAGCGCGGCGGTGACCAGGCCGCCCGCCCACGCCCCGACGACCGAGGCGGCGCCGATGCCGCTGATCAGCGGGGTCAGCAGGTGGTAGCCGAGCCGGCGCCAGGTGCTCCGCGTCCTGGCCTCCTGGAGCAGCCTCTTGAACGGGTTCATGCTCAGGGAGCGGCGCGGGACCGGGAGGATGTCCACGTCGAGGAAGGCGGCGAACCGCGACCGCTGCACCAGGGTGAGCAGCCGGACGACCCAGAAGAACAGCAGCAGCGCCGCCACGGGGACCACCACGGTCCACACCAGCGCCACCGACGCGGCCACCAGCGCCCCGATCACCGTCGTGCCCAGCAGGGCGATCGGCACGCCCGTCACCAGGTGCGCGGTGCGGAGCCAGGCCCGTGTGGACCAGTGGGCGCTGATCCTTTCCCAGGGGGTGGTCATCTCGATGCCGGTCATACGACCACCGTAGGGACCGTGGCGGCCGGGACACAGGGGCGAGGTATCCCGGAAAAAGGTAGGGCAAACCCCACCCTCGGACCCGGGCTCGGGGTCCCGCCGCCTCCGTGGTCGCGCGTCTCGTCTACGTCCTGGGGTAAAGGGGGTATTTGTCGGCTTCACCTACCCTTGAGAAATGGGCCCCCGCGAGCATGTCGACCGGCATGGCGCGGAACGGGCCCCGGACCGGCCGCCTCCCGGCCGGGCCGCTCCTCCCGGTCCCTCCGGTTCCCCCGGCCCTTCCGGTTCCTCCGGTTCCTCCGGTTCCTCCGGTTCCTCCGGTTCCTCCGGTTCCTCCGGTTCCTCCGGTTCCTTCGGCCCTCCCGATTCCTTCGGTTCCCCTGGCCCTGCCGCCCTTCCCGGTTATCCCGCTCCTCCCGGTCGCCCTGGGTCCCTTGGCCTCCCTGTATCTCACGCCCTTCCCGCGTTTCCTGGCCATCCCGTGCTCCCCGGTCTTCCCGGTGCTGATCCCGCCCGGCTTCTCGCCGACGACCCGATGTCCGAGCCCCTGACCTACCCGGGCCGTCTCCCCTCGGGAGCCGGGCTGCTGGCCGACGGCCGGTTCCTGCCGATGTCCGAGGAGGCCGGTGCCCTCGGCGGCGGGCGGGTCCGGTCGGGGAACCGGCTCGTGCGGCTCGCCGACCACCTCGGGAGCCTCGGCGCGGGGCCGATGGAGGCCCGTCACCCGGTGGTCGCGGTGGGGTCCAACGCCGCGCCGGGCCAGCTGCACCGCAAGTTCACCGCCGCCGGGATCCGGCCCGTCGTACCGCTCACCCCGGCCACCGTGCACGGCGTCGCCCCGGGAGTGTCGGCGCACGTCAGCAGGAACGCCTACCTGCCCGCCGCGCCCATCAGGGTGGCGGGGGCGTCGCTCCTGTTCGTCGTGTGGGTGGACGACGCCCAGCTCGCCGCGCTGGACGCGACCGAGCCGAACTACCTCCGGCTTCCGCTGCCCCCGGGCTCCTTCCCGGTGACCCTCGCCTCGGGGGAGACTCTCCCGTCGTGCCACGTCTACGCGGGCAGGCATGGGTGCCTGGTGGACGAGGAGGGCGAGCCGCTGCGGCTCGCTCCCCAGCCGGAGCTGATCGGGCACCTGCTGGCGCGCTCCGCGAACCTGCGGCGCCTGTTCGGGCGGACACCCGAGGAGTTCGTGACCAGGGCGCGACAGGACGACGGGACGCGGGAGGCGGCCCACGCGCTGTTCCGGAGCGAGGGACTCGCCGACCCCGAAGCCGGCCTTGCCGAAGAGCTCTGCCCCCCCGAACCCGAACCCGAACCCGAATCCTGGATTCAGGCTGTGAAAAGCGCCGGCACCCCCGGCCGATCCAATACATAACCCCAATGGGGGTAGGCATGGGTTATAAATAGAGACGACCCAAAGGCGGCCATCGAAGGGATCACCTCCTTGAAGCGCGTGCTGTTGCTGGCGACCGGTGACGTCATCGCCTACTCGTACGCCCCCGGCCGTCCGGGTTTCCTGTCCGGGGCCGAGCTCCTGCGGGCACTCCCTCCCGGCGCTCCCGGCGCTCCCGGTACTCCCGGCGCGATCGCCGTGGACGTGGTGGCCGAGGATGTGATGGCCGAGCCCAGCTGGGACATGTCGCCCTCGACCATGCTGGAACTGGCCCGCAGGGCGCGCTCGGCCATCCTGGAGCGCGGGTTCGACGGCGTCGTGATCACCCACGGCACCGACACGCTGGAGGAGACCGCGTACCTCGTGGACCTGCTCGCGGGCCGGGCGGCGGAGCGCGGCGCCATCGTGCTGACCGGTGCCGTCCGCTCCCTGGACGAGCCGTCCTCGGACGGCCCGCGCAACCTCGCCTCCTCCGTCGTGGCCGCCGCCGACGGCGCGCTGCGCGGTGCCGGGGCCGTCGTGTGCGTCAACGACGAGGTTCACGCGGCCCGCTGGGTCGCCAAGGTGGACGCCACGAGCGTCGCGGCGTTCTCGTCGGCGCCCTTCCCCGTGCTGGGCCGGGTGACCGGCGGCCGGTTCGAGAGGTTGTCCGCCCCGCCGCCCCGGCCGCCCGTGTTCGCGGGGGACCCGGCGTCGGACGTCGCCCTGATCAAGACCTATCCGGGGATCGACCCGGTGCTGCTCACCGCCGTCGTGGACGCCGGAGCCCAGGGCGTCGTGCTGGAGGGGACCGGTGTGGGCAACGTGCCGGTCGAGCTCTTCACGACGATCGCCGAGCTGACGGAGTGGGGGATCCCGGTGGTCGTCGCGTCGAGGTGCCGTACCTCCGCGGCCCCGCTCGACGAGATGCGCCACGGCGCGGGGCTCGCCACGCGCGTCGGGGCGATCGGGGCGCGCGGCCTGGCGCCCTCGAAGGCGCGGTGCGCGCTGATGGTCGCCCTCGGGACCGGCGGGATCGACGCCGTACGCGACTGGTTCCGCAAGCTCTGACGCTCCCGCGAGACGGTTTACGGATAGGTAAAAACCGCGGAAAGGGGAGTATCCCCGAGCTGGGTGGGCACGTCGGTGGAGTCCGTGATCCGGCGAAGGGCTGGGGAGGCCTTCGCCGGATCACCCCCTCCTCCCCGTCCGGGCCCCCGCGCCGCGCCGCCCGCCCGGAGAAGCGCCTGGAACGCCCGGAACGACCGGAACGACCGGAACGATCAGACGGGGATCGAGACCCCGAGGCCGCCGCGGGTCTCGGCGCCGTACCGCTCCTTCTCACTGGCGATGTCGAGGGGCTTGATGCCGGAGCGCCCGTCCAGCACCTCCTCGGTGAGAAGGTCGGCGGGGACCAGCCAGGAGACCTCGAACTCCAGCCCGTCGGGGTCCTTGGCGTACAGGGCCTTGGTGGTGGAGTGGTCGGAGGCGCCGACGAGGGCGTTGAGCTCGCTGAGTTTGAGGGCGATCCGCTCCAGCTCCTGGAGGGTGTCGACCTCCCAGGCCAGGTGGTAGAGGCCGACGGTCGAGCGCCCGGCCCCCGACGGGCCCGCCTGCGCGCCGATCTCGAAGAGGCCCAGGTCGTGGTCGTTGGTGGATCCCGAGGCCTGGAGGAACACGGCGCCCGGCATGCCCATAACCGCCCTGAAGCCGAGTGCCTCCCGGTAGAAGGCGACGCTGCGCTCCACGTCGCGTACGAAGAGAACGGCGTGGTTGAGCCGCTGGACCGGCATGGTTCCTCCCAAAAGCTTGAACTCTCAAGTAGATTACCCTCACATACTTGAGAGTTCAAGTAAGCTGACCGCGTGACGCGATGGCTGGACGATGACGAGCAGCGCACCTGGCGTGCGTTCCTGGCCGCCTCGCAGCGGGTCCAGGAGGAGCTGGACCGGCAGCTGCAGCGGGACTCCGGCATGCCGCACGCCTACTACGCCGTGCTGGTGAAGCTCTCCGAGGCTCCCGGGCGCTCGATGCGGATGAGCGAGCTGGCGGCGGAGGTCAACTCCTCGCAGAGCCGTCTCTCGCACGCGGTGAAGCGGCTGGAGGAGCGCGGCTGGGTGCGGCGCGAGCCGTGCGCCACGGACAAGCGCGTGAGCTGGGCGATCCTCACCGACCAGGGCTTCGCGGTCCTCACCGCCGCCGCCCCCGGCCACGTCGAGGCCGTACGCCAGGCCGTGTTCGACCGCCTCACCCCCGACCAGCTCCGTCAACTGAAAGAGGTCTGCACCGCCCTCCTCCCTGCGTCGAACCCCTCGTGACCTCGCGGGACGCGCTCACAGGACGGGCACGCGAGGGGCGCTGACCGGCCCCTGCTCCAGATGTGCGTTCAGACCGCTTCGGCGCCGTGGCCGGTGGCGATCGCGTCGATGTGGCGGGCGAGTTCGAAGTCCTTGGCCGTGAGGCGGTCTCCGGCGTCGTGAGTGGTGATCGCGAACCGGATCCGCTGCCAGGTGATGTGGATGTCAGGGTGGTGGCCGACCTCGCGGGCCTTGGCCGCGACGTACACGGCCAGGTGGACGCACTCGTGGTAGGTGTGCTTGAACGTCCGGGTCATGGCCTGCCCCTCCCGCTCCCATCCCGGTAGCTCGGCCAGGCGGGCGACGATCTGCTCTTCGGACAACGGCTGAGGGGACATCGGTGTCTCCGTGTCGGTACGTCAGGGTGAACTGGAAATGATCTCAGTCAACTTCCGGTTCTGTGCGGGGAACCAAATGCCCTCGGACAGGGGGGATGCCGTCGTTCATGGATTTCTGTCTCCTTCTTCTTCCCGCCCCGAGCTGTCCGTCTTGGCCGCGCCCGCGGAGCCGCTGCCCAAGCGGATGCCCCGCCCGGCTGTACGGCCTGCCGCCGCGCCGCGCCGACGCGACGACAGTCGGCGCCTTGCGTCTCGGCCGGTCGAGACCGCCGAAGACCGCGCGGCCCGCCTGGCGCTCGCCCGCGACCCACGCTCCCGCCGCCGGGCCCGCACCACGGCCCGCGCGACGGCCCGCGCGCACGGCGGGCCGCCCCCGAGCACGAGCCGGCCGACCGCCTGGCTGCGGCTCACTCTCCTGCCGAACCCCCTCGATCGCCAGACCCTCCGGCCGGGACCCGCCGTCGCCCCCGGCCGGGGCCACTCCCCGGACACCCCTCCGCCCCAACGGCACCAGCCCTACCGGCAGGTGGCGGCGGCATGAACGCGACCCCACCGCAGGGCGATGCCATGAGCAGGCACGGCGACAGTCACGCTTCCCAGGCGAACGCCGCCGCGCCGCCCGTCACCGAGCCGAGTGAGAGCCAGGCCGCCGTACGAGCCGTGGAGCTCTCCGCCGTCCTGGACGATGTCTACGGCATCCCGTCCGACGTGCACGAACTTGCCTCCGGCAACGCCATCGTGTCCCTCTACTACGGGCTTTTGGCCTACACCAACGGCGAAACGTTCTGGTGGACCAGCCCCGAACTCAGCGACGCAGGCAGCCCGCTGCTCAGCTCCGAACTGACACTGCCCGCCGCCGCCGAGCAACTCGCCCGGCACTACCGGATCTTGCGCGCCCGCCCCGCCACCAGCGTGCTGGAAAGCGAGCTGCCGCTGCTCGCCGACGTCCTCACGGCCGACCATGTTGTCCCGCGCTGACACCGACGCGGCCCGCGCCGCCAAGCAGGTGCAGGAACACGCGCCCACCTGGTGGGTCATCTGGAGCCTGCGCTTTCGCCGGTTCGAGGCATGGGAGTGCACTGACCCGGTCCGGTGCCGCACCGTCCACGCCGCCGGCGCCGGTCAGCTGTGGGACCACATGCAGCAGGTGGACCTCGACCTGTGGCGGATCCGGCCCCGAATAGAGGAGCCCGCCGACCGCGCCCCCGTGGACGACGTGCCGCAGGTCGCGCGCCGCGTCGCCGGACGGCTCGGGAAGCACTACGTCGAACCGACGGCCCCTCCATGAACGACGCGGCGGCACGGCGATCCCACCTCCCGTGCCGCCGTCCCCAACTCCCCGCGGGCGGTGGTGCGCAACCAGGGGCCGTCCGCGGGGTCGAACGCGACCGGGCGGCTCCTCGGAAATGTGGACGGCCCCGGGACTCGTCCAGGCCAACGAGTCTCGGGGCGGTACCCCTCATCGCTCGAAAGGTCCGCGCTGTCGCACCTATCACCGCAAGACGGCGCTTCGGCCCTTGCCGATCACATCCTTCAACTATCGTCACGGGCGTCACGCCTACACCGGGAAAAGCCCCCGCCTCCATGACGACGACACGGCGCCAGCAGGTCACCGTCGATGTGCACGTGATCCTGGAACGCGACGACCACATCCTGCTGTGCCTGCGTCAGGGCACCGGCTACGCCGATGGTCTGTACTGCCTGCCGTCGGGGCACCTCGACCCCGGCGAGACCGTGATCGACTGTGCGGTCCGCGAGGCCCGCGAGGAGGTCGGCGTCGTCATCGCCCCGGACGCCCTGCGACCGGCCACGGTGGTCCACCACCTGTCCCCGGAGGGACAACCCCGCGTCGGGTTTTTCTTCGTCACCGAGAGCTGGGGCGGCGAGGTGGTCAACGCGGAGCCGGGCAAGTGCGCCAAGGTCGGCTGGTTTCCCGTCGACGTCCTGCCGGGCAACACCGTGCCGTACACGACCGCCGGAGTCGGGCGCGAGGGCGTCGGCATCGGCGCACACGGCTGGCCCTCCTGAACGTCGAGGCGCCTCCGCCGGACGCGGAGACCCCGGGTGACCCCGTTTCCCGCGAAGCGGGAGAGAGACCTTCTGCGCCCGTGAGCCCGTGGCCTCCCCGGTTCCCCTGACCGGATCGGCCGGATCGGCCGGATGGCCTTGGCGCCGGCCCCGACGCGCGTTTTCGATCGCGGCGTCCTCGCGGACGAGATCGAGCCGGACGCGTGTCCTCGCGGAAGGCCGTCTACAGGTGACTCCAGGGGTCGGCGATGACCCGGTGGATGACCTGCCCGGCGGCGCCCAGGGTGGCGGCGTCGCCGCCGAGCCGTGAGACGGTCAGCTCGGGAACGGCCCGGCGCATCACGCCCAGCCGGGAGGTCATCGTCTTGTGCGCCGGACCCCGCACCCACGGGAACAGCGGGGCGAAGACCCCGCCCAGCACGATGGTCCCCGGGTCCATCAGGTGCACCGCCGAGGTGAGGGCGACGCCGAGTGCCTGACCGGCGCGCTCGCAGGCCTCCAGCGAGTCCCGCTCGCCCGCGTGGAGGTGTGCCAGCAGCGTGGCGACCCCGTCGGGGACCCCGGCGAGCCCGGCGGCCCTCAGCAGCGCGTCCTGCCCGGCGTACTGCTCCAGGCAGCCCCGGCCGCCGCAGCGGCAGGCCGGGCCGTCGGGGGAGACGACCACGTGTCCCAGCTCCCCGGCGAGGCCGCGGGCGCCGCGGAACAGGCTGCCGCCGACCACCAGGCCCGCGCCGATGCCGATCTCCCCCGACACGTGCAGGAAGTCCCCGGGTACGGAACCGAACCAGAGCTCGCCCAGGGCCGCGAGGTTGGCCTCGTTGTCCACCGTGACGGGGAAGTCCAGCAGGTCCGAGACGCGGACGTCGTGCCAGCCGAGGTTGGGGGCCGTGTGGACGAGCCCTCCGTCCACGGGGCCGGGCACCGCGAGGGTCGACCCGGCGATGGAGAGGCCCTCCTCACGGGCTTCGTCCACAGCCTTGTGGACGAGTTCTTCCAGGTGGGAGAGGGTTTCCACAGGTGAGGACGTACGGTTGTCCACAGCCTGTGTATATCTGAGCCGCACCGCCAGGGTGAGGTCGACCACGCAGGCGGACAGGTAGTCGACGTTGATCTCCAGGCCGAGCGCGGCGACCCGCCGCCCGCTGAGCGCGACGGCGGTGCCCGGACGCCCCCGCTCGCCGTCCCTGAGCGCGCCCGACTCGGTGACCATGCCCGCCTCGATCAGGTCGCCGACCATCTTCGACACCGTCGTCTTGGTCAGTCCGGTGATCTCGGCCAGCGCCGCCCGGGTGACGGGGCCGCTCCTGCGGACCTCGCCGAGGACCACACCGAGATTGCGGGCGCGCATCGAATTGTGGCGTACGGCTTGTGTCATGGAACATCCACCTCTTGACGATCCCACCACCTCAATCCATATTAAGTCCATAAAGTGGATTAAATCGGAGGAACGAAGATGAGCGCCTACACCCCCAAGCCCGAAGACCGCTTCACCTTCGGGCTGTGGACCGTCGGCTGGCAGGCCCGCGACCCCTTCGGGGACGCCTCCCGCGCCCCGCTGGACCCGGCGGAGAGCGTGCACAGGCTCGCCGAGCTCGGCGCGTACGGCGTCACCTTCCACGACGACGACCTGCTCGCCGTCGAGCCCGACCGTGACAGGGCCATCGCGAACTTCAAGAAGGCGCTGGCCGAGACCGGGCTCAAGGTCCCGATGGCCACCACGAACCTGTTCACCCACCCGGTCTTCAAGGACGGCGGGTTCACCAGCAACGACCGCGACGTGCGCCGCTACGCGCTGCGCAAGGTCATCCGCAACGTGGACCTGGCCGCCGAGCTCGGCGCGACCACCTACGTCTGCTGGGGCGGGCGCGAGGGAGCGGAGTCCGGGGCCGCCAAGGACATCAGGGCCGCGCTCAGCCGCTACAAGGAGAGCATGGACCTGCTCACCTCGTACGTGATCGAGCAGGGCTACGACATCAGGTTCGCCATCGAGCCCAAGCCGAACGAGCCGCGGGGCGACATCCTGCTCCCGACGATCGGCCACGCGCTCGCGTTCATCAACGAGCTGGAGCACTCCGACCGCGTCGGCCTCAACCCCGAGGTGGGCCACGAGGAGATGGCCGGGCTCAACTTCGCGCACGGCATCGCGCAGGCGCTCTGGCACGGCAAGCTCTTCCACATCGACCTGAACGGCCAGCACGGCCCCCGCTACGACCAGGACCTGATCTTCGGTCACGGCGACGTGAAGAACGCCTTCTTCCTCGTCGACCTGCTGGAGAACGGCGGCTACGACGGCCCCAGGCACTTCGACTACAAGCCGCTGCGCACCGAGGACTCCGAGGACGTCTGGGTCTCGGCCGCGGCCAACATGCGCACGTACCTGATCCTGAAGGAGAAGGTCGCGGCGTTCCGCGCCGACCCCGAGGTCGCCGAGGCGCTCGCCGCGAGCAAGGTCGCCGAGCTCTCCGAGCCCACGCTGGCCCCCGGTGAGACGATCGCCGACCTGAACCGCGACGACTTCGACCTCGACGCGGTGGCCGCGCGCGGCTTCCACTTCACGCGTCTCAACCAGCTCGCCATGGACTACCTCCTCGGAGTCCGCGGATGACGCTGGTGGCCGGGGTCGACTCGTCGACCCAGAGCTGCAAGGTGGTGATCAGGGACGCCCGCACGGGCGCCCTGGTCCGCCAGGGCCGCGCGACCCACCCCGAGGGCACCGAGGTCGACCCCGGAGCCTGGTGGGACGCGCTCCAGGAGGCGATCGCGCAGGCGGGCGGGCTGGACGGCGTCGAGGCGATGAGCGTCGGCGCGCAGCAGCACGGCATGGTCTGCCTGGACGAGTCCGGCGACGTCGTCAGGAAGGCGCTGCTGTGGAACGACACCCGTTCCGCGGACGCCGCCGCCGACCTGGTGAAGGAGCTGGGCGGTCCCGAGGTCTGGGCCGAGTCGGTCGGCAGCGTGCCGGTCGCGTCGTTCACGGTGACCAAGCTCCGCTGGCTCGCGGAGCACGAGCCCGACTCCGCCCGCCGTACGGCGAGGGTGTGCCTGCCGCACGACTGGCTCACCTGGCGGCTGGGCGGGGAGTTCGTCACCGACAGGGGCGACGCGTCGGGCACCGGGTACTGGTCGCCCGCGACCGGCGCCTACCGGACCGACCTTCTCCGGACGGCCTTCGGCGCCGTACCCGGGCTCCCCGAGGTACTGGGCCCCCGCGACTCCGCGGGCGAGGTGCGGCCCGCAGCCGGCGTCTCCGGCGCGGGCGTGCGGCTCGCGCCGGGTACGGGCGACAACATGGCGGCGGCCCTCGGGGTCGGCGCCCTGCCCGGGGACGTGGTGGTGTCGATCGGGACGTCGGGGACGGCCTTCGCGGTCGCCTCGGCCCCGAGCGCGGACCCGACCGGTTCCGTGGCCGGGTTCGCGGACGCCACGGGGCGGTTCCTGCCGCTGGTGGCCACGCTCAACGCGGCCAGGGTGCTCGACGCCGCGGCGCGGGTCCTCGGGGTCGGTCTCGACGAGCTCGGCAGGCTGGCCCTGGAGGCGCCCCCGGGCGCCGGAGGGCTCGTTCACGTCCCGTACCTGGAGGGCGAGCGCACCCCCAATCTGCCCACCGCCACGGGCTCGCTGCACGGGCTGACGCTCGCCACCTCCACCCCGGCGCACCTCGCCAGGGCGGCGGTGGAGGGCATGCTCTGCCATCTCGCCGACGCCTTCGACGCCCTCGGGCTCGACCCGGCCAGGGTGCTGCTCATCGGCGGAGGCGCCAGGTCGGAGGCCGTACGGCGGATCGCCCCCGCGGTCTTCGGGCGGCCCGTGGTCGTCCCCGAGCCCGGCGAGTACGTCGCGGACGGGGCGGCGAGGCAGGCCGCCTGGCTGCTCGGCGGCGACGAGCCCCCGGAGTGGGAGGCGGGCAAGGCCGAGCACTACGAGGCCGACCCCACGCCGGAGGTCAGGGCCCGCTACGCCGAGGTCCGCGGCCTCCGCTGAGCCACCGGCAGACGGGCACAACGGGCACACGGCACAACAGGTACGACGGGCACGACGGGCACGGTCGCGCGGGCACACGGTCGCGCGACCTCCGCCTGACGTGTGCCCCGCCTGCCACGTGCCCCGTCTGACGCGCTCCTGCGTGGCACGTACCTCGCCCGAGACGTGTCCTGTCGACGCGTGTCCCGCGTAGCAGGTGTCGTTCCTGAGACGTGTCCCGCCCGACGCGTGTCCCGCTGGAGGCTGGGCACCCGGAGCGCGGGGCACGTCGTCGCGTGGCGGCGGACCGTCCCGGGGCAGGGGGGTCTCAGGGGTGGCTCAGGGTTGGATCAGGGGTGCCGCCGGATGTCTGAAACCTCCTCCGGAGGACAGTCTTAGCCCATGCTCGCGTCGAAGAGGCTCTACCCCCTGATCGCATGCGCCGGTCTCGTCGTGGCCGCCGTGGCCGTGGCCGCCGGACAGGCCGACCCGGTTCCCTACGCGAACCCGCTCGATCTGACGATCAGTGAGTACGCCGCGCTGGACCGCACCGGGGCCACCGGGCTCGCGATGGTGGCGATGGGGATCGCGGCCTTCGCGGTGGTCGCCGGGCTGCGGGCCGTGGAGGCGCCGGTGGGCGTCCTGGCCGAGCGGCTGATGCTGGCCTGGGGCGTGGGGCTCATCGTGCTCGCGGTGGTGCCCGCGGCGCTTCCCGGTACGGGGACGGACCTGGTCTCCCAGGCGTACCGCTACGTGTCGCTCGCCGTGCTGGCCGCGGTGCCCGCGGCGGGCGGCCTGACGGTGGCGCGGTTCGGCGAGGACGAGCGGTGGCGGCCGGTGGCCAGGCCGCTGGAGTGGCTGACGCTGGCCGGGGGGTTCGGGCTGCTCGCGCTCACCTACGTGACGCTTCCCGGGGACGGGGTGCTCGCCGGTCTCGTCGAGTGGACCCTGCTCGGCACCGAGGTCGCCCTGGTCGGGATGCTGGCCGTCCGGCTCGCACGACTGACCTGGGCGCGGGCCGCCGCCCCCGCATCACGCGCCGCTCTGGGGTGAATCACTCACTTCTGAAAACTCTTTCACGACATGTCACGAATAGGCTACAAATAGCAGGAGCCGCCAGTGCTATTCTCGTCGGCGATCTAGAGATCGTCCGGGGCTCCCCTGGCGCTCCGAGAGCGAACCGTTGAGGTGACATGGCAGCGAGCAGGTCCATCCGGTTCAAGGTCTCGGTGCTGCTGGTCATCCCGCTCGCATCACTGGTGGCGCTGTGGGGTTTCGCGACGGTCGTGACGGTCGGCGACTCGGTGAGCCTGCTCTCCGTCGGCACGCTGTACGACACCGTGGCCAAGCCCGCGGGAGACCTGGGCACCGCGGTCCAGCGTGAGCACATCCTGTCGGCCGAGTACCTGGCCACCCGTTCGGACGCGGACCGCGACACCCTCGCGGGGCAGCGCTCGGTCACCGACCAGGCCCGCACACGGCTGCGCCTGCAGACGAGCGGGGACACCGCGCAGGGGGCGATGTCCGAGGAGATGCGGACGCGCCACGACGAGCTGATGCGGCAGGTGGGCGCGCTCGACGCGATCCGGGCCAGGGTCGACTCCGGGCGGATCGGGCCGGTGGGCCTCTCCGAGGAGTTCGCCAGGCTGCCGGACGCCCTGCGCAGGCTCTTCAACACCCTGAGCCTCAGCAACGACCTCCCGCTCTACCGCCAGTCGCGCGCCATCACGACGATCAACCACGCCATGGACATGCTCAGCCGCGAGCGGGCACTCGCCGCGGGCTCGCTGGCGCTCAGAAGCCCGATGACGCCGAGCGAGATGCGGCTGTTCAGCCGGCTCTCCGCCAACCGAATCTTCCTCATGGAGCAGGCGATCCCCGAGCTGGAGCCCGAGCTGCGCGCCCCCTTCTCGGACATGATCGCCTCCTCGACGTACGCCCGCTTCACCACGCTGGAGAACCACATCCTGACCGGCGCGGAGGTGCGGTCCACCGACTGGCGCGCCGCCGGCGACGCGCTGGACGCCGCCTACCAGCGGTCCCTCACCGCGGCGGCTCCCGCGCTCGTCGACCAGGCCACGCCCGCGGCCGTCGGCGTCTTCGTCCGCGCCGGCGTCGTCGGCGTGCTCGGCCTCATCGCGGTCGTCGCGTCGATCCTGGTCTCGTACCGGATCGGCAGCGGGATCAGCAAGGAGCTCGCCGCCGTGCGGCGGGCCGCCATCGACCTCGCGCAGGCGCGGCTCCCGAGGGTGATGGAGAAGCTGCGCCGCGGCGACAGGGTGGACGTGGCGGCCGAGGCGCCCGCGCTCAAGCCGGCGGGCAGCACGGCCGAGATCCACGACGTCGCCGACGCCTTCAACAGCGTCCAGCGCAGCGCCGTGGACGCCGCCGTGGAGCAGGCCAGGCTGCGCGAGGGCGTCTCCCAGGCCTTCCGCAACCTCGCCCGCCGGAGCCAGTCGCTGCTGCAGCGCCAGCTCAAGATGCTCGACGGCATGCAGAAGCAGGCGGAGGACCCCGAGGCGCTGGAGAACCTCTTCAAGCTCGACCACCTCACCACCCGCATGCGCCGCCACGCCGAGGGCCTGGTGATCCTGTCCGGCGGGGCGGCGGGCCGCAAGTGGCGCTCGTCGGTGCCGATGGAGGACGTGCTGCGCGGGGCCGCCGCCCAGGTCGAGGACTACGCCCGGGTACGGATCTTCCCGACGGGCGGCACCACCCTGGTCGGCAACGCCGTCGCCGACATGATGCACCTGTTCGCCGAGATCCTGGAGAACGCCACGGTCTTCTCCCCTCCGGGCAGCCAGGTCTCGGTCCGGGGCGAGCTCGTCGGGCGGGGCTTCGCGGTCGAGATCGAGGACAGGGGACTCGGGCTGACCGACGACAAGCGCGCCGCGATCAACGAGCGCCTGGCCAGCCCGCCGGAGTTCGACCCGGCCGAGACCGACCGGCTCGGCTTCTCCGTGGTCGGGCTGCTGGCCGCCAGGTACGGGGTCGAGGTGGCGCTGCGCGCCTCGCCGTACGGCGGTACCGGGGTGGTCGTCCTCATCCCCGAGCAGCTGCTCGGGGACCCCGAGCCCGTCGATGAGCCGCTGGAGCCGCCGGTGCTCACCGTCATCAGCGTGCGGTCCGAGTCCGCCGGGCAGCACGCCGGGACCGTCGTGGAGCGCGTGGACCGGCCCGGTGAATCCTCCGGTGAGGTCCCGATCCCCGCGGACCTGTGGAAGCCGATGCGGCGCGGTGGAGAGGGCCTGCCCCGCCGGGTGCGGCAGGCGAACATGCCGTCGCCGCGCCAGGCCCACGAGTCCCGCTCGCCCGTCTCTCCCGGAACCGGGACCGGGACCGGTGCCGGGAGCGCCGGGAGTGCCGGGAGCGGGGCCGGGGCCGGGGCCGAGGTCGAGGGACGGTCGCCCGAGGAGGCGAGGGCGCTGATGAGCGCCCTGCAGTCCGGGTGGCGGCGCGGCCGCGACGAGGACGGCGGTGCCAAACAATGAGCCGTGACCGGACGAATCCTGACCGGATAAGCCGTGACCGGATAAGCCGTGACCGGATGAGCCGTGACCGGATGAGCCGTGACCGTGAGCGCCCGAGCGGACTCCCGCGACCGGGTTCGCCGCGCCTCGGCCGTCCCGTGCCGGGTTCGCCGCGCCTCGATCGTCCGGTGCCGGGTTCGCGAAGCTCCTGCCGGAGGCCGTGCGCGCGGCCCGGCGACGCCCGTGGGAACGGATCCGCGGGAACGAATTCACCGAGCCGGTGGGGGCCGGCGACCAGCGAGATCATCAGAGGGGAAGGGGTTTAACCACGTGCCGGGTGAGCTTTATTGGCTTCTGGATGACTTCGTCACGAGTGTGGCGGACGTCTCGCACGCGCTGATCCTGTCCAACGACGGGTTGATGATGGCCTCGTCGCGAGGGCTGAGCAAGGAGGACGCCGAACACCTGTCCGCGGTGGCCTCCGGCTTCCAGAGTCTCGCCAAGGGCACCAGCCTGCAGTTCGGCGGCGGTGCCGTACGCCAGACGATGGTGGAGATGGACGCCGCGTTCCTCTTCGTCACCTCCGCCGGTCAGGGAAGCTGCCTGTCGGTCATGACCACCGGCGCCGCCGACGTGGGCCTGATCGCCTACGAGATGGCCCGCCTGGTCACCCGTGTCGGCCAGCACCTGGCCACCGGCCCCCGGGTGGCCGGCCAATGAAAGACGACGACGTCGAGTGGGTCGACGAGGAGGCCGGTCCCGTCGTGCGCCCCTACGCCATGACCGGCGGGCGCACCCGGGCGTCGTCGTCCTCGTTCGACCTGCTCGCGATGGTGGCGGCGACCGGGGTGCCGGTCGCGCCCGGGGCGAACCTGGGCTCCGAGCACCGGCGGCTGCTCAACCTCGTCAGGCGGGCCCGCCCGATCGTGGAGATCGCCTCGGACGCGGGCCTGCCGATCGGCGTGATCAAGGTCCTCCTGGGCGACCTGCTCGACCAGGGCCTGATCCTGGTACGGTCGCCGCTGCCCGCCGCCTCCATGCCCCCCGAGAGCCTCCTGAAGGAACTGATCAGCGGCCTGCGGGCGCTGTGACGCCTCCAGCGTCCCGGCGGCGGAGAAGGACGCCGAGGGCGCCGTACGCATGTTCGCGCCCCCGACGGCGGGCGCGCCCGCTCCCTGGCCGTGGCGCCCGGGCCGCCGTACCCGTTTCCAGGTGGTAGCGCACGGGCGGTGACGCGCGTCGTCTCCCGGCCGCGGTGCCCGAGCCGATGCCCGAGCCGGTGTCCGAGCCGGTGTCCGAGCCGGTGTCCGGCCCTCGCGGGGCCGGGGGAGCACCCCGGCCCGATCCTCAGCTCTGGCTGGCCGTCAGCACCCTCAGGGAGTGCTCCACGAGTGTCACGAGAACCGTCTTCGCCGAGACGCGGCGCCGTACGTCGCAGAGAAGCACCGGCACGTCCACGTCGAGGTCCAGGGCGACGCGCACGTCCTCCGCCTCGTGGCGGTCGGCGCCGTCGAAGCAGTTGACGGCCACGATGAACGGCGTGCCGCGCTGCTCGAAGTAGTCGATGGAGGGGAAGCAGTCGGTGAGCCGCCGGGTGTCGGCGAGCACCACGGCACCCAGCGCGCCGTAGGACAGCTCGTCCCACATGAACCAGAAGCGCTCCTGGCCCGGCGTGCCGAACAGGTAGACGACCAGGCCCTCCCTAATCGTGATGCGGCCGAAGTCCATCGCGACCGTGGTGGTGGTCTTGCCCTCGACGCCGTCGACGTCGTCGATGCCGATACCGCGGTCGGAGAGGACCTCCTCGGTGCGGAGCGGCCGGATCTCGCTGATGGCGCCCACCAGCGTGGTCTTGCCCACCCCGAAGCCACCCGCGATGAGAATCTTGAGGGCGACGGGTTCGTCAGAGGGCCCGAAGTCCATTGATCACTTCCTTGAGAATGCGCTCGCTCGCGGAGGCGCGCCCGATCGAGATGAGCTTGTGGTCCTGCAGGTCGCCGAGCAGGACCCTGACCACGCCGAGCGGCAGGTTGAGGTCCGAGGCGACGTCGGCGACCGAGGTCGGAGTGGTGACCATGGCGAGGATGCGTTCCTGTTCGGGGCCTGGGACGAACCCCCCGGACGGAGCGCCGCGAGTCGAGGTGACCATCGCGACCAGGTCCAGCTTGTCACCGGAGGAGCGGGTGCGACCCCCGATGAGCGCGTACGGCCGGACGACCGGTCCGGCGTCCTCGTCCATCCAGTTCGTCATCCGGACCTCCAGCACCGGGATCGGGGATCCAACGGTCCGTCGACGACGCGGCCCCCCGTTCCCTCGCTCACGAGAGACCCTGGCGTGGATTGGTGGAGATGTGCTGGCCGACCCGCTTGACCAGCATCGCCATCTCGTACGCGATGTGGCCGACGTCGGCGTCGGAGCTGCTCAGCACCGCCAGGCAGGTCCCCTGCCCGGCGGCGGTGACGAAGAGGAACGCCGACTCCATCTCCACGATGGTCTGGCGCACCTCGCCGCCGCCGAAGTGGCGTCCCGCGCCGCGCGCCAGGCTCTGGAATCCGGCGGCGACCGCGGACAGATGCTCGGCGTCCTCACGCAGGAGGCCCTTGGAGAACCCGACGGCCAGCCCGTCGGTGGAGAGGATCACCGCCTGGCGTACCGCGCCCACCCTGGTGGTCAGGTCGTCGAGGAGCCAGTTCAGCTCGCCGGTGTTGGTCAATTTCCCGGTCACTTGTCCTCCTTGTCGCCTGTCGTATGGTGCGCGAAGTCATTGTCCTGCTCCTCGCGCCCGCGTCGCGCCCCCGCCTGGAAGGCGGAGAACAGCGCGCGGACCTCGTCCGGCGAACGCTCCTCGCCGGGGTCCGTCCTCGGCTCCGGCCCGGCCGGCTCGGAGTCCTGGCGGAGCTGAGGCGCCAGGTTCGCCTGCCGGACCCGGCGAGGCAGGCCGCCCGGCCCCGTGAGGGGCTGTGTGGCCGTCTGACGCGTCGGACCGCCGTTGCCGCCCTTCTCCCGGGCCGGGGCTTCGCGAGGCGTCTCGTGGGACTCACGGGGCGCGTGGGACGGTCCCTGGGGCGACGCCGGGAAGGGCGCGCCGGCCGGGGCCTCGCGCGCCGCCGCGCCCCAGCCCGTCTCGTGGCCCGCGGGCACCGGCGGCTGCCCCGCCTGGTCCGGGGACGGGGTACGGGCGGGCAGGTCGGTCACCACGCTGAGGGACGGGGCGGCGGGCTGTTCCGGCTGGTTCTGCTGGAAGGGCTGACCGGTCTGGCCCGTCTGTCCAGGCTGGTTCTGGGAGGCCTGCCTCGTCCTGCGCGGGAGGCCGTTGCCGCCGGCCGGAGGGGCGAGCGCGCCGGGCGGGGCGGGCTCGAACACCTCTTTCTGACGCCCGGGGACGCGCTCGGCGGTGAAGGACGTCCGCTCCGCGGTGAGGGCGAGCGGCGACTCCTGCTGGGCGATCACCGGGCGGGGGATGAGGACGATGGCCGTGGTGCCGCCGAACGGCGAGCCGCGCAGGATGACCTGGACGCCGTGCCGGGAGGCGAGCTGGCCCACCACGAACAGGCCGAGCCGGTCGCTGTCCGCCAGGTCGAACTCCGGCGGGCTGGCCAGCCGCTCGTTGATCGCCGCGTACTCCACGGGGGTCAGGCCCAGGCCGCGGTCCTCGACCTCGACGGCGAACCCGTTCGCCACCACGTCTCCGCGCACGGTCACCACGGTCTGCGGCGGCGAGTAGATCGTGGCGTTCTCGATCAGCTCGGCCACCAGGTGGGTGATGTCGGCGACCGCGGCCCCGTCGAGCGAGACGTCGGGCACCGGCAGCACGTTGACCCGGGTGTAGTCCTCGACCTCGGCGACCGCGGCCCGCAGCACGTCGATCACGGGCACCGGCTTGCGCCACGTCCGGCCGGGCGCCGCGCCGGACAGGATGATGAGGCCTTCCGCGTGCCGACGCATGCGGGTGGTCAGGTGGTCCAGCCGGAACAGGTCCTCGAGGCTGTCGGGGTCGGTCGCCCGGCGCTGCATGCTGTCGAGCAGGGTGAGCTGGCGGTGGAGCAGGCTCTGCTTGCGCCGGGCCAGGTTCACGAAGACCTGGCTGACACCGCGCCGCAGGTTGGCCTGGCCGACGGCGGCCTCCACGGCGGTGCGCTGCACCGAGCCGAACGCGTGCGCCACGTCGTGCACCTCGGTCGAGCCACCCGCCTGGATCGGCGGCGCCTCGGCCCGTACGTCGACGTCCTCGCCGCGCCGCAGGCGGTCCACGACGCGGGGGAGCCGCACGTCCGCCAGATCCAGGGCGGCCGAGCGGAGCCCGGCCAGCTCGGTGGCGAGGCGGCGGCCGAAGCGGACCGAGATGATGATCGACGCCACCACCGCGATCAGGCCGACGCCGCCTGCGATCATGATCCGGACCATGACGCCGGTGGCGACGTCCTGGGCCCGTGCCGCCAGTTTCTTGGAGGCGGCGAGGTTGACCTGGTCCAGCCAGGTCGAGAGCGAGTTCGTGGTCGCCTTCCACGTGCTCGCCTCCGGGGCGAGCCGGCCGCCGGACGACCCGGCGATGGCCTTCTCCAGGTTGGTGAACTTCTCGAAGGCCGCGGAGGAGAAGGTGTCGCGGTACTGCGCGCCCAGCTCGGAGTCGAGCGAGGCCGCGCCGCGGGTGTGCAGGAAGCGCCGGGTGGAGACGTACTCGCCGAAGGCCCTGCGCTCCTCCTCGGACAGCCGGTAGTCGATCAGCGCCCCGCTGATCAGCGCGTCCTCCCTGGCGACCATCTCGTGGGCGTTGCCCATCCCCTGCATGGCCGCGGCCTGCTGGAAGATCGAGAGGTCGGGCACCGCGACCATCTGGTCGTACACCAGGAAGACCCTGTCGAGGATCTGGTTGTAGTTCGACAGCACGTCCAGACGCGAGTGCTGCCCGCTGTCGACGCCGGAGCGGACGTTCGGGAGCCTGTCGAGCTGGCGGAGCAGCTCGTCCAGCGAGTTGGCCAGTTCCGGGCTGCCGGAATGGTCACCGGCGGCGCCCACCCTGAACCCCTCGACCGCGCGGTCGGTGCGGGCGCGCTGCTCGCCCATCCCGCTCGTGAGGACCCGGGAGCTGATCGCCACCGACGCCAGCGTCCGCTCGGCCTGGAGCTGGAGGCCCAGCTCCGTGGAGGTGACGCCCACCGTCTGGTAGAGGGTGTTCGCCCTCAGCAGCGCGATACCGTCCCCGACGGTCAGGTTGAGCACGAAGCCCCAGAGCGCGCTCAGCGACAGCAGCGGCAGGAGCAACAGCAGGAAAATCTTGAACCGAATCGAGCGGTTTCTAGAGCTCATGTCCACTCGTCCCAACCCCTGAGCGTGTGGAGGCTCGTGCCGGTTTAGGGATGGATACGCCTCCGAAGATCGCACAGGAGACTAGCACCGAATAAGGTTTTTGCGCAGTGGAGGATCTGATGATTAGTGTGATTACCGGGGCTAGTGCCGGAATTGGCGAAGCCGCTGCGGTGGAGCTCGCGAGACGCGGGCAGAAGGTGGTTCTGGTCGGCCGTAATCCCGACAAGACGGCGCGCGTGGCGGAAAGGGTGAAGGCGGTCTCCGGGTCCCTTCCGGATACCTTTACCTGCGATTACACCCTTTTGGATGATGTGCGAAGGCTGGCGGCGGAACTGCTGTCCCGCTACGAACGGATCGACATCCTCGTCAACAACGCGGGCGTCATGACCACCGAGCGCAAGCTCACGCGCGACGGCCACGAGACGATGATCCAGGTCAACCACCTGGCCCCCTTCCTCCTGACGAACCTGCTGCTCGAACGGGTCGCGGGGCGGGTGATCACCACCACCTCCCGCGCGGGCAAGACCGGGCGCCTCGACCCGTCCGACCTCGACCGCGAGCGACGGCGCTGGAACGGCTGGCTCCAGTACGGGGACTCCAAGCAGGCGGGCGCCCTGTTCACGGTCGAGCTGGCCCGGCGCCTCCAGGACACCGAGGTGACCGCGACCTGCTTCCATCCCGGCGTGATCAAGACGGAGTTCGCCCCGTCGACGTTCATGATGTGGATGGTGAAGAACGTTCCCGGCATGGGCCAGACCGTCGAGGAGGGCGCGAGCACCATGGTCCACCTCGCCACCCACCCGGACGGCGCCGCCCATCCGGGCCGCTACTTCGCCAAGAGCGCCCCCGCGGCCGTTCCCCGGGGAATGCGCGACCCCGCGCTGGCCCGCGCCCTCTGGGAGGCGAGCGCCGCCGCCGTCGCGTGACCACCCGCGCGGCGCGATGACGACGTCCGCCCCGGCGCCCACGGACACGCACAGATGCAGGTGCAGGTGTCCGCGGGCGCCGGGTCGTCCCCGGGTGCCCGGCCGTACGCGGGCGCTCGGCCGTATACGAGCGCCCGGCCGTACGCGAGCGTCGGGTTGTACACGGGCGCTCGGCCGTCCGCGGGCGCCTGGCTCCCCTGAGTGACGCCCGGCTGTCCGTGGGCGTCCGGCCGTCCCTGAGCGCCGGGTCGTTCGCGGGCGGCCGGTGCCGTGGTTCGCGGCGGGGATTTCCCCGCGCGTCACCGGCCGTTCGCCGGGTGTTGGGCGGGTCCGGTTACCGTCCCGGGCTGTGAGCGTCACAACCCCGCTGCGGGTCGTCCTCCCGGCCGCCGCGGGCAGGGACCCGTTCTTCGACAACGCCAAGTTCCTGGCGATCACCCTGGTCGTGTCCGGCCACCTGATCGAGGACCTGCGGGACGTCCCGGTCGCGCACGCCGCCTACTTCTTCGTGTACACGTTCCACATGCCGCTGTTCATCGTGCTCAGCGGCTATCTGTCACGGAACTTCACCTTCGGGTCGGGCAAGGCGCGCAAGCTGATCAGCACCCTCGCCGTCCCGTACGTGATCTTCGAGCTGATCTACTCGCTGCCCCGCCTCCTCCTGTACGGCAAGCTCGACATCAGCCTCCTCGACCCGTACTACCTGACCTGGTTCCTGATGTCGCTGTTCCTGTGGCGGCTGTCCACGCCGGTCTGGCAGCAGCTGCGGTGGCCGCTGGCGGTCGCGGTGGGACTGTCGCTGCTGTCGGGGATGAGCAGGCTCCCCGACGAGCTGTCGATGAACCGCACCCTCGGCCTGCTCCCGTTCTACGTGCTCGGGCTCATGCTGCGGCCCGAGCACTTCGAGTGGCTCAAGAGGCGGTGGGTCCGGGTCGCGGGCGCGGTCGTCCTGGTCGCCGGGGCGGCCCTGGCGCTCGCGATCCACACCTCCGTGAAGACCGAGTGGATCCGCTGGCGGCACGCCAACGACGTGATCGGGGTGGACGACCTCACCGGCAGCCTGATCCGCCTGGGCATGCTGGCCGCCGGGGCGCTGCTCGTCGCCGCGTTCCTGGCGATCACCCCGTCCAGGCGCACCTGGTACTCCGGGCTCGGCATGGCGACCATGTACGCCTACCTCCTCCACGGCCTGGTGGTGAAGGTCGCCGAGCGGTTCTACGGCGACTGGTCCCAGACCGTGCCGGGGGTCGCGGCCGTGGCGCTCTTCGGCGTCGGGCTCGCCGCCCTGCTGTGCACGTCCCCGGTACGGCGCGTCACCCGCTGGGCGGTCGAGCCCAGCATGAGCTGGGCCTTCACCACACTGAGAAAGCCGGGCTGAGAGAGCCGGGCTGAGAGAGCCGGGCTGAGAGAGCCGGGCTGAGAGAGCCGGGCTGGGAAACCGGGCTGAGCGAACCGGGCTGAGCGAACCGGGCTGAGCGAACCGGGGCTGGGAGAACCGGACCACCGGGGGCGCGAGAGCCAGACTCGGGACCGGCCAGACTCAGCCCGACCAGACTCACGCCACGCCACGCCAGGCCAGGCCACACTCAGGCCGGATCAGATCAGGATCGGGCCACCGGAGGGGTTCGGCGGCCGGATCTGGAGCTCCGCGACCGCGCGGTAGGCGGCCGTGACGGCCGCGTCGGCGCGGGCCGCGGGAACGGAGTCGGAGTTGGCGATCGCGATCCGGCCGTGCGGCACGCGGGCGACGGCCGCCGGGGGCTGCCCGTCGGGGTAGAAGTCGAGGTCCCACGGGGTGGCGTACTCGGGCGCGTAGCCGTGTCCCCACCGGTTGACCGTGATCGCCTCGATGTCGCGGGCCGCGTCGAAGCCCCCCGGGCCGAGCAGCCGGGTGAGCTGGTCGCGGATGCCGTACTCCAGGTGCTCGTACGGCGTCCCGATCAGGGAGTACCGTCCGGCGACCGAACCCTGCGCGGGTGACATGCCGGGGGTGACGGGGGTGCTGGCCATGTGCACGGCGATCGGCTCCTCGGGACTCCTCGGGGACCGGTAGCCGCCGAGGTCGACCGGGTCGCCGAGCTCGGCCACGCACCAGCGGGCGCCGGTGAACCGGGCGCGCCTGATCCCCAGCTCCCGCCAGGCCCGCCAGTCGCGGAGCTGGACCGTCGCGTACAGCAGGGGCACCTTGACCGACCGCCGCAGGGCCGCCTGCTGCGCGGGCGGGAGGTCGCCGACCAGGTAGGGGATCATCGCGTTCCAGCAGGCCATGATCACGCCGCCCGCCCGGACGGTCCTCACCCGCTCGCCGTCGAAGTAGCCGACCGTGGCACCGGTGGCCGTCCTGGGATCCGGGCCGGGATCCGGGCCGGGATCCGTGCCGGGGAGGCCGTCGTTGGCGGCCGAGACCACCGGGCTGGACAGGCGGATCCGGACCCGGTTGCCCGGCCGGTCGAGCACGCCGTAGTCGAAGCGCGCGGTGGTGATGCCCTCCACGCCGGTGGCCGTGGCGAAGCCGGGAACCATCCGGGCGGCCATCATCCGGGCGATCGCCTGGTTGCCCTCGGGGAAGCGGCAGGCGCGCGGTTCGCCCGCGTCCCACTCCTTGATCACGGTCGGGGAGTTGTACCTGGACGGCTTGGACCTGTCGAGCCCGAGCCCCTGGAACCCCGCGTACCGGTACTCGTCGGCGCCGCCCCAGGCGTCGATCGCGCCGAAGGCGTCGGAGCCGTAGGCCCACTCGTCGCTCGGCATGGTCCTGACGAACGCCAGCACGTCCGGGTGGACCCCGCAGACGTCCCTGAGGAAGCCCGAGTAGGTCAGCCGGGCCAGCCGCGCCTGTTTCTCCTCGGCGGACAGGCCGGGGAACCAGTCGGGCGGATTCCCGTACAGCATGAGCAGGTCCTTCCTGGCCTGCTCCGCGACGGGCAGCTCGGCGATCCAGCGGTCGGCGCTCACGCCGGGCGTGAGCACGACGAGCTTCTCCGCGTTCCCGGCGGGGAAGGCCTCCCGGTCGCAGAAGACGCTGTCGTGCATCCCCAGGCTCGCGTACAGTCCCCGGCCGGTGGGCTCTCCGACGCTCTCGGGGTGGATGCCCAGCTTGGCGAGCAGGTCCCTGCCCTCGGGGGTCCACGCCGACGGGCGCTCCATCGACCGCGAGCCGCCGTACGCGACCAGCGGCCCCTTCCGCGCCGCCGGACGGAACTCGTTGCGCAGGGCGTGCCCGCCGATGTCGTCGTGGTTGTCGAGGATCAGGATCCGCGCGGAGGGGTCGCGCTCCAGCCACCGGTGGGCCGCGCTGAGGCCGCTGATCCCCGCGCCGACCACGACCAGGTCGTAGTGCTCGCCGGTGGGTTCCGGCGTGCCCGCGTACGGCCAGAAGCGCCGGTCGCGGAGGGCGTGGGGCACGCTCAGCGCCTCCGCGGTGTCGCCGCGCAGCCCCGTGAGGGACGGCGGATAGGACGTGTCCGGCGAAAGCTCCAGATTCTCCGGGGGCGCGGGAGGGGAACCGCCCCACTCGCCCATCCCGGGCAGCGAGCAGGCCGCCGCGATCCCGGTGGCCGCGATCACCCCATCGAAGAAGTCTCGACGGGAGATGGGCCGGTCCATGCCGAGTTCCAGGGCCTTACGGGGATTGATCTCGTGAGGATCGGTCATGGGGCGATCATCACGATGTGAATGGATCGGCGGGGCTGCCGCGCTGCGTTTTCGGGAAGTTTTTACCCGTGCCATTAACGCGCTGTCGTGACATCTCCCATATGAGAGGCATGCCATGGTGGCTGGGAATTAAAGGGGGAGAGGGGGTGATGCGGCTTCGGTGTCTCCTGGGCTTATCCGATCCGGGGAAAACCAGCCATGTCGCGAGCGGCCCGGTACGCGTCCCATGTCATCCTCGCGTCGCCCTCATCCCATTTCCGCTGCTCAGTGCCCTTCCGATGTCACTCCCCCCGGAGCAGGGGAGGCGCGTCATAGGGATTACCGGATAACCCAGAACGTTATGGTCATTCAACCCGATACCCGTATAAAGTGAAGTGAGGGGATTAGTGATGGATCCGGCGCCTCCGTGTCGCCGGACGGTGGGACGCGGCATACCGGGGGCGGCGTCCGCGTTCGCTTTTCCTCTTTGACGGATGCCGCGGGGAGTATCGCGTGATCGGTAAGCAGGGAAGAGTCACCGGGAGGATCGGCCCAGGCCTGGTCGGGGAGGTGATGGTGGCGGTCCGCGGGGGCGTCGAGGCGTTCTACGCCCACCCGACGGTCCCGGACGAGGAGATCGCCCCTGCCTCGATCGTGGTGATCGTCGAGTTCTTCCCGCCGCGCACGGTCTACGTCGCCCGCGCCCTCCCCTGACCTCGTTCACCCCACCCTCGACACCCCTTTCTCCCGGGACTCCTCCCTCGAACCCGATCTCCCACTCTTCTCCCCCACATCGCGGAGGCCGAGATGCCCACGGAGTACTTCGTCATAGGGGGCGTGGCCCTTGTCGCCCTTCTCGTGATGATCCTGCTGTTCAAGACCGTCTGGCGGGTGGCGGAGCCCAACGAGGCGCTGATCATCTCCGGTCTCGGCGCCCGGGGTAACTCCACGGACGCCGACAGCCTCGGGTTCAGGATCGTCACCGGCAAGGGCACCTCGGTGCTCCCCGGTTTCCAGACCGCGCGCCGCCTGCGCCTGGACAGCCGCGCCGCCAACCTCCAGGTCTCCTGCGTCACCCAGCAGGGCATCCCGGTGGTCGTACGAGGTGTCGTGATCTACAAGGTCGGCGACGACCTGCACTCGATCGCGAACGCCGCGCGGCGCTTCCTGGACCAGCAGGACTCGATGAACGGCGCCATCCACGAACTGTTCACCGGTCACCTGCGCTCGATCATCGGCAACCTCACCGTCGAGGACCTCATCCTCAACCGCGAGCGGCTGACCGGCGAGACCCGTGCCTCGGCCGCCGACGAGATGATCAGGCTCGGTCTGATCGTCGACTCCCTGCAGATCCAGGAGATCGAGGACGGGACGGGCTACATCACCAACCTCGGCAAGCCGCACGCCGCCAGTATCGCCGCCGCGGCCCGCATCGCCGAGGCCCAGCGCGACCAGGAGGCCACCCAGGCCGAGCAGATCGCCGCCGCCAACAAGGCCGCGGCGTGGCGCGACTCGCAGATCAAGCAGGCCGTCTACCAGGCCGAGATCGACGAGGCCCAGGCCAGGTCCCGCCAGGCGGGGCCGCTCTCCGAGGCGTCCGCCCGGCAGGAGGTCGTCGTCCAGGAGACCCGCGCGGCCGAGCTGGAGGCCGCGCTGGCCGAGCAGCGGCTCCAGGCCCAGATCCGCAAACCCGCGGACGCCAGGGCGTACGAGACCGTGACGGTCTCCCGGGCCGAGCGCGACGCCCGCATCGCCCAGGCTGAGGCCGAGGCGCGCGAGACCGAGCTCCGCGCCGCCGCGCAGGCGTCACAGGTCAAGCAGGCCGCCGCGGCCGAGGCGGAGTCCGTACGGCTGCGCGGCATCGCCACCGCCGAGGCGACGAAGGTCACCGGCTTCGGCGAGGCGGAGTCCGCCAGGGCCCGCGGCCTGGCCGCCGCCGACGCCTCCAAGGCGCAGGGGCTCGCGGAGGCCGACGCCGCCAGGGCGAAGGGCCTGGCCGCAGCCGACGCGATCCGCGCCCGCGCCGACGCCCTCGCCGAGAACCAGGAGGCGGTCATCGCCCAGCAGCTCGCCGAGAAGTGGCCCCAGATCGTCGAGGCGGGCGCGAAGGCCTTCGGCAACGTCGACCACATGGTCGTCCTCAACGGCGCCCAGGGCGTCGAGGAGATGCTCGCCAAGGCCCTCACCCTCGGCGGCGCCGGCCTCGGCCTCGCCCGGTCCCTCCTGAACACCGCCACCCCCGCGACCACCCCGGACACTTCCGTTCAAGTCAGAGCCACCCCCGATACCTCGGCCTCCCGCACCTCCACCGACGGCACGAGCACCGACGGCACGAGCACCGACGGCATGGCCACTCCCGGCAGAACCAACGAGATCGGTGAGACCAGTGAGACCGGTGAGACCAACGGAACCGACAGGAGAGGTGGCACCGGCAGGGCAGGCTGAACCGGCGGGGTCACACCCCCTGAAAACCCGCCGTCCCCACCCCGCCACCCCCTAACTTCGGCCCATTTTTCCGATCTTTCTAGCCACTTCCCTCGAAAGGCGGATCAGGGGGCGGATGGGGGCCATGGGACTCCCGGGGCAGGTGAAGCCCGATTTCCTCCGCGGACGGTAACGGGCCAGGACCAGCCTGAGACCCCCACGCGACGGACTCGTGACCGGCGGCCACTAATTCAGGGCACCCCGTTATGTGTTGTTCCTTTTTCCCAGGGCATACGCCTGGCAGCTGAGCAGACAGGGAGCGTGGAACATGACAGTCACCGGCATCATTACCGCCATCGTTATCGGCGCCATCATTGGTGCCCTGGGTCGGCTCGTCGTGCCCGGCAAGCAGGGCATCCCGATCTGGCTGACCATCGTGATCGGTATCGTCGCGGCACTCATCGGCACCGCGATCGCCGGAGCCCTGGGGGTCTCCGCCACATCCGGTATCGACTGGATCGAGCTGATCATCCAGATCGCCCTGGCCGCAGTCGGCGTCATCCTGGCGGTGAGCCTTTACGGCAGGCGAGGCGTCCGCTAGCCCGTGACCCGGGGCGGCCGGTTTCCGCAGGGGCAACCCGAGGAAATCCGGAGACCACCACCCCGGGCACCTGCGACGGCCCCGTCCTGGAGAGATCCGGGACGGGGCCGTCGTCGTTCTCCGGCGGCACGGACGCGCGGCCCCCGTTTTCCCGTAACACGGACGCGCGGCCTCGCCCTGGCTTCCGGTGGGTGACGTGTCGCAGAGGGCCGTGACCGGGCCGGACGGCCAGGTTCACCGGCTCGCCGAGGTCGGCGGACCCGGGTGGCTCATCCGCCCGACGAACCTGGCGCTCTTGAGGGACCCAACGGGTGCTCGGCACTGTCGACCAGGACGCACGGCTTCACCGGCCCGTTCGAGATCCGGGCCCATATGCCCACGGTGGGCTCGCCGATGGTGAACTCCAGTACCGCCGTCTGTCCCTCGTCGAGGGCGCCGGGGTTGAAGACGAACCCTCCTTCGGAGGGCGTTTCCCTGTCGATGAGGACCAGCGCGTCGTCGGCGGCGCGTCCGTAGGACCTCTCACGCGGCAGGAAGTCGCCGCGCGGATCCTCGCACTGCTTTCCCTGTGGTACGTAGTCCACGACCGCCCTGAAGCCAAGGGCGTTCAGGTCGGCCTCCAGCCTCTTGGGCTCCCTGACCTCGTTGATCTTGATGGAGATCGTGCCGTCGGGGTTCTGGTCCACGGCGTAGGCGGGGGTCCCCGCGCCGACGAAGACCGGTACGGCCACCGCCAGCGCCGCCACGGCGCCCAGGGCGGCGACGAGGGAGGAGGGACGCCGCAGCGGGCGGCGTGCGGGCTTTCCCCGCGAGATGTCTTGGTGGATCTCCTGCATCACGAACTCCTTGAGCAGTCGGCGACGCTCCTCCGGAAGGTCCCGCTCCACCGGGACCGGCAGCGACCGGGCCGGCTCCTCGATCTGATCGCGATCGGGCCGGGGCTTTGCGGCATTCACAGGGTCTTCTCCCGAACGAACCGGACCGCGTTCTCGCGGTCACCTTCTACCTGTCTGGACCGCGCTCGCGGTTCCCGGTTTTCTCCCGTACTCGCACCCGCACCCACGTCCACGTCCGCCCCCGCGCTCACGCTCGCGTCCGCCCCCGCGCTCACGCTCGCGTCCGCCCCCGCGCTCACGCTCGCGTCCGCCCCCGCGCTCACGCTCGCGGCGAGCCTCCGCAACCTCTTCCGCGCCCGCGAGAGCCGGGAACGGACCGTGCCCACCGGTACGCCGAGAGCCTCCGCCGCCTCGGCGTACCCGAGCCCGGCCCACACGCACAGCGCGAGCACCTCCCGCTCGGACCTGCGCAGCGCGCCCAGGGCCACCCGTACCGAGGTCAGCAGCTCGTCGTCGTCGACGCGGGCCGCGACCTCCTCGGCGATGTCCGGCATCGCCTCACCCGGAGGCAGCCTGGCCAGCGCGTCCGCGTGCCGCCGGGAGGCACGCCTGACGTTGCGGGCCACGTTGGTCGCGATCCCCAGCAGCCAGGGCCGCAGCGAGCCGCCGTCCGCGTCGATCCCGCCCCGCAGCCGCCACGCTTCGAGGAAGGTCAGGGACACCACGTCCTCGGCGGCCGACCAGTCGCCGGTCAGCCGGAAGGCGTGGTTGTAGACCGAGCGCGCGTGGTCGTCGAACAGCCCGCCGAAGGCGTCCGGATCCCCGGCGCGTACCCGGGCACGCATAGTCGTTTCCACACACATGTACTGTCCGCCCGAACCCACCGGTTCCTGAAAATTCAGTACATCGTCCCCAGGCACTCGTAGCGTCCGCGCGATCCCGGGCAACGGCCGGCCATGGCCCGTGTCCGGGAGGCGACGCGAGCCCACCGGTGAAGCGCCGGAGCGGGACCGGCACCGAGTCACCCGGACCCGCCCACACCTGCCCGGAACTGCCAAGACCCGATCCAAGCGGGAGTGGCGTACCGGAAAATAAGACTTCCTTGACAATATAATTTGTCGGTCGTAGTCTGTGGTCATGCAGGACATCGCCGTGATCGAGGACCCGGCCGCAGCCGAGGCCTCGCTGGACCCCATCCGGGCCCGGTTACTGGCCGAGCTGAGCGAGCCCGGCTCCGCGACCATGCTGGCCGCCAAGGTCGGCCTGCCTCGGCAGAAGGTCAACTACCATCTGAAGGCGCTCGAGGCGCACGGGCTCGTCGAGATGATCGAGGAGCGGCGCAAGGGCAACGTCAACGAGCGCATCATGCGCGCTACCGCCGCCTCCTACGTGATCTCCCCGACCGCGCTGGCGTCGGTCGCGCCCGACCCGGCCCGTTCCCCCGACCAGCTGTCGGCGAGCTGGCTGCTGGCCGTCGCGGCCCGGCTGGTCCGCGACGTCGGGGCGCTCATCACCGGCGCCACCAAGGCGCGCAAGCGCGTCGCGACCTTCGCGATCGACGGCGAGGTGCGCTTCGCCTCGGCCGCCGACCGGGCCGCGTTCGCCCAGGAGCTCGCCGGAGCCGTCACCGCTTTGGTGTCCAAGTACCACGACGAGTCCGCCGAGAAGGGCCGCGACCACCGAATCGTCGTCGCCGTCCACCCGAGTGTGAAGGAAATCCGATGACGCACCCGTTCGAGCTGGTCCAGGAGATCGAGCTCGCCGCCACCCCCGAGCAGGTCTGGGACGCGATCGCGACCGGACCGGGCGTCGACTCCTGGTTCATGGGACGCACCGAGCTCGGCGCGTCCGCCGGCGGCTCCGCCCACCTGACGATGATGGGCCACACCCAGCAGGCCACGATCACCGCCTACGAGCCCGGCACCCGCCTCGCGACCCGTGGCGCGGAGGCTCCCGACGGCCGGTTCATGGCGATGGAGTATCTCGTCGAGGGACGCGACGGCGGCACGACCGTGCTGCGGCTCGTGCAGAACGGCATGCTCGGCGACGACTGGGAAACCGAGTTCGAGGCGATGAAGGCCGGCTGGCCCATCTACCTGGAGACCCTCAGGCAGTACCTCGCCCACTTCGCCGGCCGCACCCCGTCGGTCACCACGGCCTTCCGGCCCGGAGCGGGCGGCCCGGACACCATCTGGAAGATCGTCACGGACTCGCTGGGCGTCACACCGGACATCCGCGAGGGCGACCCCGTCCGGCTCCCCGACGGTTCCGCCGGGGTCGTCTACTACGCGAACCTCCCCGTCAACCTGGGTGTACGGACGGACGAGGGCCTGTACCGGTTCATCCACTCCGGCACCGCCCGCGGCGACGCCCTCGTCCTCGGCCACCAGAACTTCGCGGGCCGCGACGAGCAGGCCGCGTGGGACACCTGGACGGCCGAGAACTTCGCCTGACCGGCCATCTCGGCCGGTTCGTCCACAGCGATGGCGCCACTCTCGGCCGGTTCGTCCACAGCGGTGGCGCCACTCTCAACCGGTTCGTCCACAGCGGTGGCGCCACTCCCGGCCGGCCCGTCCGCGCCGGCAGTGCCACAACTCAGCGACATCCCTCAAGTGACATCCCTCAGCGACACACCCCCGAAGGAGTAATCCCATGCGTATCGTGATCATCGAGTTCATGAGCCTGGACGGCGTCGTGCAGGCGCCGGGCGGCCCCGAGGAGGACACCGACGGCGGCTTCGCCCACGGCGGCTGGTCGCACCCGTTCTTCGACCCGGAGGTGACCGGCGGCGCCTTCGACGACGCGATGAGCGGGGCCGAGGCGCTGCTGTTCGGGCGCCGTACGTGGCAGACCATGGCCGCGGCGTGGCCCGGGAGGACCGATGACCCCTTCGCCGACCGGATGAACGCCATCCCGAAGTACGTCGTGTCCCAGACGCTGGGCGACGACGAGCTGACCTGGAACAACACCACCCGCATCCCCGGTGACGAGGCCGTCGCCCACCTTCGGAAGCTGCGCGAGACCGAGGGCGGCGACCTGGTGCTCATGGGAAGCCCCACCCTCGCGCGCACCCTCCTGAGCGAGGGGCTGGCCGACGAGCTCCGGCTCATCGTCATGCCGGTGATCCTCGGCGGCGGCAAATCGATCTTCCCCGCCGACGGTGCCCTGCGCACGTTCGAACTGGTCTCCACGGTCACCAGCGACGCGGGCGTGAACGTGTGCGTCTACCGCCCGGTCGGCTAGACCTCCAGTCCCGGAGCCCCGAAGACCTCGGAGATCTCGGAGGCCCGGGAGGCCCGGGAAACCCCGGAGCCCCGGAAGCCCGGAGAGTCAGAAAGTGACCGGAACCGCCCTTTCGAGGCGGGCGACCTCCTCCTCAGAGAGCCGCAGCGCCCCGGCCGCCACGTTGGCGACCAGGTGATCCGGATTGCCGGTGCCCGGGATGGCCAGCACGTGCGGCCCGCGCCCCAGCGTCCACGCCAGCCGGACCTGCGCGGCCGTCGCCCCGTGGGCGCGTGCCACGGCGAGGACCTCGTCGTTCTCGGTGCCGCCCGCGCCCGCCTCGCGCCCGTCCCCGGCGATCGCGAAGAACGGCACGAACGCGATGCCCTGCTCCCCGCAGGCGCGCAGGAACTCGTGGCGCTCCGGGCTCGCGCCGAGGCCGTACCTGTTCTGCACGCAGACCACCGGGGCGATCGCCAGGGCCTCGGCGAGGTGCTTGGGCCTGACGTTGGAAATGCCCAGGTGGCGGATGAGCCCGGCGTCGCGCAGCTCGGCCAGCGCGCCGAAGCGCTCGGCGATCGAGTCGGGTCCGTGGACGCGCAGGTTCACCACGTCGAGGTGGTCGCGGCCGAGCTGGCGGAGGTTCTCCTCGACCTGGCCGCGCAACTGCTCCGGCCTGGCCAGGGGGAGCCACGCCCCCGACGGATCCTTGCCCGGCCCGACCTTCGTGGTGATGACCAGGTCATCCGGGTACGGGGCCAGCGCCCGGTTGATCAGCTCGTTGGCGGAACGCAGCGGCGAGAAGTAGAACGCGGCGGTGTCGATGTGGTTCACCCCGAGCTCGACCGCGCGACGCAGCACGCCGATCGCCCGGTCACGGTCGCTCGGCGTGCCGTCGGCGTTCGCCGTCAGCCGCATCGCGCCGAACCCGATCCGGTTGACGACCAGATCACCGAGCTGCCACGTGCCCGCCACCGCCGCCGTGACGCTCTCCGGATTCATGGACGAAGTCTGCCATCACCTTCCAGAGGCCCAGGAACGCCGACGACCGGGCCACCCATGTGAGACCAGATCATGTCGTACGTTCCCGAGATGGCTTCAGGGGGTGCCGCACGTCGCGGGGCAGAACGTGACCTCGGAATAGCGTGGCGACGGCCCTTCCAGGAGGGGCTGTGGCCGCGACTTCAGGTGCCGGTCGAGGAAGGCCGCCACGTAGGTGCGGGTGAGCTCGGAGCCACGGGCCCCGGACAGGACACCGGGGGCGGGCCTGATGCCGAGGGGGCCCGCCAGCAGCGGCAGGTCGGTGGAGGACTGGTGTTCGGCGCCCGTCAGCACGAGCCAGCGTTTCCACCCGGTCAGCAGCTTCCAGTCGCGGTCCCACGAGGTGTCACGGCCCCCGGGGACGTGCTCCGGCGAACCGACGAACATGAACGGCTTGGCGAACCCGCTTCTGGGGATGCGGGCGTAGGTGGTGCCGTCCATGTCGATCCCGGCACGTACGCGGGGGTCCTTCACCATGGTCGCCAGCGCGGCGGCCCCGCCGATCGACTGTCCCGCCATCGCGATCCGGGAGCGGTCGATCAGGCCGGAGCCGTCCCACTTCGACGGCAGCTCGTCGAGGACGAAGGAGACGTCGGCCGCCCGGCCCTGGACCACTCTCGGGCCGAAGCCCGGGTCGGTGTCGCCCTCACACGCGAGACACTCGGCGACCCGGCCGTCGGACAGGGTAGTGGCGTAGCTCTCGTAGGTGTGGTCGATCCCGGCCACGACATACCCTCGGCTGGCCAGATCCTCGGCCAGAGACGTGAGCGTGCTCATCGGCTTGGTGAACCCGGGAGAGAGCACCACCAGCGGAAGCTTGCGCCCGGAGGGAGCGGCGTCCTTGACGGCGTTGGTTCGTGTCCTGCTCAGCGTGTCGTACGGCACGCCGACGATCCTGGAACTCTTCAGCGTGAGCTCCGACTCCTTCGCCGTCATGTACGGCGCCCGCTGCCCGTCGCGCTGCCTGGTCGGATACCACAGGGTGACCTTGAGCTCTCTGACGTCGACATCGAGGTCCCAGGGATCGGGCCGGGAGGTGTCGGTCAAATACAGAACGGTGGTGCCGACCGGGTGGGGGCCGGTGGGGGTTGGCAGGGTGATGGGACCGGTCGGTGTCACCGGCGGGCCGGCATCGGCCCGGGGCGGTGCGGGAGCGGAGCAGGCGGACGCGGCCAGGACGACCAGTCCCGCAGCGACCGCCAGGAGCTGTCTCATGGGGGAGGTCCGTTCATTTGTGCAGCAGGGTCAGGGCCTTGGTCAGGGCGGGGTCGTATCCGGTGGCCGCGTCCTTGGGGGTCAGGGGCACGTGGTGATGGGGTGGTACGCCGATGCGGTCGATCACCTCGCGGTCGGGCCCCAGGTGGTGCCGGTCGGGGAAGCTCAGGAGGGTGTTGTTGGTGAGGAGGTAGGGCTGGGCCGGGCCGGAGATGAGCCCGGCGGTCCTGGTGCCCACCAGGGTGCCGGCGTGCAGGTCCTTGATCGCGGAGCTGAAGTGCTCACACGCTGAGGCGCAGCCGCGGTCGATGAGCACGACCAGTGGCAGGCCGAGCAATTCGACGGTGTCGTCGGTGGGTGAGGCCTCGCATCGGGCGTCGGCGGTGCACTGGTAGGCGGTGTTCTTGCCGTGGGCGAACGCGCTCAGGAGCCGGATCGCTTCGGTGGGGCTGCCGCCGCCGTTGCCGCGCAGGTCCAGCACGACCCCGGACAGCATCCGGCCGGTGCGCAGCCGGGAGACGGCCTTGAACACCCGGTTGGCGGAGTCGGGGGCGAACCCGCTCATCCGCACATAGGCCACGTCGTCATCCACCAGCTTCGACCGCACCACCTGCAGACTGGCCAGGTCGCGTTGGAACAGGCCGGGCTTAAGGGTGGCGTTCCAGCGGTGGCCGGTGCTCTGGCGCAGCAGCCGCAGCCGCACCGGCCGCGCTTCCGGGTACTGCGGGTAGAGGGCGGCGATCGCGGGGGTGGCCTTCCCGTCGATGAAGGGCGCCGAGTCGTTGACTGCTTCGATGATGTCGCCGGGGCGCAGTCCGGCGGTTTTCGCGGCGCCGCCGTGGACGGTGGTGACGAACAGCGGGGCAAGGGCGGTGCCGGGGTTGGTGTGGGCTTGGGGGCCGGTGATGTTCGCGGCAAGGCCCAGGCCGTAGCCGTCGTCGTCGTAGGAGTCGGGGTGGCGCTTGAGGTCGTGCGCCCAGCGGGCGTGGTTGTCGTCGAGGGCGGCCACGATGGCTTCAAGGGTGACGTCGGCCAACCGGTCGCGCAGGTCGGGGACCTGGTCGGTGACCTTTCGGTAGACGGCCTCGAAGGCGGCCCAGTCGGTTTTGCGGTCGCCGGTCAGCGCGGGCATGGTCGCCTCGGGCACGTCGCGACCTTCACGATTGAGCTCTTGGGTCAGGGCGACGAATCCGGCGTGTAGTAGGGCGCGGGCGTCCAGGGTGGCTCCGCTGTAGTAGGTGCCGAGGATGCAGAAGTAGGCCTGTTCGATGACGTCGATCGTGGTAGCCGTCTCGGCTTCGGGTGGTCCTTGGGGGCGGGCGCACACTGTTGCCCCGGCCGCACTCGCCTGGGCGCGTGGCGGTGTCGGTGCGGTGCAGGCCGCCGCCAGGAGAAGGGCGAGCCCGGCGACGGCAGCCTTGACGACGGCAGCCTTGACGACGGCGGTCTTGACGGTGGTGGTCTTGGCGGCGGTGGTCACGGCAGGCAGCCGCGGAGTCTTGGCGGCGGTCGTGACCAATGCCTTCGGGGTCTTGGCGGCGGTTGTGACTAACGTCTTCGGGGTCTTGGTGGTGGTCATGACAGGCGCCTTCGGACCCACCAGAAGCAGAACCAGGTGAGGCCGACAGTGAACAGGGCGTAGATGCCGGTCTCGATCCACTGGAAGGGCCAGAAGCGTTCCAGGGGCTGGTAGGTCGCCTGCTGCCGGTAACCCAGCCGGTTGACCTCGACCAGGCACCCGTCCATGCCCTGTCCCGCTCCCATCCCCGGCGGTGCGCACGGTCCCGACGTGGTGGAGGTCCTGACGGCGACGCCCGCCTCGCCGCTGCCGGGGAGCGTGCGCCCGGACGGATCGATGAAGTCGCTGGACAGGACCCAGGCGCCGGCCTGACCGGGAATAGCGGACTCCAACGTGACGTGCACGAACTGGTTTTCGTCCCGGTTCACGCTGATGCTGTCCACGTTCGCCCGGCCGAGCTCGAAGGTCCCGACGACCGGGGGCATCAGGTGGGGCCGGACGAGCAGCGGCATGGCGATCTGGATCGCGGCGAAGACGGCCAGGGTGAGGGCCATGGCGGGCAGCGTGCGACGCACCAGCATGCCGACGGTCACGCCGAGGACGAAGGCGAAGGCCGCGTACCCCATCGGGGCGATGCCGCGCGCGCCGAACACCAGGGGGGCCATCAGGGCCATATCCGTGTTGGCCGACTTGTCCAGTGGGGCGGACCACCAGGTCACCGCGAGGCCGCACAGGCAGGCGGCGGTGACGGCGACCAGGCCGGTGAGCCCGAGTTTGACCGCCAGCCAGCGGCCGCGGGTGACGCTCTGGTTCCACACCAGCAGGTGCGTGCCCGCCTCCAGTTCGCGGGTGATCAGCGGTGCCCCCCAGAAGAGCCCGACGAGGGCGGGCAGGAGCAGCACGAGGAGGCTGGCGGCTATGAAGGGCAGCTGGTACTCGTCGAAGAAGCGGTCGAAGAAGCGGTCGCAGGTGCCGTCCCGCGTACAGGCGGCGATTCCGGTGGAGTAACGGGAGGCCAGGTCAGGGCCGGTCAGGGCCAGGGTGGCGACGAGTGCGACGAGCAGGGCGGCCGTCATCGTGGCCGAGCCGCGGAACTGGCGCCAGGTCAGCCAGATCATCGTTGCGCCTCCAGAACGGCTCGCCGGTTCTCGGCGGTGTGCTTCTCCATGTAGGCCAGGACGAGGTCCTCCAAGCCGAGCCGGGTGACCGTCCAGGCGGGGTCGAGGATCGGGGCGTCGGTGCGGACCACGTACGTGCTCTGCCGCTCGGTGTGGCGCGCGAAGACCACGTGCTGGTCGGCGGGCAGGCGGTCGGGATCGCGGCGCGGGCCGGTGAGCCGGTGGTGGGTGTCCAACAGCTTGTCGACCTCCCCGGCGATCTGGACGCGGGAGTCGACCAGCACGACCAGGTAGTCACAGGTCCGTTCCAGGTCGGAGACCAGATGGGAGGAGAGCACGACGCTGAACTCGTGCTCGACGGTGGCCTCCATCAGCCCCTGCAGAAACTCGCGGCGGGCCAGTGGGTCCAGCGAGGCGACCGGTTCGTCCAGGATGAGCAGCTCGGGGCGTTTGGCCAGGCCGAGGGTGAGGGCGAGCTGGGCGCGCTGGCCGCCCGACAGCTTGCCCGCCCGCTGGGCAGGGACGAGGCCGAGCCGCGCGATACGCTCCCGTGCCATCGCGGCGTCCCAGCGGGGGTTGAGGCGAGCGCCCAGCCGCAGGTGTTCGGCGACGGTCAGTCCCGCGTAGACGGGGGTGTCCTGGGCGACGAACCCGACCCTGGCCAGCTGGGCGGGCGTGCCCCCGGGCCGCCCGCCCAGCACGGTGATGTCGCCCGCCGTCGGCTCCAGCTGGCCACCGGCCAGCTTCAGCAACGTGGTCTTACCGGCCCCGTTGGGGCCCACCAGCCCCACGACGTGGCCCGCCGGGATGTCGACGGTGCACTCGCGCAGCGCCCAGCGCCTGCCGTACCGCTTGCCCAGCGCCTGGGCCTGTAAGACGGTGGTCACGCTATTTCCTCCTGAGCGGTGGTCCGAAAGGTGGTCGTGAAGAGGGCCTCGATGCTCTCGTCGTCGAGACCGGCCCGGCGGGCCTTGGCCAGCCAGCGCTGCAGCTCCAGCCGCAGCGGGCCGTGCGCGGCCAGCGAGGTGTTGGTGAGGGTCGCCGTCACGAACGTCCCCACCCCCGGCCTGGCGGCGACCAGGCCCTCGTGTTCGAGCTCCCGGTAGGCCTTGAGGACGGTGTTGGGGTTGATCGCCAACTGCGCCACGGCCTCCTTGACGGTCGGCAGCTGGTCGCCCTCGCGCAGGAGGCCGAGCCGCAGCGCGTGCCGCACCTGCTGGACCAGCTGCATGTACGGCGAGACGCCGGACTTCGCATCCAGATGGAACTCGATCACCGGTTCCTCCATTTATCTACTGTCCTAGTACTTTAGATTATTACATGTATGGAACTTGTTAAGAAGACAAGCGGGAGCTCACCACGGAGCGCTTCGGCGGAGATCACCTCACGAGCCGAGGATTTTTGCCGAAGTGGCAACAGGATTCGCGGATCTTCAGGACACCACCCCACGATTAGGAGATGCGCTGGAGGAGCGCCTCGACTAAGGGGATTCATGTCGCGAGCAGTCAAGCCTGGAGGAACACACCGCCTGGTTCCCTCCCCGGCGGGCCGGACCCATCTGGTGGAGCAGGGCACTGGGTCGCTGGTGCTGCTGGTGCACGGGTTTCCGGAGTCCTGGTACTCCTGGCGTCACCAGTTGGCGGCACTGGCCGAGGCCGGATACCGGGCGGTGGCGGTGGACGTGCGCGGATACGGCCGTTCGTCCAAGCCCCACGGGGTGGCGGCCTACCGGATGCTGGAGTTGGTCGAGGACAACGTCGCGGTGGTGCACGCCCTCGGCGCGGAAACCGCGATCATCATCGGTCACGACTGGGGTTCGAGCATCGCCGCCAACAGCGCCCTGGTCCGGCCGGAGGTGTTCACCGCGGTCGGGTTGCTGAGCGTTCCCTACGCGCCTCGGGGCGGGCCCCGGCCCAGCGAGGTCTTCGCCCGGATGGGCGGCGAGGAGGAGTTCTATGTCAGCTACTTCCAGAAGCCCGGCCGGGCCGAGGCCGAGATCGAACCGGACGTCCGAGGCTGGCTGGCCGGGTTCTACGCCGCACTCTCCGGCGACACCATGCCCGCCCCCGGGATGCCCGACCCCCATTTCGCCACCCGTGGCGGCACGCTCCGCGAGCGGTTCCCCACCGGCCCGCTGCCGTTCTGGCTCACCCAGGACGACCTGGACGCCTACGCCGGAGAGTTCGAACGCACCGGCATGAGCACGGCACTCAACCGCTACCGGAACATGGACCGGGACTGGGAGGATCTGGCTCCCTGGGACGCGGCCCCCATTCTGGCGCCTTCGGTATTCATCGGCGGCGCCCTGGACGCCTCCACCACCTGGCTGACCGAAGCGATCGACGCCTACCCCGTCACCCTGCCCGGACTCGCCTCCTCCCACCTCCTGGACGGTTGCGGCCACTGGATCCAGCAGGAACGCGCTCACGAGGTCAATGAGATTCTGACCGGCTGGTTGGCCTCCTTGAGCTGAGAGGGGAAGGGCGCGCGGGTTTCAGGCGGTGAGTCGCGAGATCGACTCCCTGACCATGGCCACCCGGTCGGTCAGGCTCCCGGCCGGGATGTCGACGAGCTCGTAGCCGAACGCGCGATAGCTCTCCTCGTGCACGCGCTCGAACTCCAGCGAGTCCTCGAAACCTATCCGCCGGGCGGCGGTGGGCTCGCAGAACCCGAGGTTGCGAACGAAGAACACCTGGCGCTGGTAAATCCGCTCGCGCGTGATCCGGTCGATCTCGGCGGACAGCGACGTGGGGATCGGGTGTTCCAGATAGGTGCTGAGCGCATGGGTGCAGATCGGCGAGCGGTCGTAGACCTGGATGTGCGTGGCGGTGGTGAACGTCCGCGTCTGCCGCTGTCGCTGCAGGGCGACGATGTCGTCGATGAAGGACGGCCGGGACCACGGCTCTGCCTCTCCCCGCGCCTGCTCCAACGCGATGACCGCGGTCGCCGCCTCGTCGACGACGCCGTACCCGTGGGTTTCCAGAACCCGGAGAATCGACGTCTTCCCAGCACCGGGTGTGCCCGTGAGGATGTACCGCTTCACGGTTCGCTCTCCTTGATCCTTGGTACGTACGGCGAGAGCATCTAAGCGTTCCGCACGTCGATGACGATCACTGTGATGTTGTCGGGGCCGCCGTGGTCGATGGCCAGCGTGACGAGGCGATCGGCCGCTTTCTCCGGATCGTTCGACGAGCGCAGGGTGTCTCGGATGAGCTCACCGGGAACGGCCGAGCTCAGCCCGTCCGAGCACAGCAGGAACCGGTCCCCGGCGCGGAGTGCCCGGACGGTGAGGTCGGGGGAGCGGCCGTCGGCGCGGCCGTCGAGGAAGCGGGAGATGCGCCCGGCCAGGTTCGGCACGTCGCCGGCGTCGGCCACCAGGTTCCCGTAGGTGTGGTCCTCGGTGATCTGGATGATCGCTGATGCCCGTCCGGTGTCTCGCAGCAGGTAGGCGCGGGAGTCGCCCACGTTCGCCAGGACCGCTGTCGTCCCTGACCACAGCATCGCCACCAGCGTGGTGCCCATGCCCGCCCGTTCGGGTTCGGTTTCGATCCTGCGGTGCAGGGCCTGGTTGGCCGCATAGACCGCTCGCCCCAGAACAGTGGGCAGATCCGCCGGGTCGACCTGGCGGTCGTGGGGTCGCAGGGCTTCGATCACGGTGGTGCTGGCGACGTCGCCTGAGGTGTGACCGCCGAGACCGTCGGCGACGGCGAACAGGGAACGCCCCGAGAAGACGGCGTCCTCGTTACGCCGGCGCACGAGTCCGATGTGAGTGCGGGCAGCGGCTTCAACGATGAAGGGCATTCGCTCACTCACCCGTCTCTGTGCCGTCGGGCCACGGGGCTTTCGTGGATTCGTCGCGATGGAGAACGTGCACGGTTTCGACGCGGTCACTGGCCACGACGTACTCGGTCACCTCGATGGGTCGGCCATCGCCTCCCGAGGTGCCCACGCGCACGATTTCCAGTACGGGAAGGCTGGTGGGGATCTCCAGTAGACCGGCCTCGTCCTTGGTGGGCATCCGTGCTCTGTGGATCTCCATCCAGCTGATGGGCCAGTGACCGGCCCTCTCCAGCCGGTACAGCCAGTCACCCGGACCGGAAGCCTGGGCGTCGACCTCGGGCGCGCCGGTGACACCACGCGGATGGATCCACGAGATGTTGATCTGGAACGGTGGTTCCGACTCGGGACCGGTGACCCGGAACCGGCGCATCACCGGACTACCGGCCGGAACGCCGAGCAGTTTCGCGATTCGCGGGTCGGTCAGAGGCTCGACGGACGCGGTCGGCGGAATGTGGTGCTTCCAGACTTCCTGGGCGGAGGCCGAGGGGAAGGAGTAGCCGGGACCGTCGGTGGCGACGTTCCGTTTCACCAGGTTCCCGCGCGGTCTGCGCAGCCGCATCATGCCGTGCCGGACGATGATCCCGCGCCCCTGCACCGCCCAGACGAAGCCCTCAGATTCCAGCACCCCGATCGCGCGGCCGATCGTGTCCCGGTTCGCACCGTAGTGCGACGCGAAGTCGTCCAGACGCGGGAGCTTGGCTCCGGGCTCCCACTCGCCAGCCTCGATCCGGGTCCGGATCTGGGCGGCGAGATCAAGGTAACGCGAGTGCACGGCCATCACACGACTCTTCTTCCATCAGAAATTGTCTTGGGATAATTGACAGAGAACCGACGCGGGCTGAATATAGTCCCAAGACTATTTCCCTCAGAAGAGCTGGTTCACCCTGACAGGCCGACATGATCAGCGGCCGTACGGCGGCACGTACCAAACCCCTCCTGCGCATCTCAAAGGCGGACCCGTCCACGACGCCCGGACAGGTCCTCGATCGGATGGAGGTCCAATCCATGCGTGATGGTGGTTTCACACCGTTCGAGCCGGTGATCGCGTGAACGCGTACAACCAGGCTGCCTGCCGGTACGAGCGGCAGCGGACGGCCTCGGAGCGCTGGGCCGTACTGCACCCGCTGGGCCACGCCGAGTTCGCGGGAACCCCCTGCTCGGTCGCGACCGTACGCACCTGGGCGCGGCACCCCCTGAACGGGAGAGTCGCCGACACCGCCCTCGACGACGTGGTACTGCTGCTCAGCGAGGTCGTGACCAACTCCGTCGTCCACTCCGACTCCGGGCACACACCAGGAGGATCGGTGACGGTCTGCCTGGGAATCGGCGCCGGCATGGTGCACGCCGAGGTGATCGACGACGGCTCGGCGACCACCTTGCCGTTCGTCCGCGCGGCCGGACTCGACAGCGACGGCGGACGCGGCCTGCTCCTGGTGGAAGCAATGGCAGCCAGGTGGGGTGTCCACCACGACACCGAGGCGGGCACCGCCGTCTGGTTCCACCTGCCGACCGACGGCGTACTCAGGACCGCATGAACTTCGTACGGCGAGCGAGCCCCGGCGAGCGCCCCTGCGCTCCTTTCCGCGCTGGCGCTTCAGCTACGGCGCTCAACCGTCGAACGCCCCCGTACGGATTGCTTCAGCGTCAAAGAGCCCGATGGGTGGCCCGTCGCAAAGCAGCTACGGTCTGCGGGGCGTACGGCCGGACAGATCGTGTGCGGAGGTGGGTGGGTGTTCCGGGCGGCTTATAAAAATCCGCGACCAGCGCGCCCGCCAGGCCGGAGGCCTGACACACCGGAGCCGCCACCAACGACGGCCGCCCGGAGCACCCACCCACCGGAGCGCGAACCCACCTGACACGCCTGTCCTTGGCCGTCGTGTCCATGTCTCAGGAAAACCTTCGGGAACCGTCCCATCGAAGGGAACCGCCCCGACGTCAGATCATGACGTGCGCCTCGGGATGCCCGGCGAAGGAGAACTGGGCGTTGCGGGTGAGCTTGATGTCGTCGGCCTGCCAGGTGTGCATGGACTTGTCGCCGCTGCGCCAGTAGACGAAGTTGAAGCGGTCGGCGGAGTAGATCTTGACGCGGTCTTCCTTGAGGCGGCGGACCAGGCGGGTGTCCTCGCCGCGCGTGATGTCCTCGAAGCCGTAGTGGCGGAACATGTCGGCCTTGCCGAGGAAGGTGCCGCCCTGGACGAGGAAGGCGTAGCGGTGCTCCAGGCCGGGCAGGCGCAGCATGGTGGTGTTGCTGCCCTCGAAGTAGGCGTAGTGCGCGCCCTTGCCGACCAGCTCGGCATCGGAGTAGTCGAAGGAGCGGGCCAGGTCCGACAGGTAGTGCTCGCCGTACAGGTTGTCGTCGTCCATCTTGGCGATCAGCTCGCCCTCGGCCGCGGCGATGCCCATGTTGAGGCAGGCGCCCAGCGACAGCGACTCGTCGGCGGGCAGGACGACCACGTCGGTGATCCCGGCCATCCGGGCCTTGTCGGCGACGACGACGGGGTCGATGTCGAGGCCGTGCAGGACCATGACGAGCTGGACGGGCCGGTGGATCTGCCGGGCGACCGAGGAGATCGCGTGCTCGATCTGGGAGGCGCGGTTGGTGGGCAGGACCACGGAGATCGACCGGGTCCGCTTCCGCACCGGCTTGCCGAGGATCCCGAGGATCTGGTCCACCCGGTGCGAGAACAGGTGCTTGTCGAAGACCTCGCGCATGGCCAGGTGCCCCTGGCGGGCGCGCAGCTCGGGGCTGTTGATCAGGTGCAGGACCTGGTTGTACGACTCCAGCTCGTCGCGGGCGATCGGGATCAGCGACCCGAAGGTCTCCTCGATGGCCCGGGACCAGCCGGAGACCACCGACGTCGAGCAGGCCGACAGCTCGAAGACGCGGCGCGCGCACATGGTCGGCGAGTCGAGCACCGAGTTCACGTTGAGGAAGACCTTGTACATCTTGTACGCGGCCAGCATCCGGTCGTACGGGAGCTCGCCCACGATGTGCGGGACGTACTCCTTCGGCCAGGCGTACTTCGGGTCCACGGTGCCGTTGCGGGCGAAGATGTGCAGCCCGAGCTCGCGGATCGGGGCGATGACGGTTTCCATCTGCTCGCGGCGCTCGGGGTGCTTGTCCCGGAAGTACATGCCCGCGAAGACGACGTCGTTCACGCGCCCGCGCTTCTCCTGGATGGGGTTGTGCACCCGGGGCTGCGCGGCGAACTGCAGGACGTCGACCCGGTCGTGGCCCAGCACCTCGCGGTAGCGGGGGACCATGTCGCCGTCGCAGGTGAAGACGTAGTCGAACAGCTTGGCCGTGTCGATGAAGAAGTCGAAGTTCGGCGGGTCCTCCTTGTTCCAGAAGACCGTGGGGATCCCCTCGGCGCGGCACCAGTCGATCAGGGCGAGCAGCTCGGGCTTGGGAGCCTTCGTGCCGGTCATCTGGTAGCGCCAGCGGCCCTGGTTGCCGTGCCAGGCCGACTCCACGAACAGCATCTCGGGACGGCGCTCGGCGAAGATCTGCGGCCAGTCGCGGAGCCCGAACTCGATCTGGTCCCACTCGTATTTGAACGCCATCCGGGAGAAGTCGTCCAGGATGACCGCGACCTTCATGTCGGGGCGGACGATAGGACCGGCGGGCCACTTGACCTGCGGGACGTCGACCACGGGCCCCTGGTTCTTGAGCTCCTCGACCACCTCGGCCACCGGGCGGGGCGGCTTGGGCCCCTTGCGGGCCTGCATCGCCGAGCGCAGCCTTCCCGGCAGCGCGGTGACCCCAGGAGCACCCTTGGCCGCCGTCAGCGCCTCGGCCACCCGGTAGGGGCGCTGCACCTTGGTGGACTCCAGCTTCCACTGCGCGTAGTCGGCCCGCGCCTCGGCGATGGCGAGCCGCCGCTCCAGATCCTGGACGCGCTCCTCAAGGCGTTCGACGACCTTGCGCTCCTCGGGCAGCCAGTTGATCGGCCCGAGACGCTGGAACTTCGGCTCTTCTGGGGTCTCATCGCTCATGGGGAATCGCCTTTGTCAGGGGTCGTGCCAGCGTACGACCATAGCCGTACCGAAATAGTCGTTTTAAAGGGATTTGGGCGGTACGGATTGCCCGGCCGGTGAGAGGTTGCCGCCGCGCAGCCAGCTCTCGATCACCCGGGCGACCCGGGGACCGGCCTTTCCGTCCCAGAGCGGGGGCAGCTCGCCCGACGGCGTCGCCGCGCCGTCCGCCAGTGCCCGGTCGGCGGCGGCGGCCAGCTGCGCGGGGGTGACGAGCCGGTTGGTGCCGTGCGTGATGGTGATCGGCCGCTCGGTGTTGGGCCGCACCGTGAGGCACGGGACGCCCAGCATGGTCGTCTCCTCCTGCACGCCGCCGGAGTCGGTGACGACCAGCGTCGCGCCGCGCACCAGGGACAGGAACTCCACGTAGCCCAGCGGGTCGACGATGAGGAGCTTCTCCCCGTTCACCAGTCCGGCCTCCGCCAGACGGGTCCGGCCGCGCGGGTGCAGCGGCACCACGACCGGGAGACGCTCGCTCACCGACAGTACGGCGTCGACCAGCTCCTTGGCGGAGGCCGGGTCGTCGACGTTGCCGGGACGGTGCAGGGTGGCCACCGCGTACCGCTCGGGAAGGCCGAGCCGGGAGCGCACCGGCGCGGGGTCGAGGTGGTCGAGCGCGGAGAACAGGCTGTCGATCATCGGGTTGCCGACGAGGTGCACCCGGGCCGGGTCGATGCCCTCGGCGGCCAGGTGGGAGAGCGCGTCCGGCGAGGTGGCGAAGAGGATGTCGGACAGGCCGTCGGTGACGATCCGGTTGACCTCCTCGGGCATCTCCCGGTCGAACGAACGCAGCCCCGCCTCCACGTGCGCGGTCGGCACGTTGAGCTTGGCGCAGACGAGGATCGCGGCCAGCGTCGAGTTCACGTCGCCGTAGACGACGACCAGGGTGGGACGGTGTTCGAGCACCACGTCCTCCAGGCCGACCAGCAGGGCCGCCGTCTGGCGGGCGTGCGAGCCGGAACCGACGCCGAGGTTGGCGATCGGGTCGGGGAGACCGAGGTCGGCGAAGAAGACGTCCGACATGAGCGCGTCGTAGTGCTGACCGGTGTGGACGATGCCCTGCCGCACCCCGAGCTCGGCGAGGGCGCGCACCACGGGCGCGGCCTTCACGAAGTTGGGGCGCGCGCCGAGCACGTGCAGGACGAGGGGATTATCGGGGCCCTGAGCAGCGCCCGGACGGGCAAAGTCCCTCATTGACCTCGCCTTTCATGCGGCAGTGGGGCAAACGTTGCCTATGGTACGGTCACGGCGTGGTATCCGATGCCAACAGGCCAGACTCCCCCTCGGTTCCAGCGAAGGTTCCGGCGAAGCCCCCGGGTCCGGCGACATCCTCGGCACCGGCGACACCCTCCCTCCCGGTGACGCCTCCGGCCGTTGAGACCCCGGCCGCCAAGGAGACCCCCGCCGAGCCCTCCGCTCCGGTGACGCCTCCGGCGGCCGAGGCTCCCGACGAGACCTCGGCTTCGGTGACGCCCCCGCCCGCCGTGGACACGCCCACGGAGCCGCCGCCCCCGCCGAGCGCGGAGACGCCCCCGGCCGTGGACACGACTCCGGCCCCGGCCCCGGCCGTGGACGCGGTCGAGAAGCCGGACGCGGTCCAGAGCCCAGACCCCGCAGCCCCTGTGGCGCCCGCCGCGCAGACGCCCCAGGACGCGCCCCCGGTCTCCGAGGTGCCCCCGGTCTCCGACATGCCCACGGTCCCGGCGAGGCCCTCGGACGAGGACGAGGAGAAGGTCCCCGCGTCGCTCCCGGCGTCCTCGGTCGCCCCGACGTCCCCGGACTCTCCGGACTCCGCGACGCCCCCGGGCTCCACCCCCACCCCGGTGGCGGCGAAGTCGGCCCGAGCCGGACTGCGCGGGCTGATCAAGGGATTCGTCCAGCACCCGGTCATCGTCTCCCGCGTCGTGGTGACCAAGGTGAAGTCCGACCCGGTACGCGTGGCGCAGGCGGCGGCCGAGACGCTCCCGCCGAGTGTCCGCCCCGTCGTGGGCCGGTTCGCCTGGCCCGTCGCGCGCCGCGCCAAGATCGTCGTACGCAAGCTCGGCATGCGCCTGGTGAAGGGCCCGTGGAGCGAGGCGAAGGAGCACTTCGACTCCGGCCGGATGAGCGAGGCCGCGGCGGTGCTGCAGGCCCACACGCGCTATCCCTTCATCAAGCGCCGGTACGCCTACTACGCCGGAGAGCTGGCCGCGATCCAGCCGAACCCGATCCCGCCCAAGGCGAAGGTGATCGTGGGCGAGCGGTTCCCCGGCCGGGTGCTGCACTGCGTGACCAACGCGCTGCCGTACACGCAGGCCGGGTACACCGTCCGCACGCACCGCATCGTCACCTCGCAGAAGGCCGCCGGGCTCGACCCGCACGTCGTGACCAGCTGGGGCTGGCCGATGATGCAGGGGCACGCCGACGCGACGCCGTACGAGGAGATCGACGGGATCCCCTACCACCGGCTGATCCCGAGCGGCGAGGTGCCGTTCGAGAGCCAGGGGCGGATGATCCGCGGCGCCGGAGAGGTGACCGAGCTGGTCAGGACCCTGCGGCCGCAGGTGCTGCACGCCGCGACCGACCACCGCAACGGGTCGGTGGCGCTGGCGGTGCGCGAGCGCACCGGCACGCCGATGGTCTACGAGGTGCGGGGCTTCCTGGAGGAGACCTGGGCCTCCCGCGACCCCAAGCGCATCGGCAGCCAGCGGCACGTGCTCCAGCGCGACCGCGAGGCGTTCATCATGCGCTCCGCCGACGCCGTGGTCACCCTCGCGGAGACCATGGCCACCGAGATCGTCGAACGCGGGGTGCCGAGGGAGAGGATCTATCTCGCGCCGAACGCGGTGGACGACGCGCTGCTCAGCGCCGAGTACGACGGCGCGGCCTTCCGCGCCGCGTACGGCATCGAGCCCGGCGAGATCGTGATGGGCTCGGTGTCGAGCATCGTGGCCTACGAGGGCTTCGCCACCATGATCAACGCGGCCGCGCTGCTGCGGGACGAGGGCGCGCCGGTCAGGGTGCTGCTCGTCGGCGACGGCGTGGAGCGGGCGGCGCTGCTCGAACAGGTCGAGGAGCTGGGGCTGGGCGACATCGCGATCCTGCCGGGACGGGTCGGTCCCGACGAGGCCCTGCAGGCGCAGGCGGCGATCGACATCTTCGTCTGCCCCCGCGAGGACCTGCGCGTCTGCAGACTCGTTACGCCATTGAAACCCGTCGAGGCGATGGCCCTCGGCAAGCCGGTCGTGCTGAGCGACCTGCCCGCCCTCTCCGAGCTCGTGGGTTCCGAGGGAGCCGGGCTCCTGGTGCCCGCGGGAGACCCCGAGGCGCTCGCCAAGGCGATCGCCGGGCTGCGTGACGATCCGGAGCGAAGGGCCGAGATGGGTGAGGCTGGACGGGCCGAGGTGGCGGCGAAGCGTACGTGGAGCCGCATCGCGGAGACTTACCGTGATATTTACCGATCGATTGCTGGTTGATGGTCTCGTGTTGGTAACGGGGATCCCAGCCGTTTGCGATGCGTTCAATCGCATTAGGCGTAGCTCGTTCGGACTTGAGATAGCCTTTGCGACCATGAAGTGTTGTTTCCGGCGTTCCAAGGTCATCCAGTGACTGCCTACGACCTGGCCATCATCGGTCTGGGCTACGTCGGCATGCCCCTGGCCAAGGAGGCCACGGCCGCTGGTCTGCGGGTCGTCGGCTTCGAGGTCGACGCCGCGAAGGTCGAGGCCCTCAACGCGGGCTCGTCCTACATCGACGACCTGACCGACGCCGACCTTGAGCACATGCTGGCGGGGGGCTTCACCGCCACGCTGGACGAATCGGTCCTGGCCGACAGCCGGACCGTCGTCATCTGCGTGCCGACCCCGCTGGACGAGGACCACCGCCCCGACCTGTCTGCGGTCGAGGGTGCGACCGGCACCGTCGCCCGCAACCTGCGGGCCGGCGCGCTGGTGGTCCTGGAGTCCACCACCTGGCCCGGCACCACCGACGAGGTCGCCCGCCCCATCCTGGAGAAGGGCTCGGGCCTCACCGCGGGCACCGACTTCCACCTCGCCTTCTCGCCCGAGCGCATCGACCCGGGCAACCCCAAGTACGGCCTGCGCAACACCCCGAAGGTCGTCGGCGGCTACACCCCGGCCTGCAAGGACCGCGCGGTCGGGTTCTACTCCCAGTTCATCGAGCAGGTCGTGCCGGTGAGCGGCACCCGCGAGGCCGAGATGGCCAAGCTCCTGGAGAACACCTACCGCCACGTCAACATCGCCCTCGTCAACGAGATGGCGATCTTCTGCGACGAGCTCGGTGTCGACCTGTGGGAGTCGATCGAGGCCGCGGCCACCAAGCCGTTCGGGTTCCAGAAGTTCCTCCCCGGGCCGGGCGTCGGCGGGCACTGCATCCCCGTCGACCCGTCCTACCTCTCCTACACGGTGCGCAAGCTGGGCTACCCGTTCCGCTTCGTCGAGCTGGCCCAGGAGATCAACGAGCGGATGCCGTCGTACGTGGTCGCCCGCGTGCAGCGCCTGCTCAACCGGCAGAAGAAGCCCGTGAACGGCTCCCGGGTGCTGCTGCTCGGTGTCACGTACAAGCCCGACATCGCCGACGAGCGCGAGACCCCGGCCCTGCCGGTCGCGCGGGCGCTGCTGGAGCTGGGCGCGGAGCTCGTCTTCGCCGACCCGTACGTCAAGGAGTGGCGCGTCGACGACGTCGAGGTGCCGCGTGAGGAAGACCTCGCCAAGGCAGTGGCCGAAGCCGACGTGACGCTGCTGCTGCAGCAGCACGCCGCCTTCGACCTGTCGGTCGTCGAGGACCAAGGCAAGCTCGTGCTCGACACCCGAGGCGTGCTCGCCGAGGGTGAACGCGTCGAGCGGCTCTAGCGACGGAGGGCTGCGCGCAGTGCACGTGCTCGTCATGACGGTGGTGCATCACCCCGAGGACGCCCGGATCCTGCACCGGCAGATCCGCGCGCTCGTGGACGCCGGTCATGAGGTCACGTACGCGGCCCCGTACACGGCGCGGGGCGTGATGGCCCGCTCCTGGGTCAACGGCGTCGACCTCCCCCGCGCCGCAGAGCGCAAGCGGTTCGCGGCCGTGCGCGCCGCGCGCAAGGTGTTCAAGCGCATGCGCGGGCAGGTCGACCTCGTGGTCATCCACGACCCGGAGCTGCTGCTCGCGGTGGTGGGCATGCGCAAGCGGCCCCCGGTGGTCTGGGACGTCCACGAGGACACCCCGGCGACGCTGTCGCTGAAGCCCTGGCTGCCCGCGTTCCTGCGCCCGCCGGTGCGGTTCCTGGCCCGCATGCTCGAAGGCACGGCCGAGCGGCACCTGCACCTGCTGCTCGCCGAGACCGCCTACGCCGGGCGGTTCCGCCAGGCCCACCTGGTGGTGCCCAACGAGACCTGGGTGCCCGACGAGGTGACCCCGCCCGGTGACGACCGCGTCGTCTACCTCGGCTGGCTGTCGGGGGCGCGCGGGGTGCGCGAGGCCATCGAGGTGGCCCGGCTGCTGCAGCCGTACCGGGTGGCGGTCGAGCTGATCGGCTACGCCGACCCGCAGTCGCGGCCGACGCTGAACGAGGCGGTCGCGGAGGGCGTGCTGGAGTGGCGCGACTTCATGCCGAACGACGAGGCGCTCAAGCGGCTCGACGGCGCGCTCGCGGGGCTCTCCCTGCTGCACGACGAGCCCAACTACCGGCACTCCATGCCCACGAAGATCGTGGAGTACATGGCGCACGGCATCCCGGTGATCACCACTCCCTCGCCCCGCGCGGTGGAGCTGGTCGAACGCTACGACAGCGGCATCGTCGTGCCCTGGCAGGATCCCAAGGCCGTGGCCCAGGCGGTGCTCTTCCTGCGAGACGACGCCAGGGAGCGGTATGGCCGGGGCGCCCGAGGGTATGCGGCGGCTCGTGCGAACCACCACTGGCCCAACTCGGCCCGTCGCTTCGTCTCCCAGCTGGAGGCGTGGGCGGGCGTCAAGAGCTGATCTCCGGTACGGCGGGGACCGCGGTGCCCGCCAGGCTCCTCGCGCTCCCGGTGCCCGCCCGGCTCCTTATGTCTGCCTGATCACAAGAACGGTAGTGTCCTGAACGTGCGCTGGCTCATCGCTTTCCTGGGCGTGGCGATCCTCGCAGGGGTGGCGGCGTTCGTGGTCACGACCCCCGCGGGGAACGGCTCCCCGACGGCGGGAAGCCCGTCGCCCTCGCCCTCCCCTTCCCCGGCCCCCTCCTCGGCCGCCGCCTCGGTCCCGGTGCCGGAGGTGGCCGAGTTCACCGACCCGTGTGGAACGTTCGACACCACGATGCGCTGGCCGTACGCCATCACCGGCTACTGGCTGATCCCGACCGCCGACCACTGCACCTGGCGCCGGCAGTTCGGCGCCATCCACGAGGTGGGCGGCGACACGGTGATCCGGATCGGCTGGGGCCTGCAGGCGCGCAACCTCGACGACGACGGCCGGGTCCTCGACGGCGACGGGAACGTCGACGCCCGCTACGAGCCGTGCGAGGAGGACGGGGTGCCGTGCGCGCTGGCGGCGGAGAACGACCTCAAGGCCGCCAACCCCGGCAACCGGGTGAGCTGGACGTTCGTCTACCGCACCGACGAGGCGTTCGGCCCCGACCTGTTCCGCTGCCCCGAGTTCGAGCGGAAGATCGTCACGGAGAAGACCGTCTTCTACCGGATCGTCGCCACCGACGACGGCACCGACGACGCGAGCTGCACGAACATCCGGGCCAAGGGACGCGGCTACCACGTGATCCTGGTCGCCGCCGCGCACGACGACAGCCTCACCGAGCTGCTCGACCTCGGCGACCGGTTCGGCGTGAAGGTCTACCCCGCGCTGCCGCTCGCCCCCCGCGACCCGGCGCAGAAGACCCGGGCCGCCAAGCAGGGCACGGACACGCTCACCACGCTCACCCGGCGGATCATGCAGGACTACGGGGCCCGCTTCCAGGACCGGGAGTCGCTGGGCGGTTTCTACCAGCCGTTCGAGCTGCAGATGCGCGAGATGAAGTACATCGGCGACTCCGACGACGACCATCCGACGCTCAGGGTCTACGCCTCGCAGCACGAGATCGTCGAGCAGGAGATGCCCGGCAGGCCCGTCCTCGTCAGCCCCTACCTCGACGCCCGCAAGGAGCGGCCGTTCAGCGCCACCCCCAAGCAGGTCGCCAAGGGCTTCGAGGCCCTCGTCAGGACCGGCGTCGGGATCATCGCCCCGCAGGACAGCCGGGGTACGGGCAAGGTCGGGCTGTTCTGGCCCGACCAGCGCGAGGACGAGGTCGACGAGCGGCTGCGCCCGGCCGTCGAGGAGAAGACCAACGGCGACGCGTACCACGGCTCGACCCGCGACTACTACCGCGAGATGTCGCTGGCCAGGACGAGGATGGTCGAGCAGGGCTTCGACGTGCAGCTCTGGGCCAACGTCGAGGCCTTCGAGCCGTCCGGCGAGGAGCGGTGCGCGGCGGGGTCCGACCGGGGACGCACCGACAAGGAGCGGCTCGACACGGCCGTGGCACTGGTCGGGCGCTACGTCTCCAAGATCGTCTCCTACATGTGGAGCGACTTCTACACCTGCGGCTCCCCGTCCCTCGCCGAGGAGATCGCCCGCGACCACGACCGGCCCATCGCGGCCGACGCGATCCGCATGCAGCGCGACATCCAGGACGGCATGGAGATCCGCGGTTACAACATCCCCATGGGCTCCAAGGTCACGCTCACCTGGAAGGGCCAGGAGGAGCCCCACATCGTCGACGTGGCCGGGGTGAACCTGACCGAGCCGCCGCCCGACCTGCCGGTGCGGATGAGCACGGCGTGGATCCCGTTCGACTGGTCCAGGGTGCCGGACGACGCCTGGGTCCAGGTCTCGGTCGCGGCGGCCGACGGACGCGCCGCCACCGAGCCGCTGCACGTCCGCGTGCGGGTCTGACCGGTGTAACGTGCCTGCCATGGTGCCGCGCATTCCCGTCAGCGTGGACCTCGTCGTCCTCACGGTGCGCCGCCAGGTGCTGAGCGCGCTCGTCTGGCGGCGCGACAATCCGCCGTACGAGGGACGCTGGGCCCTGTCAGGCGGGTTCATCCAGCTCGACGAGGACCTGCCCGCCGCCGCGGCCCGGGTCCTCGCGGAACGCGCGGGCCTGCCGGGCGCCCCCGTGCACCTGGAGCAGCTGCAGACCTACGGCTACCCCGACCGCGACCCGCGCCAGCGCGTGCTGAGCGTGGCCTACCTCGGCCTCGCCCCGCACCTGCCGACCTCCACCGAGGTGCACATGAGCTGGCAGCCGGTCACCGCGCTGCTGTGCGAGATGGCCTTCGACCACCGGCGCATCATGGTCGACGGGATCGAGCGGGCCCGCGCCAAGCTGGAGTACACCCCGCTGGGCGCGGCCTTCTGCCCGCCGGAGTTCACCGTCGCCGAGCTGCGCCGGGTCTACGAGATCGTCTGGGGCCGCGCCCTCGACCCGCGCAACTTCCACCGCAAGGTCACCAAGGCCGAGGGCTTCCTGGTGCCGACCGGCGGCACCACCACCCGCGACGGCGGCCGCCCCGCCAAGCTCTACCGCCGCGGCCCCGCGGTGGCGCTGCACCCCCCGATGCTCCGCTCCCTGAAGGAATGACCGGAGCCCCGCTTGTCGTGAGCCGTGGGGTCTGCCGCCGATCGGAGCTCGTCCCAGAGGCGTCTCGGAGCTCGTCTCAGAGGTCGTCGATCTCCGTCAGGTCGACGTCGACGTCGAACGGGACGCTGAGCTTCAGCCGGTCGTGGTGGATCCCCATGAGCGCGTAGGCCTTGGTGGCCGGGTCCAGCTCGTAGACGTAGACGACCGGGCGGTCGTCCTTCTCCTCGATCCGCCAGAAGTGGTCGATGCCCGCCTGGGCGTACAGGACGGGCTTGCGCTCCCGGTCACGGACCTCCGACTCGGCGGAGACGACCTCGACGGCGAGGACGACGTCGGCGGGTTGGTAGGTGGTCTGCTTCATCCCCAGGTCGCCGTCGGCCCGGACGACCACGAGATCGGGCTCGGGGCGCTGGCGATTGCCGAGCGTCACCGTCATCTCCCTGCGAACGCGCAGGCCGGCCGGGAGGGCTCGGCGCAGGGTGGTCTCCAGGAGAAACATGATGAGTGAGTGGAAACGGGTCTGGGGGCTCACGAAGACGAGAGAGCCATCGATGAGTTCCGTGTGTGGAGGGATCCCTCGAAGTCGGTCGAGGTCCGCGGCCGAGAAGCCCTCTTTGGGGGGAAACACCCAACTGGGCAGCGGCTCCAGCTCGGGCGACCCCGTCTCGTCCGCCTCGGCGTTCGGCGCCTCAGCGCTCGGCCTCTCGGCCAGCGGTGCGATGCTCATGTCGTCCTTCCGGTCGGGCATGCCTCTCACCTCCGGTGTTACAGGATGCCCCATCCGCCCGCTGCTCATAAAGTAAGGCCATGCCTCGTTTCCGCGCGATCCTGGACACGATGCCCGCCTACCGGGCGGGCAAGGCCGTGGTGTCCGCCGACGGCCGGTCCTACAAGCTCTCCTCGAACGAATCCCCCTACGAGCCGCTGCCCTCGGTGGTCGAGGCGGTCGCCAGGGCGGCGACCCAGATGCACCGCTATCCCGATCCGGCGGCCACGGAGCTGACCGGGGCGATCGCCGAGAAGTACGGTGTCCCGGCCGAGCACGTCGCCCTCGGCGCGGGCTCGGTGACGGTGGCCCAGCAGCTCTTCGAGACCGTGAGCGAGCCGGGCGCCGAGGTGATCTACGCCTGGCGGTCCTTCGAGGCGTACCCGCTCCTGGCCGACCTCGCCGGGGCGACCTCGGTGCGCGTCCCGCTGCTGGGGGAGACGCACCACCTGGAGGCGATGGCCGACGCGATCACCCCGCACACCCGCATGATCTTCGTCTGCAACCCGAACAACCCCACCGGCACGGTCGTCCAGGCGGCCGAGCTGGAGGCCTTCCTCGACCGGGTGCCGGAGAGCGTGCTCGTCGTGCTCGACGAGGCCTACCGCGAGTACGTCAGGGACACCGGGGTCACCGACGGCCTCACCGTCTACCGCGACCGGCCGAACGTGGCCGTGCTGCGCACCTTCTCCAAGGCGTACGGCCTGGCCGGGCTCCGGGTGGGCTACCTGGTCGCCAACGAGCCGGTGGCGTCCGCCGTCCGCAAGACGATCGTGCCGTTCGCGGTCAACCACCTCGCCCAGGCCGCCGCGATCGCCTCGCTGGCCGCCGAGGACGAGCTGATGGAGCGGGTCGACGCCGTGGTCAAGGAGCGCGACCGGGTCCGCGAGGCGCTGGTCGCCCAGGGCTGGGAGGTGCCGGTGAGCGAGGCCAACTTCGTCTGGCTGCGGCTGGGGGAGCGCACGCTCGACTTCGCCGGGTCGTGCGCGGCCGAGGGCGTCGCGGTGCGGCCCTTCGCCGGGGAGGGCGCCCGCGTCTCCATCGGCGACCCCGAGGCCAACGACACCTTCCTGGCCGCCGCGTCGGCCTTCTGGAGCGCCTGACCCGCCTGAGTCGCGCGGCCCTTCTTCGCGCCGCGTAGCCCGCGGCCGTGTGGACTACACGGCCGCGGGCTACGGGGGCTACGTAGGTCACACGGCCGCGGGTTCCGGTTTCGTCTCCGGGGCGGGTTCGGGCTTCCTGCGCCGTTCGGTGGAGACGACCAGGGCGACGCCGATGACGATCACCACGCCGGCCGCGATCATCGAGCCGGTGACCGGCTCGCTCAGCACGAGGGCGCCCAGCACGACCGCCACGACCGGGTTGACGTAGGCGTAGGTGGAGATCAGCGAGATCGGCGCGTTGCCCAGCAGCCACACGTACGCCGTGAAGGCGACCAGCGACCCGATCACGATCAGGTAGGCCAGCGCGGTCCACGACCGCGCGGAGACGGCGGCGACGTCGAGGCGCTCGCCCATCGCGGCGGCGGTGAGGGCGAGCCCGACGCCACCCGCCGCCATCTCGACGGCGCTCGCGGTGAAGGGGTTGGCGGGCATCGGGATGCGGGAGGCCAGGAACGAGCCGGCCGCCCACGACAGCGACGCCAGCAGGATGATCGTGACTCCGGTGCCGTCGGCCGCGTTGCTCCCGCCGCTCAGCGACAGCACCGCCACGCCGCCGAACCCGATGAGCACCCCGACGAGCGTCAGCGCCCGCGGCCGGTCCCTGAACAGGATCCTGAAGACGACCAGCCAGAGCGGCGTCGAGGCCACCAGCAGCGCCGCCAGGCCGCTGGAGATGTGCTGCTCGGCCACGGCGACCATGCCGTTGCCGCCGTTCAGCAGCAGCAGGCCGACCAGGGCCGCGCCGCCCGCCTCCCTCCAGGTCATCCGGAAGGCGTTGCGGCCCTTCAGCAGGTACACCGTGAGGCCGAGGACGAGCGCGGCCGTGGTGAAGCGGACAGCCCCGCTGAGCAGCGGCGGGATCGTCTCGATCGTGATCATGATCGCCAGGTACGTGGAGCCCCACACCACGTACACGATCGCCAGCGCGCCCCAGACGAGGAGCGGCTTGCGGCTGTCAGCACTGTCTTGACGCATAGCTCATGACAATAGCGGCTGAAACCGACAATCCGCTCGCGGGTTTCGGACCCTGAGATCCGGGGCGGCGGACCGTGCCCCGGCGGGTTCCGCGACATCGGATCCGAGCGGATCCGGCGGAGCGCGTTCCGGGGAACCTCGGCCCGGAACCCTCCCCGCGCCGGGACGGACGGGCCGTAATGACCGGGCCGGAATGAACAGACTCGGTGAACAGGACCTGTGAACAGACCAAAATAAACAGGCCGGAATGAACAAACCGCCGTGAACACGCCGGGCCGGACGGGCGATGGTGAACAGCCCGCGACGACCACGTCACGAACCGGCCGCGGGTCGCGCCGCACCGCGAGCGGCACGCCGTGACCTGGGAGGTTCCGCCGTCCGGGTGCGGCGGAATCCTCCAGGCCGGTGGAGACCGTGGCGCGGGGCTCAGCGGGTGCCGAGCTTCTCCACGATCAGCCGGTACAGCTGCCGGGGGCGCCCCGGCTGCGGCGTACGGTTCGGCGGGAGCGGCCACGCGAGTCCCTCGTCTACCAGCGTGCGCAGCAACCGCCGTGCCGTGCGCGGGGTGACGCCGAGCATCTTGCCCGCGCCCTCCGCGTCCACCACCGTGTCCCCACCTTCGAGCTTGGCCGCCAGCCGGGCCAGGACCTCCACGCCCTTCGGCTTCAGCGGCCCGGCGCCCTGAGGGGGCATCCTGGGCGCGGGGATCAGCGCCCGGCCCTCGCGGTCGACCGCGAAGCCCTGGGCCTGCTTGCCCGCCTGTGTGCGCGCCAGGGCGGCCCTGGCGTGCGACTCGGCGTCGTGGGTGGTGCGGCCCATGCCGACGCCCACCTCGACCGCCAGGCCCAGCTCGTCGCGGACCCGCGCGGCGAACGGCAGGACCCGGAAGCCCTCGGTGGCCGCGGCCACCGAGCCGCGGGTCGCGGTGACCATGTAGCTGTGGTCGTCGACCGCGGTGACCGACGCGTTGATCCGGTTGGCCTCCTGCACCAGCAACCGGTGCAGCGACAGCCGGAGCTCGTCGCGCCAGTAGCGCGGCGCGGCCCGGCGGACCGGCTCGCGCAGCGTGGGCACCTCCACCAGGACCACGGTGAGCTGCGACTCCTCCAGTCTGTGGTGCGCGCCCAGCAGGGCCGCCGTGTGCAGCGCCGTGCGCACCGCGGCGGAGGTGGGGCGGATCCTCACGACGGGAACCCCCGCCGTCTGGAGGCGGTCGGCGACCGCGGGCAGACAGGTGAGCGCCCCGCTCGTGCTGCCCTGGCGGGCGAGGCGTTCATGGAAGGCCGCGATCGTACCGGTGGCGCCCGGTTCGTCGCGGCTCTGCACGTCCCCTGAGGGAAGGCTCAGATCGTTGTACGCCTCCTCGACCTCTGCTCTGCCCAGGACGTCGATGCTGACCCTGCGCGGGTCTATCCGCTCGTCCAGCGCGGCCCTCGCCAGCGCGGCGATCAGCGCGGCGCCGCCGAGCTGGACATACGTCGCGGGCATCGTCAGCACCCCCGATCGCCGGGCCAGGTCGTAGGGGACCGGGCTGGCGAACAGACATGCGTCGACCCCGGCTCCCAGCCGGGTGACCTTGTCGGCTGCTTCCTGCTCGTCACGGTATGCCGCCGCCACCAGGCGGCAGGGTAACGGGGCAGCCGCATGCCCCATCAACATCACCCGTTCGACGAGGTCATGGGGGCCCACCACACCGATAGTGAGGTCCGGTGTCATGGCACCCGGGCGTGACACTCGTGGCGCTTCTTCGGCCCGCTCGACCAATGTTCGTCCCATCATGCCGTCCGTTTGTTTTCGGCTCTCTTTTGGAACGATCGCTCGCGAGGGCCGTAATGTCACGCCCGATTTGCGGCCAATTCCGGAAGCAACTTCCGGGTTAAAGCCATGACTGGCACCGTTTACACAGGTCAGAGCGGTTTTTGAGCGTCTCAAACCTGCTGATTATGACGCTGAAATCTCTCGCCGCACATCGGCCCCCAGCGACTGCATACGCTCGGCCAGATAAGAGTGCCCGCGGTCGATGAGATATCCCGATTCGATCACGGTCTCCCCCTCGGCGGCCAGGCCCGCGAGCACGAGCGCGATTCCGGAACGCAGATCGTGCGCGGTCACCCGCGTTCCGGTGAGCGGAGTGGCACCGCGAACGACAGCGCTGTTCTCTTTCACTTCAATATCGGCGCCCATCTTGTTCAGCTCTGAGGCCAGAGCGAAACGCCCGTCGAAGATGCGTTCATGAATGTAACTGGCGCCGTCGGCGAGACAGGCGACCGTCATGATGGGCGACTGCAGGTCCGTCGCGAAGCCGGGGTAGGTGTCGGTGATCACGTTGATCGGGCGCAGCGGGCGGTCCCTGCGCACGTGGAGCACCGCGCCGTGGTCGGCGAACTCCACCCCCATCTGCTCCAGCTTGTAGCGGACCACGCCGAGGTGGTCCAGGTCGGCGCCGACCAGGTTGACCTCGCCGCCGGTGACGGCGGCGGCCATGGCGAACACGCCCGCGTCGAGGCGGTCCGGCATCACGGTGTGCTCGACGGCCTGGAGCTCCTCCACGCCCTCCACGGTGATGAACCCCGTGCCGCCGCCGCTGATCTTCGCGCCCATCCGGGTCAGCATGTCGATCACGTCGAGGACCTCGGGCTCCAGGGCCGCGTTCTCGATCACGGTGGTGCCGCGCCCGAGGGCGGCGGCCATGATCAGGTTCTCGGTGCCGGTGTGCGAGGGGGTGTCGAGGTACAGGGTGGCGCCGGTGAGGCCCGCCGACTTGACGTGGATGACCGAGTCGCCCTCGTCCACGAGCGCGCCCAGGCGCTTGTAGCCCAGGTAGTGGAAGTCGAGGTTGCGGCTGCCCAGGTTGCAGCCGCCCACGCCCTCGATGATCGCCTCACCGAGGCGGTGCAGCAGGGCGGGCACGAACAGCACGGAGCCGCGGAAGCGGCGGGCGATCTCGGCGGGCAGGACCGGGCTGCTGAGCGTCGAGGCGTCGATCACCAGGGTGCGCTCCGCCTCGTGGAGCTCGACCGTGGCGCCGACCGTCTCGGCCAGCTCGACCGCACGGCGGACGTCCTCGATGATGGGGACGTTGCGCAGGACCGTCCGGCCCCTGGACGCCAGCAGCGCCGCGCCGATCATGGGCAGCACGGCGTTCTTGGCACCCTGGATGAAGGCGGTTCCACGAAGTGGGTTGCCACCGCGCACGCGGTAACGGACCATGCGTCATGCTCCTTGAAGTGGTTTGGGTGATTCGTGTGGCGCGGGGCGGCAGCCGAGGTTTATCCGGCCAACAGTAGCCGTTAGATGCCCCTGAACCGGCCACTTCAGGGGGGAACTACCCCTCGAATGACGGGTAATCGTCGGCCGTCGCGTCAGCGGGCGGCGAAGGCCCGCCCGCCCGTGTTCCCCGGTGTCCCCGCGCCTCCTCGGCCATGTCTCCCGCGCCGTCTCCCATGCCGTTTCCCGCGCCGTTTCCCGCACCGCCCGCGGCCGGGTCGCGCAGAAGATCATCTCACGGCCCGCCGGCCGCGCGACATGGGGGCGCCACCTCGGCGGACGGGTGCCGTCGGCCTTTCGCGCCGCTTCGGGGACGGGTGCCGTCTGTCCTTCGTGCCGCTCCGGCGAGCGGCCGCTGTCCGCTCTTCGCGTCGCCCCGGCGAACGGCCGTTGTCCGCCCTTCGTGTCGCTCCGGTGAATGGCTTCGCGCCGCCTCGGCGAGCGGGTGCCGTCCGCCCTTCGTGCCGCCCCGGTGGACGGCTGTCCGTCCTTCGTGCCGGGGTGCTACCTGCTCTTCGTGCCGCCCGCGGTGGTGAGCGGTGAGGCGGCCGACAGGAGGCTGTCGGCCCGCTGGTCCACGAAGCGGGTGACGACCTGCTGGCCGTACCCGAACGCCATCGCCCAGACCAGGATCGCGGGCTGCGAGCCCAGTCCCGCGAAGCCGGGGACGAAGCCCGAGTTCAGGATCAGCAGCCCGAGCACCGAGGTGGCCACCCCCGCGGGCGCCTTGAGGAGGTTCTGGACGACCGCCAGCGAGTAGCGGGTGGACAGCTCCGAGCGGGTCGACAGCGAGGCCGCGGTGGCCAGCGCCGCGCCCAGCATGCCGATCAGGGCCACGAGCGGGACGTCGCCGTGGCCGGGCTGCAGGCCGCCCGTCGGGCAGATCTGGGCGGGCATCAGCCCCTGCGTGCGGATCACCGACTGGTCGCCGCACATCGGGATGACGTTCGGCCAGATCGCGCCGATGACCACCACGCCCAGCACGATCAGGGTCAGCATCACCACCCCGCCGAGCAGCAGGTTGCGGAAGCTGCGGACCCGCCCCGTCTCCATCGCCTGCGCGGTGTACGCGGCCCGCAGCACCGACTGCATCAGCGGCCTGTCGTTCTCCGCCAGGTCGCCCGCCGCCAGCCTGGCCTGGAGGTGGACCAGCCGGGGGTCGTCGCCCGGCAGGTACGCCCGGCCGATCGCCGCCACCTCCGGGCCCCGCCCGCACAGCTCCGCAGTCGGCAGCACGCCGTAGAGCATCACGGTCGCGCTGTTGACGTTGGACCAGGCGCCCTCGATGGCCTGGCCGGTGAGCCAGCGCCGCACGCCGTGCCTGCTGCGGGCGTACGTCTCCGCGCGGGCCAGGTGCGTGCCGATGCCCTCGCCCACCGAGACCAGCTGGCCCGCCTCGTCGCGCATCGTGAGGGCCCGCTCGGCGTCGGCCCTGATCTCCTCGCTCCGGGTGGCGACGTACACCCGCCAGGTGCCGGGCCAGCGCAGCACGCCGGTGTCGCCGATCCGCTCGGGGGGCATCGCGGGGTCAAGCGACATCGTTCCTCCGGGGGGAGCGGCCTGGGACGGGCATGCTGGGGGCACTGCTGACTGCCCCAGGCTTACCGCGACATGCCGATCATGCGCTACGCCTCACCGGAAACCGGAGACCGGAAACCGGAGACCGGGGCTCAGGCGCCGCGGCCCGCGATGTCGGTGCGGTGGTGCGAGCCGCGCATCCGGATGCGCCCAACGGCCTCGTAGGCAGCGGCCCGCGCCGAGGGGACGTCGGGCCCGGTGCCGACCACGCTGAGCACCCGGCCCCCGCTGGAGACGATCCGGTCGCCGTCGAGGGCGGTGCCCGAGTGCAGCACGTAGGCGTCCTCGACGGGGTCGGACAGCCCCTCGATCACGTCGCCCTTCACGGGCTCGGCGGGGTAGTTCTCCGCGGCGATCACCACGGTCACCGCGGCGCCGTCGCGGTAGGAGAGCGGCCCGAACCGTTCGAGCGTCCCGTTCGCGCAGGCGAGCAGCAGGGCCGCGAGGGGCGTCTCCAGCCGGTCTAGCACGACCTGGGTCTCCGGGTCGCCGAACCTGGCGTTGAACTCGATCACCTTCGGGCCCTTGGACGTGAGGGCCAGCCCGACGTACAGCACCCCCGTGTACGGCGTGCCGCGCCTGGCCAGCTCGGTCACGGTCGGCATGACGGTCTCGGCCATCACCTGGTCGGCGAGGTCGTCCGGCGCCCACGGCAGCGGGGTGTAGGCGCCCATCCCGCCGGTGTTGGGGCCCCGGTCGTCGTCGTAGGCGCGCTTGTGGTCCTGGGCGGGCTGGAGCGGCACGGCGGTGGAGCCGTCGCAGAGCGCGAACAGCGACACCTCGGGGCCGTCGAGGAACTCCTCGATCACGACCCGCCCGCAGGCGGCGGCGTGCCGGAGCGCCTCGTCGCGGTCGCCGGTGACCACCACGCCCTTTCCTGCGGCCAGGCCGTCGTCCTTGACCACGTACGGCGTGCCGAACTCGTCGAGCGCGGCGGCGGCCTCCTCGGGCGTGACGCAGGTGTGCGACCGCCCGGTGGGAACGCCCGCCGCGACCATGACGTCCTTGGCGAAGGCCTTGGAGCCCTCGATCAGCGCGGCCTCGCGCGAGGGCCCGAAACAGGGGATCCCGGCCTCCCTGACGGCGTCGGCGACCCCGGCGACCAGGGGGGCCTCGGGGCCGATCACGACCAGGTCCGCCCCCAGGCTTTCCGCCAGCCCGGTGACCGAGGCCGGGTCGGTCGGCGCCACCGGGTGCAGGGTCGCGACCCGCGCGATCCCCGCGTTTCCGGGAGCACAGTGAACCTCGGTGACCTGGGGGTCCGCCGCCAGCGACCGGCACAGGGCATGCTCACGCCCGCCGGATCCAATCACAAGAACGCGCACTCGTCAGAGCCTATCGTCCCCCGGGCACGCTCCTCGGGCCCGCGCCCACCCCGGGATTCACGGAGTTGTCCACAGGCTGTGGACAACCCTGGGTGCCCGTACGCGGGGATGATGCCGTAAAGGGCGTGTGAATTTTGTCTGGTTGTGCATGATCAACACTTGAACCTGGGAGTAAACTGAGAGACATCCCCCCAATCGTGTTAACTTTTGGGTGGCTTTGCGTGTCTCTTGCTGATTGGAGGTGGTTCGGGATGTCCTCTGGCGATCCCAGCAGTACGTGCTCGCGCACGCCTGCTGTGCGCACCCTCGACCACCCCATCTCGGTGCCCGACCGGCGCCACACGCATCACCTCCTTCGCCGGGGGTGACATCGCATCGCGTGTGGATCCCGCCAGGTTGGGCGGGAAAGGCTCGCCATGCGCTCTTCGCTTCTTTTTCCCCGTATCAAGCACACCCGTACGATCCGTGCCGCGCACGCGCCCGCCGTCTCGCTCCGTGAGCGGATGACCGGGGTCTGCGTCCCGCCGAGCGACTCGCTCGTCGAGTACGCCGCCTACGTCGGCGGCAAGAAGATCGACGCCCTGGGCATCCCCGACGCCCTGGAGATCGTCCGCTCCCACAACGCGGCCGTCGAAGCGGCCTCCGACGGAGCCTCGGGCAGTGGTTCCGGCGGTTCCAGTGGTTCCGGCGCTCCCGGCAAGGGCAACGCCTTCGTCTGGGTCGGCCTGCACGAGCCCGACGCCCCCGAGGTCGAGTGGCTGGCGGAGGTCTTCGCCCTGCACCCGCTCGCCGTCGAGGACGCCGTCAAGGCTCACCAGCGGCCCAAGGTCGAGCGCTACGGCGACTCGATCTTCGTGGTCCTGAAGACCGTCGCCTACATCGACCACGAGGTGCTGACCGCCACCAGCGAGATCATCGGCACCGGCGAGCTCATGGTATTCGTCGGCCCCGACTTCGTGGTGACCGTGCGCCACGGCAGCCACTGCCCCCTCTCGGAGGTGCGCGCCCGCCTGGAGGACAAGCCCAAGCTCCTCAACCGGGGCCCCACCGGCGTGCTGCACGCGATCGCCGACCACGTCGTCGACAGGTACCTCAGCGTGGCCGACCGGATGCAGGCCGAGCTGGAGGACGTCGAGGCCATGGTCTTCGCCGACGTCAGCGCCCGCGACATCGGCCGGATCTACAACCTCAAGCGCGAGATGATCGAGATGAAGCGGTCCGTCATGCCGCTCCAGTCGCCGATGTCCACGCTGGCCCAGCGCCGGATGATCCCCTCCGAGATGCGCGAGTACTTCCGTGACGTCGTCGACCACCTGGCCCGCGTCTGCGAGCAGGTCGAGTCGTCCAACGAGCTCTGCAACTCCATACTGCAGGCGGCGCTCGCCCGCTCCAACGCGCTCGCCAACGAGGACATGCGGAAGATCTCCTCGTGGGTCGCCATCATGGCCGTCCCCACGATGATCGCCGGCATCTACGGGATGAACTTCGAGCACATGCCCGAGCTCGACTCCGTCTTCGGCTACCCGCTCGTGATCGGCGTGATGGTCATCGCCTGCACGCTGCTCTACCGCGGCTTCCGCCGCAACGGCTGGATGTGACCGGGGTCTCCCGCTGACCGGCACCTCCCATTGACCGGCGCCTCCCACCGACCGGCCCCGCGGCCCTCCGCCGACCGGAGTGTCCCGCGGCCCCCGGGGCCCTCGCCGACCGGAGCCTCCCGCCCGGCCCTCAGGCGCTCAGCGGGCGCGCGGGGGTGACCGGCCGGGGGACGGGCATGCCCCGGTCGGCCCACAGGGCGATCATCCGGTCGGGATAGTCGGTGACGATCGCGGCCGCCCCGAGGTCGAGCAGCGCCGCCGCCCGGCCCGGGTCGTTGACCGTCCACACGGCCAGCGGCAGGCCGGCCTTCTCGGCCCGCCTCGCGAACTCCTGGTCGACCAGCACGTGCTCGGGGGAGAGAGTGGTGCCCCCGGCCTCGGCGGCGGCGGCCGGGACGTCGCCCCCGAAGTCGTCCAGGCGGAGGCCGTCGAGCCAGGCGCCGTCCATGGTGGCGCGCTCGATCAGGGCGTACCGCGGGGTCGCGGGGGTGAGCGAGCGGGCGATCCGCAGGACGCGCCAGTCGAAGCTGAGGATCGCGGCCCGGCCGAGCCGGTGGTGCCGGTCGAGTTCGGCGACCACCATCTCGGTGAACTCGGCGGGGTCGGCGCTCAGGTCGGGCCTGGTCGGGTCGGACTTCAGCTCCACGTGCACCCGCACCCCGTCGGCGCCGTACGCGTCCATCAGCCCCAGCACGGAGCCCAGGGTCGGCATCCGGGTGTTGGGCACCGGCAGCTGGGTCGGGGCGAAACGGTCGTCGGGGTGGCGCGGCACCCGTATCCCGCACTCCAGCGTGCGCAGCTGCGCCAGCGTGAGCGCGCCGACGGGCCGGCCCACGTACGGGAAGGCGGGGTCGTCGCGGAAGGCGGGACGGACGTCGGCGCTGGTCACCGCCGAGACGGTGAGATCGTGGGTGAGCACCAGCCGCCGGTCGGCCGTGAGCGCGACGTCGAGCTCCAGCGCGTCGACGCCCAGTTCGAGGGCGTGGGCGAAGCCGGGCAGGGTGTTCTCGGGACGGAGCCCGCGGGCGCCGCGGTGACCGTGAATCTCGGCATGCACACAGGGACCTTATCCACCCCGAGCGCCGATCGTCCGATACGGCTCGCGCCTCGGCGACGCCGGGCGCGAGCCGTATCGGGAGGAACCCGCAAACTACGGAAACTAGAGCATCGAGTGGATCTGGAGCGTCTCGGTGCGGCCGGGGCCGACCCCGACGGCCGAGATCCTGGCGCCGCTCATCTCCTCCAGGGCCTTCACGTACGCCTGCGCGTTGGCGGGCAGGTCCTCGAAGCTCCTGGCGCCGGTGATGTCCTCCTTCCAGCCCGGGAACTCCTCGTACACCGGCGTGGCGTGGTGGAAGTCGGTCTGGGTCATCGGGATCTCGTCGTGGCGGACGCCGTCGACCTCGTAGGCGACGCAGACGGGGATCGTGTCCAGGCCGGACAGCACGTCCAGCTTGGTGAGGAAGTAGTCGGTGATGCCGTTGATCCGGCTGGCGTAGCGGGCGATCACCGCGTCGAACCAGCCGCAGCGGCGGTTGCGCCCGGTGGTCACCCCGTACTCGCCGCCGGTGGTGCGCAGCCACTCGCCCATCTCATCGTCGAGCTCGGTCGGGAACGGGCCGGAGCCGACACGCGTGGTGTACGCCTTCAGGATGCCGATCACCCCGGTGAGCCGGGTCGGCGGGATGCCGGAGCCCGAGCAGGCGCCGCCGCTCGTCGGGGAGGAGGAGGTGACGAACGGGTAGGTGCCGTGGTCGATGTCGAGCAGGTTGCCCTGCCCGCCCTCCAGCAGCACGACCTTGTTCTCGTCCAGCGCCCTGTTGAGGATGAGCGAGGTGTCGGCGATGTGCGGCGTGAGGCGCTCGGCGTAGCCGAGGTACTCGTCCAGGACCTTGCCCGCGTCGATCGCCCGGCGGTTGTAGATCTTGGTGAGGATCTGGTTCTTCTCGCCCAGCGCGACCTCGATCTTCTTCTGCAGGATGCCCGGGTCCAGCAGGTCCTGGACCCGCACGCCCATCCGGTAGATCTTGTCGCCGTACGCGGGGCCGATGCCGCGCCCGGTCGTGCCGATCTTGGCCTTGCCGAGGTAGCGCTCGGTGACCTTGTCGAGGGCCTTGTGGTGGGGCATGATCAGGTGCGCGTTGGCGGAGATCAGCAGGCGCTCGGAGGAGACCCCGCGGGCCTGGAGCCCGTCGATCTCGCTCAGCAGCACGCCCGGGTCGATGACGACGCCGTTGCCGATCACGGGGACGACGTTCGGGGAGAGGACTCCCGTGGGCAGCAGGTGCAGGGCGTACTTCTGGTCGCCGATGACGACCGTGTGGCCCGCGTTGTTGCCTCCCTGGTATCTGACGACGTAGTCGACCTGGTCCCCAAGCAGGTCGGTCGCCTTACCCTTGCCCTCATCGCCCCACTGGGCACCAACGAGAACGACAGCCGGCATCGTGAGTCTCCCACCACAAAAACGAAAACCCCTGGCGCAATCGCGACAGGGGCTCTTGCGTGGAGAGAATACCCGACGGCGTCCGAAATGGGGATCTCCCACCTTGCGAAAGAGGGTGCGGTGAGAGATCCCGGGGGTGGATCGGAAGCTGATCAGCGGCTCAGCGGGGCGGATCGGGGGGCGGAGGACCGGCCGGTCGGAGGCCGGTCAGCGGTTGGTCAGCTCCTCCGAGGCCTCGGCGCTGGAGTCCTTCAGGAACTGGAAGCACCGCTCGGCCTCCTCCTTCTCCCCGATGCTCTGGGCGGCGCGGGCCAGCGCGTGCAGGCAGCGCAGGAAGCCCTGGTTGGGAAGGTGCTGCCAGGGAATCGGGCCGTGCCCCTTCCAGCCCGCCCTGCGCAGCTGGTCCAGGCCGCGGTGGTAGCCGGTTCGGGCGAAGGCGTAGGACGTCACGGCGTGTCCCGCCGCGAAGTACTCGTCCGCGAGCACGGCCCAGGCGGCCGGGTACGCGGGGAAACGCGCGGCGACGTCGGATGCTTGGGCGCCGGACTCCAGTGCCTCGCGGGCCTCGGGCAGGTCCGGGAGCAGGGTGGGCGGCGGGCCGGCGAGGAGATTCTCGTGCGATTCCATAACGACAGTCCTACCCGGTGTACCCGCGTCAGGCCAAGATCGGCCCCCGGAGTCTTTCCGGAGGCCGATCCCGTGATCCCTGTCGTGACCCTTCCCGGGCCCCGTGCGACACGCCCCTTCCGGGGTCTGCCGTGACCCTTCCGAGGCCTGTCGTGACCCTTTCGGGGCCTGTCGTGACCTTAGGAGATCTTGGTGCCCGCGGACTTCAGGTGCTGGGCGGCCTCGACGATGCGCGCGGCCATCGAGGTCTCGGCGGCCTTGCCGTACGAGCGGGGGTCGTACACCTTCTTGTTGCCGACGTCGCCGTCGACCTTGAGCACGCCGTCGTAGTTCCTGAACATGTGCTCGACGATCGGGCGGGTGAAGGCGTACTGCGTGTCGGTGTCGATGTTCATCTTCACCACGCCGTAGGAGATGGCCTCGTGGATCTCCTCCAGCAGCGAGCCGGAGCCGCCGTGGAAGACCAGGTCGAAGGGCTTCTCCGTGCCGTACTTGGCGCTGACCGCGTCCTGGATCTCCTTGAGCACGCTCGGGCGGAGCTTGACGTGGCCCGGCTTGTAGACGCCGTGCACGTTGCCGAAGGTCGCGGCGAGCATGTAGCGGCCCCGGTCGCCCAGGCCCAGGGCCTCGGCGGTCGCGAGGGCGTCCTCGGTGGTGGTGTAGAGCTTCTCGTTGATCTCGCCGACGACGCCGTCCTCCTCGCCGCCGACGACGCCGATCTCCACTTCGAGGACGATCCGCGCGCGGGCCGTCTTCTCGAGGAGCTCCTTGGCGATCTCCAGGTTCTCGTCCAGCGGTACGGCGGAGCCGTCCCACATGTGCGACTGGAAGAGGGGGTCCTCGCCCCTGGCCACCCGCTCAAGGGAGATGTCGAGCAGCGGGCGTACGAAACCGGCCAGCTTGTCCTTGGGGCAGTGGTCGGTGTGCAGGGCGATCGTCACGGGGTAGTTGGCCGCGACGACGCGGGCGTACTCCGCCAGCGCCACCGAGCCGGTCACCATGTTCTTGACCGTGGTGCCCGAGAGGAAATCGGCGCCGCCGGTCGACACCTGGACGATGCCGTCGCTCTCCGCCTCGGCGAACCCCCTGAGCGCCGCGTTGAGGGTCTGTGATGAGGTCACGTTGATGGCCGGGTAGGCGAAACCGCCTGCTTTTGCCCGGTCGAGCATCTCGGCGTAGACCTCTGGAGTAGCGATAGGCATCGGGTCATCTCCCTGGAGACGGCTGTGAACAGCTGGCGCGTGGCTATGAGGACATAGCCCGTAGGCCAGTATCCCGGGTTCGTGCCCGGCCGGATAGCTCGGGTGCCACTTCGATCCGTACCGATGTGTACCCGGCCGTGTCTCCACCCTATCCCCGGCCCGCCTCCGGGTGGAGAGCCCGGGGGGCGCACGACCTGGGCGGGAGCGGACGATCTTCCGGATCGCCGATCTTCCTGACACATCCGCTGGGTCGGTCGTGAAACTCCGCCGGGTCAGTCGTGAAATCTCCTCACGAACCGCTAACCTCCACAGTGTGGGACGCCACAGGTCTGACCCCATGGGCATCGCGCGCCTGGTCCTCGTCGGACTGGCGGTGCTGGCGCTCGTCGCCCTGATCGTGTTCGGGGCGCTCTCGCTGTTCGGCAGCCTGGGCTCCGGCGCGGAGACCGCCGCGCGGCCCTCCTCCTCGGCGGGCGCGTCGTCGGCCGCCGCCGCCTCGCCCCCCTCCGCCACCCCCGAGCGCGTCCCGACGGTCCTCGTCGAGTGCCTGCGGGAGCACTGCCCCACGGTCTTCCTGAAGGTCACCGGGGGTGACGTGCTCCTCGACCGGGAGCTGGTCCGCGACGAGCGGTTCCAGTCCTTCGACGCCAAGGTCGACGTCGTCCTGGCCGACTCCGCGGCCGTCCGCGTCCAGGTGAACGGGGCCGTCCGCTCCCCGGGCAAGGCGGGGGAACGCCAGGAGTTCACGGTCACCCGGGACTAGCTTCTGGTTCCTGGTCCCTGATCCCTGGCCAGGCCGAGGGCGCCGGGTTGGCTTTCTAGGCCAGGCCGAGGTCGGCGAGGGTGTAGGCGGTCCGGTACGGCAGTCCCGCCCCCGCGATCGCCGAGGCGGCCCCCCGGTCCACGATCGTGGCGACCGCCACGACCTCGGCGCCCGCCTCGCGCAGCGCCTCCACCGCGGTCAGCGGGGATCCGCCGGTGGTGGAGGTGTCCTCGACCACCAGCACCCGCCGCCCCGACACGTCCGGCCCCTCGATCCGGCGCTGCATGCCGTGGGTCTTCTGCGCCTTGCGGACCACGAACGTGTCGAGCCTCCCGCCTCGCGCGGCCGCCGCGTGCATCATGGCGGTCGCCACCGGGTCGGCGCCCAGCGTCAGGCCGCCGACCGCCTCGTAGCCGAGGTCCTCGGTGATGTCCAGCATGACCCGTCCCACCAGCGGCGCCGCCTGCCCGTCGAGGGTCACCCTGCGCATGTCCACGTAGAAGTCGGCCTCCATGCCCGAGGACAGCACGACCTTGCCGTGCACCACGGCCTTGCCCTTGATCTCCGTCAGCAGGTTCTCGCGATCGCTCATGGCACAAGGTTAGGGGCGATCCGGGAACCCGTCCGATCGGGCCCCGCCGGGGAACCGGGCTGCCGTAACGCGGATTTCGGGCCGGGGGTGGCAAAAGTGCGATCCGGGTTTACTCGCGGCGCGTACTGCGGGATTATCCGGCAGGCAACTCCGGGTAATGGTGAGGTCACAATGAGTGTGAAAACATCTCAAGGCGACGCTGAACTGCTGGCTGCCACCAGGAACGGCGACGTGGCCGCCTACCGGGTGCTCCATCAGCGGCACGCCCCCGCGGCGCGTGCCCTGGCCCGCCTGCTCCTGCCGGGCGGGCCCGAGGCGGAGGCCGAGGGCGTCGTGGAGAGGACGTTCGCCAGGGTCCACCACGTGATCGCTCAGGGACACGGCCCGGAACAGGTGTTCCGCGCCTACCTGCTCACCGCCCTCCGCCGCACCGCCGCCGCCCACCCCGACACGACCGGCACGGCCGGTACGACCGCTACGGGAAACGGCCCGGCGGTCGCCGTACCGGAAGCCGGTGGAGAGAAGGTGGGGGGCGAGGCCGGCGAGAGCACGGGCGAGGAGACCGGCGAGCGGGCGGACGGGAAGGACGGAGAAACCGGCGAGAAGGCGGAGACCGATGAGCGGTCGGAGGGGGAGACCGGCGAGAGGGCGGAGCCCGGCGGGAGGGCGGAGGCCGATGAGCGGGCGGAGGCCGGTGAAAGAGCGGAGGGGGAGGTCGACGAGCGGGCTGACGGGGAAGCCCCTTTCGGTACGCGCGCGTTCCTCGTCGACCCGTCGGTGGAGGGCCTGGAACGCTCGCCGGTGGCGAGGGCGTTCCTCTCCCTGCCCGAGCGGTGGCAGTTCGTCCTGTGGCACGCCGAGGTCGAGAGGCTCAGGGTCGAGGATGTCGGGCTGCTGCTGGGCCTGACGGTCAACGGCGCGGCCGCGCTCGCCCACCGGGCACGGGAGGGGACGCGCCAGGCGTGCCTGCGCATCCACCTGGCCGAGACGTCCGCCCCCGAGTGCAGGCCCGTGCTGACCAGGCTGGGGCCCTACACCCGTGGCGGCCTGCCCAGGGAACAGGGCAGGGTCATCGACAGGCATCTGGACGGCTGTTCCGGCTGCCGCGCGGTGCTCGCGGAGCTGACCGGCATCGGCCGGGGCCTCCGCTCCGTGATCGGCCCGCTCGTCGTCGGCCCCGCGTTCCCCGCCTACCTGACGGCACTCGCCAGGATGGGCGCCACGGCGGGTGGCGGGCTGTCCGGACGCTGGCACAGGGCTCCCCGGTCCGTACGGCGCGCCGTCGTGACCGGTGCGGCGGCCACCGCGCTCGCGGTGGTCGCGGCCCTCGTGCTGGTGTCGGCCGAGGGGCCCGTCCCCCGGACGAGCACGGCCTCCGAGCCGATCGTGGTGGCCCCCGCGCCCGCCTCCCCCACCCCTCGAGAGTCCCTGGGAGAGCCGGACGTCCCCGTCTCGCCCGTGCCGCCGCTCTCTGAGCCGCCGATGGGACCCGACCGCGAGCCCGCCGGGACCGGGACGGCGCCCGGACCCGGCGGGACGACGAGCCCTGACGACGAAACCGGCGAAACCGGCGAACCCGATGAAACCGGCGACCCCGGCGACCCCGGTGAATCCGGCGAATCCGCCGCACCCGGTGAGACGCGGGGGACGGCCGGAGCGGGGCAGGACGGCCACACGGGTTCCTGGCTCGCCCCCCGCCTGGTGGCCAGGATCGACGCGCTCGGCGCCCTGGTCAGGTCCGAGGCCGGGATCGTCGCGGTGCGGCTGCGCAACGCGGGCCAGGGGCAGAGCGACGAGGTCGTCGCCGAGGTCGGCCTGCCGCGAGGCGTGACGCTGCCGTCCGGGTCCCGCAGGGGGAACGCCGTCGGCGTCGTCACGCCGGTCGGCACGGTCGACGGCTGGTCCTGCCGGGCGAGGAGCCGGGGCGCCCGGTGCGTACGCGGACCGCTGCCGGCGGGCCGGGCCACGGCGGTCTTCCTGAGGGTTCTGGTGTCGGGCGACGCGCCCTACGGGGCGGTGCCCTCGGTCACGGTCTCCACCGCGGGGACGCGGGTGGCGGCGAGGTCGCGCGGCGGGGTACGGGCGACGGGCGCCCCGGCCCGGTTCGCCACCGACGGCCGGGTGGCCGTCTCCGCGATCGGCAACACCCTGATGAGCTGCGTGTCCTCGGAGCCCGCGTGTGAGGCCGCCCACTCGCGGCGGGGAGGCAGGCTCGACAACAACAGCTGGGAGATGCGTCCCCTCGACCGCGACGGGGATCTGTCGACGAGCAGTTCGAGTGCCGCCCGGCTCGTCCTGCCCGCGGCGAGCAAGGTGGTCTGGGCGGGCCTGTACTGGTCGGCGAGCGCGCCCCCCAGCGGGCGGATCAAGCTCAAGGTGCCGGGCGAGGAACGATACCGGCAGGTCAGGGCCGCGCAGGTGGTGGAGCGGGAGCTGCCCGCCGGACGCGGCTACCAGGCGTTCGCCGACGTGACGCGTCTGCTGGGCACGGTCGGCGGGACGTACTGGGTGGCCGACGCCTCGGTGCGGGGCGGAGTGGCGCGCCATGCCGGCTGGAGCCTGGTGGTCATCGTGGCCGACCCGCGCCGGCCGTACAGCCAGGCCGTCGTCGTGGACACCGCGACGGTGCTGGACGGGGGGCACCGCTCGGCGCGGATACCGCTCGGAGGGCTGACGCCCTCCGGTTCCGGCGCGCCCGCGAGGCTCGCCCTGGTGACCTGGGAGGGGGACGCGGGCGTCATGGGCGACCGGGTGAGGCTCGGCGGCCGGCCCCTGCGGCCCGCGGGCGGGGAACGGGACCCGCGCAACCCCTTCGACGGGTCCGCCGCCGGGGCGCGGGGCACCGGCACGACCTTCGGCACGGACGTGGACCGCTTCCGGGCGCCCCTCGGCCGCGACCCGGTGCTGGAGCTGAGCACGCGCCAGGACGTCCTGCTGTTCGGCGCGGCGGCGGTGAGCGTGGGGATCGCGCCGTGACGCTGTACGCGGACGCGATGTCCGGGACCCCCGCGACCCGATGACACCGGCCCACGTCCGGCCGCGTTCGCGGGGAGTGTCCCGGCGGGGCGTCACGTGGGCGTCCCCGGTGGGGGAAGGGGCGCACTGTTCGCCCGGGTCCGTTGTGCGGTGAAGGCGTCATGCGGGGTGCGGGGACATATGTGGCGGGCCTGCGGGAAACCCGAGCGAGTGGGACCTCGCCGAGGGGGTCCACGAACGGGACAAACTGGTACGGTCTGCGTGAACGATCCAGCGTATGGTCGAGCGCGGGTGGAATCGTCGGGATTCACCCTCGGATGGTCAGCTGCTTGATTACCCTGAGGAAGGGCCGTCTGTCCGGTCTCTTAGGGGTTCTTTCAGGCTTGTCTGAACCGAAGGATCGGGCTACGTAGGAAGGGCGGTGTCGTGTGGATCGTTGCGCGCTGTTCGTGGACGCCGGCTACCTGCTGGCCGACGGCGCGATGGCGGTGCACGGTACCCGCCACCGCGAGTCCGTCTCCTGGGACTACCCGGGGCTGCTCCAGCTGCTCAACAAGCTGTCGAGAGAGCGCACCGGCCTGCCGCTGCTGCGCTGCTACTGGTACGAGGCGACCGTGGAGGGCCGCCGCACCCCCGAGCACGACACGCTGGCCGACATCCCCGGCCTCAAGCTCCGCCTGTCGCGCATCCGCCCCGGACGCCGCGAGGGCGTCGACGCCCAGGTCCACCGCGACCTGATGACGCTGGCCCGCAACGGCGCGGTCTGCGACGCGGTCGTGGTCAGCGGTGACGAGGACCTGGCGCAGGTCGTCTGCGACGCCCAGGACCTCGGCATCCGGGTCACCGTGGTCCACATCAGCGCCGACGGCAGCTGGGCCGTCTCCCGTACGCTGCGCCAGGAGTGCGACGACCTGATCGAGATCGGCGCCGGTCACCTGCGCCCCCACGTCAGCATGCTCAGCGGCGACGTGCCCGCCCTGGTGACCAACGGCCACCAGCACGGTTCCGGCAACGGCCAGTCCGTCACCTCCCGTGGCGCCGGCGTGAGCAACGGCGCCCCGGCCACCAGCCCCATCCCCGCGGTGCAGACCTCCCGCGCGGCCCACGCCCAGCCCTCGCCGTCCCCGGCCTATTCGAGCTACACCCAGGAGTCGCCGATCACCCCGGTCGCTCCCGCCGCCCCGCCACCCCCGCCGTCGCCGCCCGCCTCCACGCCCTCGCACGCGGCCACCGGCAGCACCCAGACCGGCCCGCTGCCCGCCGCGCCCCAGTACTCGCTGGGCAACACCGGCAGCATGCCGAGTTACCAGGCCCCGCAGATGGGCGCCTACACCGGTCCCCAGGCGGCCCCCGTCCCCCCGCAGACCACCGGCCCCGCGACGACCCTCTCCGACGCGGTGCAGGCCGCCCACAAGGAGGGGCACGACTTCGGCGAGTCCGTGGCCAAGGACGCGCCCGCCCTGTGGCTGGAGGCGGTCCTCGCCCGCAAGCCCCGGATGCCCTCGGACCTGGAGGCGCGCCTGCTCCAGGGCTCCTCCCTGCCGATCGACTTCCTCCTGCACGACGAGGTCCGCCACGCCCTGCGCCGCGGCTTCTGGGACGCCCTGGAGCGCGCCCGCCGCTGAGAGACCGTCCCGAGCGCGCGTCGGGACCGACGGAGGCCGCTGGAACGTGCGCGGCGGGCTTCCGCCGACCCGCCGGGCCCCGACAGGCCGCATCGCGGAAACTCACCGCGTCAGCGGAAAACTCACCGCGTCAGCGGGAAGCCCATCGCGTCAGCGGGAGACACCCACCGCCCCGGCGGGGACGACGCCCGTCAGGTGAGGGCGTCGAAGCCCGCGCGCAGGTGGCTGAGGCGGTTGGACAGGTCGGCCATCGGTCCCGCGAGGCTGTGGTCGCCGCTCTCGCGGGTCAGCTCGGTGACCCGGCCGAGCTCCTCCTCGACGGCGGTCAGGCGCCTGGACAGCTCGGGCAGCACGGCGGCCTGGTCGGACGCCTCACCGGGCGGCAGCTCCGTGCCGAGGCGCTCGCGGAGCATGGTGGCCTGCTCGGCCAGCCTGCGGTTCATGTTGTAGAGCTCCACGAACACCGCGACCTTGGCCCGGAGCACCCACGGGTCGAAGGGCTTGGTGAGGTAGTCGACGGCGCCCGCGGCGTAGCTGCGGAAGGCGTAGTCGGGCGCGCTGTCGACCACGGTCAGGAAGATGATCGGGATGTTGCGGGTGCGCTCGCGGCGCTTGATGTGGGCCGCCGTCTCGAACCCGTCCATGCCCGGCATCCGGACGTCGAGCAGGATCAGCGCGAACTCCGTGCCGAGCAGCGCCTTCAGCGCCTCCTCCCCCGACTTCGCCCGGACGGGTATTAGATCGAGCGAGCTGAGAATGGCCTCGAGCGCGATCAGGTTCTCCTCCCGGTCGTCGACCAGGAGGATCTTGGCTCTGTCCGGCATCGATCACACGCCTTCGTTGGAGTCGCCGGCCGGCTTGCCCCGGGTCAGCCAGCCGCGCAACCTCTCCAGGAGGCGGTCGACGTCCACGGGCTTGGGCACGTAGTCGGAGGCGCCGGACGCGATGCTTTTCTCCCGGTCGCCTCGCATGACCTTAGCGGTTAGCGCGATGATCGGCAGGTCCGCGAACTGGGGCATCCGGCGGATCGCGGAGGTGGTGGCCCAGCCGTCCATCTCCGGCATCATGATGTCCATCAGGACGAGGGCGACGTCCTCGTTGCGTTCGAGCTGCTCGATGCCCTCGCGGCCGTTCTCGGCGTAGATCACCGTGGAGCCGTAGCGTTCGAGCACGCTGGTCAGCGCGAAGACGTTGCGGATGTCGTCGTCCACGATCAGGATCTTCGCCCCGGTCAGCGGGTCGTCGCCCTTCCACGGCTTGCCCTCGCCCTGCGGGAACTGCGGCAGGGGCATGTCGTCGTTGAAGGTGAGCTCCGGCAGGTCGTCGGACTCCTCCAGCACGCCGATGAGCGCCGGTTCGCGGGGGGAGGAGCTGGGGGCGCTCGCCCCGCCGTCGCGCGAGGCCAGCGGCCCGCCGTACGACGGGGGCAGGTAGAGGGTGAAGGTGCTGCCCTCGCCGACCTCGCTGACCACGTGGATCTCGCCGCCGAGCAGGCGGGCGATCTCGCGGCAGATGGACAGGCCCAGGCCCGTCCCGCCGTACTTGCGGCTGGTGGTCCCGTCGGCCTGGCGGAACGCCTCGAAGATGACCTCCAGCTTGTCGGAGGCGATCCCGATGCCGGTGTCGACCACCTCGAAGGCGAGGATGCCGTCGGCGCCGCGCAGGGTGTCGTCCACGAAGGAGACGGCGCGCCTGGCGTGGATCACGCGCAGCCGCACCTCGCCCTTGGGGGTGAACTTGATCGCGTTGGAGAGCAGGTTGCGCAGCACCTGCTGCAGGCGCTGCTCGTCGGTGCGGAGCTCCTGCGGGATCGACGGGTCGACCTCGACGGTGAACGACAGGCCCTTGTCCTGGGCGAGCGGCGCGAAGGTGGCCTCGAAGTAGTCGACGAGCTTGGGCAGCGAGATCTGCTGGGGGTGGATGTCCATCCGGCCCGCCTCGACCTTCGACAGGTCGAGGATGTCGTTGATCAGCTGCAGCAGGGCGGAGCCGGCGCCGTGGATGGTCCTGGCGAACTCCACCTGCTGGGCGGTGAGGTTGCCCTCGGCGTTCTCGGTGAGCAGCTTGGCCAGCACGAGGAGGCTGTTCAGCGGGGTGCGCAGCTCGTGGGACATGTTGGCGAGGAACTCGGACTTGTAGCGGGAGGAGACCGCGAGCTGCTCGGCGCGCTCCTCCAGCGTGCGGCGGGCCTGCTCGATCTGGAAGTTCTGGATCTCGATGGCCCGGTTCTGCTTGGCCAGCAGCGCGGCCTTGTCCTCCAGCTCGGCGTTGGAGTGGCGCAGCTCCTCCTGCTGGCGCTGGAGCTCGTCGGAGCGCTCGCGCAGCTCGGTGGTGAGGCGCTGCGACTCGGTGAGCAGGTCCTCGGTCCTGGAGTTGGCGATGATCGTGTTCATCGTGACGCCGATGGTCTCGACGAGCTGGTTCAGGAAGTCGTGGTGGATCTCGCTGAACTCGCTGAACGAGGCCAGCTCCAGCACGCCGAGCACCTGCGTCTCGAACAGGACCGGCAGCACGACGATCTGCGCGGGGGTGGAGGTGCTCAGGCCGGTGTCGACGGTGAGGTAGCGGGCGGGCACGTTGCCGAGGACGATCCCCCTGCCCTCCATCGCGGCCTGGCCCACGATGCCCTCGCCGGTCGCGAACCGCTGCCTGGGGCCGTTGCCGGGGCGGGCGCCGTACCCGGCGATGAGGTGCAGGTCGCGGTCGCCGGTGGGCTCGGCGAGGTAGAAGGCGCCGTAGTGGGCCGACACCAGCGGGGTCAGCTCGCTCATGATGAGCTTGGCGACCTCCATCAGGTCGCGGTGACCCTGCATGAGGCGGGAGATCCTCGCCAGGTTGGACTTCAGCCAGTCCTGTTCCTGGTTGGCGGTGGTGGTGTCGCGCAGCACCGCCACCATCATGTTGATGTTGTCCTTCAGCTCGCCGATCTCGCCCTCGGCGTCGACGGTGATGGAGCGGGTCAGGTCGCCGGTGGCGACGGCGGTGGTGACCTCGGCGATGGCGCGGACCTGGGTGGTGAGGCGGGCGGCGAGCTCGTTGACGTTGTCGGTGAGGCGCTTCCAGATGCCCTCGGCGCCCTCGACGCGCGCCTGGCCGCCCAGCTTGCCCTCGGAGCCGACCTCGCGGGCGACGCGGGTGACCTCGGCGCCGAACGACGACAGCTGGTCGACCATGGTGTTGATCGTGGTCTTGAGGGCGAGGATCTCACCCTGGGCGTTCACGTCGATCTTGCGGGTCAGGTTGCCGGACGCCACCGCGGTGGTGACCTCGGCGATGTTGCGGACCTGGTACGTCAGGTTGTTGGCCATGGAGTTGACGTTGTCGGTGAGGTCCTTCCAGACCCCTGAGACGCCGCGTACGCGGGCCTGGCCGCCCAGCTGGCCTTCCGTGCCGACCTCGCGGGCCACCCGGGTGACCTCGTCGGCGAACATCGACAGCTGGTCCACCATGGTGTTCAGGGTGTCCTTGAGCTGGAGGATCTCGCCCTGCGCGTCCGCGGTGATCTTCTTGGAGAGGTTGCCCTGGGCGACGGCGGTGGAGACCGCGGCGATCTGGCGGACCTGGGTGGTCAGGTTGTTCGCCATCACGTTGACGTTGTCGGTCAGGTCCTTCCAGGTGCCGGAGACCCCGGGCACCTGCGCCTGGCCGCCCAGCTGGCCCTCCGAGCCGACCTCGCGGGCGACGCGGCTCACCTCGGAGGCGAACGACGACAGCTGGTCGACCATGGTGTTGATCGTGGTCTTCAGGGCGAGGATCTCGCCCTGGGCGTTCACGTCGATCTTGCGGGTCAGGTCGCCGTTGGCGACCGCGGTGGTGACCTCGGCGATGTTGCGGACCTGGTACGTCAGGTTGTTGGCCATGGAGTTGACGTTGTCGGTGAGGTCCTTCCAGACCCCTGAGACGCCGCGTACGCGGGCCTGGCCGCCGAGCTGGCCCTCGGTGCCGACCTCGCGGGCCACGCGGGTGACCTCGTCGGCGAACATCGACAGCTGGTCCACCATGGTGTTCAGGGTGTCCTTGAGCTGCAGGATCTCGCCCTGCGCGTCCGCGGTGATCTTCTTGGACAGGTCGCCCTGCGCCACCGCCGTGGAGACCGCCGCGATGGCGCGGACCTGGGTGGTCAGGTTGCCCGCCATCACGTTGACGTTGTCGGTGAGGTCCTTCCAGACCCCTGAGACGCCCCGCACCTGCGCCTGGCCGCCGAGCTGCCCCTCGGTGCCGACCTCGCGGGCCACCCGGGTGACCTCCTCGGCGAACGCCAGCAGCTGGTCGACCATGGTGTTGACGGTGTTCTTCAGCTCGAACATCTCGCCGACCGCGTCGACGGTGACCTTGCGGCTCAGGTCGCCCCGCGCGACCCCGGTGGTCACCGCGGCGATGTCGCGGACCTGCGCGGAGACGCGGCTGGACATGGTGTTGACGGCCTCGGTGAGATCGCGCCAGCTCCCCGACATGCCGCGCACGTTCGCCCGGCCGCCCAGGCGGCCCTCGGTGCCGACCTCCCTGGCCACCCGCGTCACCTCGGACGTGAACAGCGACAGCTGGTCGACCATGCCGTTGATCGCCTTGCCGAGGCGGCGCACCTCGCCCCTGGCACCGCGGTCGAGATCGATCCGGCGGGACAGATCACCCTTGGCCACCGCGTCGATCACGTCGGCGGCCCCGCTGACCGGGCCCACCAGCGCGTCGATCAGCGTGTTGACCGAATCGACGCTCTCGGCCCACGAACCCACGCCAGGACCGGGGGTGAGGCGCTCGCCGAAGCGGCCCTCCTTCACCACCTCGCGGCGGACCCGGTGCAGCTCGTTGGCCAGGTGCTCGCGGCGGTCGGCCACCTCGTTGAGCAGCAGGCGGATCTCGCTGAGGATTCCCGGCGGGGCGTGCGGCACCCGGCGGCGGAAGTCACCGTCGCGCCAGGTGATCAGCGTCTGCAGAATCGGTCGCAGATCGGATTCGCTGTAACGTCGCTCCTCGACGTCGGGCACGGTGTTGACCGTGGTCATATGACCTCCTTGACTCCCGGGGGCGCAGCCGTGAGTCACCCCAGTCTGTCACGGTGCGCAATGTGTAGTCCCACCTTCGATTCACCCCATGTCAACGGGAAGTGTGGTAGTCACGGAACAGTGACCAGTGCTCCACGAGCCGTCCTGGCGGCGACCTTCGCCCCGGGACACACGGCCGTTCCCGCCGCCAGGCGGTTCACCATCGAGGTGATGACCGCCTGGGCCGCCGCGTCCGTCCTGACGGTCGCCGAGCGGCTCGCGGCCGAGCTGTCGTCGCAGGTGACCGACGTCCCGTTCGAGATCGTCTGGAGCCATCTGGGCGACGGGCTGCAGATCGAGGTGCGCCGGAAGCAGGCCCCAGACAGGAGCCCCGGCGCCCCGTCCGTACCGGTGGAGGAATGGGGTGTCACCTTCGCCGGTCAGCAGCGCACGCACTGGGCCAGGATCCGGCTGCCCGGCTCCTCCGGGCGGCCGTCCTCGGAGTGGACCGCCGAGGAACCCAGCCGCGGGCCCATATGGATGGGTTTTCTCGCCGACGCCAGCGATCTGCTGGCGGGCACCCTCGATCCCGACATGGTGCCCGCGATCATCTCGCAGATCGTGGTGCCGCGGCTGGCCACCTGGTGTGCCGTCTACACATGGAGCAACGGCGGCGGCCCGCAACGTCCAGCCTACCTCTGGCACACCGACGAGCGGCGCATCGACGAGCTCAGGGACGAGCTCGCCAGCGTCCAGATCCCGCAGACCGGCGGGTCCATGCAGCTCGCCGACTCGCAGATGCTGGTCATCCCGCTCCTCGCGCGCGGGCGCACGCTGGGCGCGATGTGCCTGGGGCGGCCCGACCGGTTCGCCGAGGACGTCTTCCAGTACGCCGAGGACATCGGCCGCCGCGCCGCGCTCGCCCTGGACAACGCCCTGCTGTACGCCACCCAGGCGGCCGCCAACCGGGCCCTGCAGCGCAGCCTGCTCCCTCCCGACGAGCCCGGCGAGATCCCCGGCCTGGACCCCGCGGTGGTCTACGAGCCCGCAGGGGAGACCAACGAGGTCGGCGGCGACTTCTACGACCTCTTCGCGGCCGGCGACGGCTCCTGGCGGTTCGCGGTGGGCGACGTCTGCGGGACCGGCCCCGAGGCCGCCGCGGTCACCGGCCTCGCCCGCCACACCCTGCGCCTGCTCTCGCGGGAGGGGTACGGGGTGGCGGCCGTCCTCGACCGCCTCAACCAGGCCATCCTGGACGAGGGCGAGCGCGCCCGCTTCCTGACGCTGCTGCACGGGGAGATCACGCCCGTGCCGACCGGCCTGGACGTGGCGATGGTCTCCGCCGGGCACCCGGAGGCGCTGCGGCTGCGGCCCAGCGGGGCCGTGGAGGCCGTGGTGACCTCGCAGTCGCTGCTGGGCGTCTTCCCCGAGGCGACCTTCAAGGCGGAGCTCGTCCACCTCGACCCCGGCGACGTGCTCCTCGCGGTGACCGACGGGGTCACCGAGCGTCGCAGGGACGGGCGGCTGCTCGACGACGACGCGGGGCTGGCCAAGCTGCTCGCCGAGTGCGCGGGGCTGTCGGCGCGGGCGGTCGCCGAGCGGATCCGCCGCGCGGTCCAGGACTTCGCCCCCGAGCCGAGCGCCGACGACATGGCGATCGTGGTCCTGCGGGCCCGCTGACGGGCTGACGGGCTGACGCGCTGACGGGCCCGCGGCCTTCCGGGGGCCTTCCTTCCGGAGGCTTTCCGGGGGCGCACGTGAAGCACGCCCCCGGGTCCGCGCTTGGAAGATCGGCGCGCCCTCGGCGGGGCGACCGACCACCGGGGCGGTGCGGGCTAGAGGTCGGTCTTCACGTGCTTCCTGGCGAAGTCCAGCTGGGCCGACATCTGCGCGATCCGCTCGGAGACGACCAGGGAGCCGTGGCCCGCGTCGTAGCGGTACACCCGGTGCTCGTGGTCGCGCTCGGCGAGCCGGGCCACGTACGTCTCGATCTGCCCGATCGGGCAGCGCGGGTCGTTCTCCCCGGCGAGGACGAGCAGCGGGGCCTCGACCTGGTCGACGTAGGTGATCGGCGAGCTGTTCACGTACCGCTCGGGCTGCTCCTCGGGCGAGCCGCCGAGCAGCGCGCGGTGGTAGGAGCGGAGCGCCTCCGTCTCCTCCTCGTAGGCGGCGACGTGGTCGGCGATCGGCACCGTGGCGATGCCCGCCGCCCACATCTTGGGCTGGGTGCCCAGGCCGAGCAGCGTGAGGTAGCCGCCCCAGGAGGCGCCGGACAGCACCAGCCGGTCGGGGTCGGAGACGCCGCGGTCGACCATGGTGTCCCTGACGGCGGCCACGTCGGCCAGCTCGATGTGCCCGACGTCGCCGTGCAGGGCGTTGCGCCAGGCCGAGCCGTATCCGGTGGAGCCCCGGTAGTTGACCCGTACGACCGCGAAGCCGAGGTCCACCCAGGCGGCCACCTGGGGCACGAAGGAGTCGTCGTCCTGGGCGGTGGGCCCGCCGTGCAGCATGAAGACCGTCGGGAAGGGGCCGGAGCCGCGCTCGGGGCGGGAGACCAGGGCGTGGATCCGGCCGCCGGGGCCCTCCACGTCCACGTCCTCGACCGGGACCGACGGGGGCGAGGTGGGGCCGCCGTGGTTCATCACCACGTGGCCGCTGGTCGACCGGATCAGCGGCGGGTGGGCCCCGCTGGACCAGGAGTACTCGACGGAGCCGTCGGGGCGGGGCGCGGCGGCGTCGATCACGCCGTGCTGGGTCTCGATCGGGAAGAACCCGCCGCCGGGAAGGTCGTAGCGGGTCAGGTACGTACGGCCCCGGTTGCCGCGCACGACGAGCAGCGAGCGGCCGTCGTCGTACCAGTCGGCGGTGATCTCGCCCGGGTCGCGCAGCCAGATCTCCCGCTGGTCGCCGGTCTCGGGGTCCCAGACGAGGGGCTCGCGGCGGCCCCTGCGCTCGTGCAGGGTGAGCAGGCGGCGGTCTCCCGACACCGGCGCGAAGCGCAGGCCGACGACCCCCTTGCCGGGCTCGTCGTGCAGGTCGCCGACGACGTCGCCGTTGCGCCGGAGCACGCGCAGCCCGGGGTGCCGGGCGTCGCCGCGCTCGCTGTGGCTGATCGCGATCAGCGAGCCGTCCAGGGAGACCGCGGAGACGGCGGCCGCCTCGGTGTGCTCGTAGATCGTCCGCGCGGGCTCGCCCGGCTGCACGAGATGGATGGTGAAGCCCTGTCCGGGCCTGGCCATGCCGATGACCGCGTCGCCCGTCGCCGAGAGCCCGAGCCCGGCGGGGAAGCCGGGGGCGAGGTCGACCGGCTGGTCGGGGCCGCCGTAGAAGGGCTGGCGCATCCACCGGCCCCACTCGTCGCCGTCGGTGTCGTCGAACCACCAGATCCACTGCCCGGTGGGATCGATCGCGCCGTGCGAGGTGCCCTTGGGCCTGGAGGTCGCCTGGCGGGTGGAGCCACCCGCGCGGTCCCAGGCGTAGACCTCCCACGCCCCCGAGGCGTTGCTGCGGTAGACGGACCGGCTGGGAGCCTGGGCCGCCCACGCGGGCAACGTCGCGCGCGGCGCACGGAACCTGGCCTGCCAGCGCTCCTCCGCCTTCATATGGCGCTTCCCTCCGTCAAGGCATCAGCTACACGCGTCCAGGCGCGGGCTCGCCGGATTGCGGTCCAGTATGGCGTCTTCACCGGCTAATTGCTTGAGTAATGTCCGGGAATTTCGGACTAAAAGTCACATCAGTAACAGGTGCCCCGAAGGGGGCTGTCAAGCACACAGCTTGCTCAGGAGCGGTGCTCAAAGATAGACATACGGAAAGAAGCTTCCACAAGGCACATTTCTGGGAGTTCTACGATCCTTCTTCGCATAACTTCCGTATCCGTATGCCAGGCGCTGGGACCCATTCCCACGACCGCCTCGACCGCATCATGCCCCAGGGTCATCTCGAACGCGAGAGCGCTCCGGCCGGTCTCGACGAAGTGATCGTTCAGGCTCTCCGCCACGCGCCGCTCCTTCGCGTCGTCCACCGACAGGAGCCCCAGCCGCTCCACCAGTGGCGATAGGTGCCGCGAGGTGGGTGTGACCACTACGAGCTCACCACTACCCTTGAGCACTCGTGCGAACTCTGCCCCATTTCTGGGGGCGAACACATTCAGAAGCACATCTATCGTGTCATCTCCCAGCGGCAACGGCCGCCACACGTCCGCCACCACCGCCCCCAGCCGGGGGTGGGCCCGCGCGGCCCGCCTGATCGCGTGCTTGGAGACGTCCAGCGCCACCCCGACGGCCTCGGGCAGCCCGTCGAGCGCCCGTGCGAGATAGTGGCCCGTCCCGGCCCCGGCGTCCGCCACCACCTTCGCGCCGGTACGGCAGGCGCCCGCGACCGCCTCCGCCAGCGGGGCGTAGTGCCCGGCGGCGAGGAACGCGTCCCTGGCCGCCACCATGGCCGCGCTGTCGGCCGTCCCCGGCACCCGGGACCCGGTCAGCAGGCTGACGTATCCCTGCCTGGCCACGTCGAAACCGTGCCCCAGGGCGCACCGCAGGACCCGCTCCCCGAGCTCCAGGGAGCCTCGGCAGACCGGGCAGGCGAGGTGTTCGACGACATCGTCCAGCATCTCCCCATCATCTCGCGTCTCGCCGGGACCGGAATGTCGTACCGATGGGGGATGGCGGTTCAGGTGTTCCGTCGGTGCGTCGGTGCGTCGGTCAGGCGGTCTGCTGGATCTGCTGGAGGAAGGCCGCGTTGGAGGGGGTCTCGCTCAGCCTGCCGGTGAGGAGCTCCAGGGCCTGCTGCCGCTCCAGGCCGCCCAGCGTGCGGCGCAGCCGCCAGGTGAGCTGCCGTTCCCGGGGGTCGAGGAGGATCTCCTCGCGGCGGGTGCCGGAGGCGTCGAGGTCGACGGCGGGGTAGAGGCGCTTGTCGGCGAGGGCGCGGCTGAGGCGCAGCTCCATGTTGCCGGTGCCCTTGAACTCCTCGAAGAGGCTGTCGTCCATCCGCGAGCCGGTCTCGACCAGCGCGGTGGCGAGGATGGTGAGCGAGCCGCCGTCGCGCAGGTTGCGGGCGGCGCCGAAGAAGCGGCGCGGGGGGAGCAGGGCCGTGGCGTCGATGCCTCCGGCGAGGGTGCGCCCGCCGCCGGGGGCGAGGTTGTTGTACGCGCGGGCGAGCCGGGTGAGGGAGTCGAGCAGCAGGACGACGTCGTGCCCGGCCTCGGCGAGGCGCTTGGCGCGTTCGACGGCGAGCTCGGCGACGGCGGTGTGGTCGCGGTCGGGACGGTCGAACGTGGACGCGGCGACCTCGCCGTGGATGGACTCGCGCATCTCGGTGACCTCCTCGGGGCGCTCGCCGACGAGCACGACCATGAGGTGGCAGTCCGGGTGGTTGGCGGTGATCGCGGCGGCCAGATCCTGCAGGACCATCGTCTTGCCCGCCTTGGGCGGGGCGACGATCAGCCCGCGCTGGCCCTTGCCGATCGGCGCGAACAGGTCGACGACCCTGCCGGTCAGCGACCCGGTCTCCAGGCGGAGCCGGTCGCGGGGGTGGATCGGGGTCATGTCCGCGAAGTCGGGCCGGTGCCGCCAGGCGGCGGCGCCGTTCACGCTCTCCACGCTCTCCAGCCTCTCGTACGGGGCACGCGCGGTGGCCACGACGTGGTCGCCGGGGCGCAGGCCGTACTCGGAGATCTGGGAGTGGGGCACCCGGACGTCGCGCGGGGACGGCAGGTAACCGTCGGTCCGGATGTGTCCGGTACGGTCGCGGACGTCGAGCAGGCCGGTCACGGTCACGGCCTCGGCCGGGGCGTCGCGTCCGGGGGGCCGTCCGGCCGTGGCCGCGCCGCTCCTGCGGGGGGTCTTGCCGGTGGTGCCCGCGTCGCCTCCACGGGGACGCGGCACCTTCTTGGCGGTGATTTTCTCGAGGGTGGGTTCTTTGAAAACGGGTTCGGCGGTCATGAACGACCTTTCACGGGAGATGGGGACCGCACGCCTGAGACAGGGGCGGTGCCGAGAGGAAAAGCGAGAAACGGGGGCGGATCATCGCACGCGGCCTAGCCAGCGGTGCGTCACGCCCGGTATCACGGTAGCACCGTGGCCTCATCCCGAACAGGAGAGCGGATGCTACATCAACCCATAACGGTCGCCGGGGTCGAGGTGTTCCCGCTGTGCGACGCGGTGGGGCCGATGGGCGACGCGATCCGGCGCCCGATGCCGCAGATGTTCCCCGGCGGGCGCCACGGCGAGTCGGACGAGTGGATCCTGCACTTCCACTGCTACCTGCTGCGCGACGCGTCGGGCCGTACGGTGCTGGTCGACACCGGCGTCGGCCCCCGCGACTCGCCCGCGGCGAGCTGGGCGCCGGTGCCCGGCGTTCTGGGCGAGGAGCTGGCCCGGGTGGGCACGGCCCCCGAGGAGGTGGACGCGGTGGTCATCACGCACCTGCACAGCGACCACGCGAGCGGCGCGGTGGTCGCGGGGGCGCCGGTCTTCGCCAACGCCCGGCACGTCCTGCAGCGCGCCGAGATCGACGCGGCGGGCGAGGCGGTCCTCGACCACGTCGTCCGGCCGCTGGGCGAGCGGGTGCACACGGTGGACGGCGGGGCGGAGGTGCTGCCCGGCATCCGGGTGCTGCTCACCCCGGGGCACACCCCGGGTCACCAGGTCGTGCAGGTCGGCGACCTGGTGCTGACCGGCGACGTGGTGCTGCATCCGGTGCAGCTGGAGGATCCGCGGGTGCCCTACCTCTACGACGCCGACCCCGAGCTGGCCGCCGCCACGCGGGTGGAGCTGCTCGACCGGGTCAGGGCGGAGGGCGGGACCATCGGCACCGCCCACTTCGCCGAGCCCTTCACCAGGATCGTCTGACGCGGGGCCCGGTCCTCCACGAGGTCCGGGCGCACCGAGGTCCTCGTCCTACGGGAGGTCCGGGCGGACCGAGGTCTTCGGCGAGGCCCGTCCGGAGCGGAGCCCGTCGCGGTGATCGGCCGAACCGGGGCTCGTCCGAACCGGAGCTTGTCCGCGAGGACCGGCCTCATCGGGGGCGTCACGAGTTCGCCCAGGGACGGTCGGGATCGGGCGAACGAAGGCCGTCACGAGTTCGTCCGGGGGGCGGTGGCCGGGATCAGGCGGCGTCTCGCCTTGCCCCGGTAGCGGACGACCTGGACGGCGCCCAGTGCCCAGATCGGGTACTGGGTGGCGAACGCCCACCGGAAGGCGTCCAGGCCCGCGCCGCCCAGGAGGTCGAGGGTGACGCCGATCAGGGCGATCACCGCCACGGACGCGACGAAGCCGCCGCCGTTCACGATGCCGGTGGCCGCGCCGATCCGGGTGGCGGGGTTGAAGGTCCTGGCGTAGTCGAAGCCGATCATCGAGCCGGGGCCGTTCGCCGCCAGCACCACCACGAGCGCCACCAGCAGCCAGAGCGGCGCCCGTCCCGGCCAGAGCAGCACGGCGGTCCACGCCCCGGCGGTGGTGCCGATCACGACGAGCACCATCCGGGAGCGGTGGAAGGGGAACCGCCCGGCGAGATAGCCGAGCAGCGGCCCGCACACCATGCCGCACAGGGTCAGCGTGGTGAGCAGCACGCCCGCCGTCGCGGGGGACAGCCCCTGCCCCTGGACCAGGAACGGATACCCCCACAGCAGCAGGAACGCCGCGGCCGAGCACTGGGTGGCCGCGTGGGTCCACATGCCCAGCCGGGTGCCCGGCTCGGCCCAGGCGGCCTTCAGGCTCGGCGGCTCCCCCGTACGCTCGGGGCGGGGGTCGCGCAGCACCACGACCAGCAGGAACGCGGAGGCCACGCCCAGGACGGCGGCGGCCAGGAAGGTCGGCGTCCAGCCGTACGTGTGCAGGGAGTAGATGAGGGGCACCGCGGAGGCGATCGCGCCGAGCTGGCCGAGCAGGCCGGTGAGCTGGACCATCAGCGGGTTGCGGCGGGCGGGGAAGGAGAGGCCGACCAGCCTGATCACGCTGATGAACGTCATCGCGTCCCCGCACCCGATCAGCGCCCGCCCGGCGATCCCCGGCAGCAGCCCTCCCGCGAGGGCGAAGACGAGCTCGCCGCAGGCCATCACCACGGCGCCCAGGACCAGCATGCGCTTGGAACCGAGCCGGTCGACCAGCATCCCGACGGGCACCTGCATGCCCGCGTAGACCAGCAGCTGGCACATGGCCAGGACCGAGAGCCCCGCCGCGCCGACGTCGAGCCGCGCCGCCGCCTCGATGCCCGCCACGCCCAGCGACTGCCGGTGGAAGACGGCGACGACGTAGGCAACCACGCCCGTGGCCCAGAAGAGGATCGCCATGGACCGTGGTGTCATGGGGCAAATATTACTTTTTACGTGTTTTATCAATGCGATCGGGTCCACGAGGGCCGCCGGGATCAACGGCGCGGGTAGCGGATGAGCAGGCTGGCGTGGACGTCCAGGTCACCGAGGGCGGCGTACGAGTGCGGGACGTCCGAACGCCAGGAGATGTGCTCGCCGGGACCGGCCCGCAGCGGAGCCCCGGCCGGTCCGGCGCCGAGCGTTCCGGCGAAGACGGTCACGTGCTCGGTGACGCCCTCGTGGTGGGCGGGCGAGACCTGCGTCGTCCCCGCCCGGATCACCAGGCGGTAGAGCTCGTACGTGACCCCCTCGTCCTCGAAGACCTGGAGCAGGGTCCCCTCGACGGCCGTCCCGGGGACGACGGGGATCCCCCCGGTCCGCCCGCCCCCGCCCGCGTCCACCGGCGGCGGGGTGCCGACGGCCATCGCCAGGGGGACGCCGAGTTCGGCGGTGATCGCCCAGAGGGTCTCCAGGGTGGGGTTGCGGGTGCCGTTCTCCAGGCCGGAGAGCGTGGCCTTGCCGACACCGGCGGCGCGGGCGAGGGCGGACAGGGAGATGCCGCGCTCCTCGCGCAGCCCGCGGATCCGCCGCCCGATGCCGGGCGTGCCGCCCTCCCCGGTCGGCCTGCCGGGTGTGCCGCTGTCCTCGGTCGGCCTGCCGGGTGCGCCGGTGTCCGGGGCGGGCCTGTCGGGTGTGCCGCCGTCCCCGGTCGGCCTGTCGGATGTGCCGCCGTCCTCGGTCGGCTTGTCCGGTGCGCCGGTGTCCGCGGTGGGCTTACCAGGTGCGCCGACGTCTGTGGCCGGCCCGTCGGGTGTGCCGGTTTCCCCGGCGGGCCTGGGGCTTTGTGCTCCGGAGTCCATGGGGCTATCGTGCAGCACGAGAGCCGTTCCGTTTACGGAACGGTTGGCGCTCCCCCGTGAGGACGCGCCGGTGACGGGGCCGAGAGGCGAGGAGAAGGGGCGAAGGAACGAAGGGAGGTCACCGGGTCCGAGCGTCCTCGTCGCGACGCGCCGACGTCGCCGTCAACGCGTGAGGAACGGAAATGACACGTCTGCTGCAACCCGTGCTGGCCGGAATAGTGGCCGCGGTGGTCGGTTTCGCCAGTTCCTTCGCCGTGGTCCTGGCGGGGCTCAGGGCGGTGGGCGCCGACCAGCGGCAGGCGACGTCGGGGCTGCTCGCCCTCTGCGTGGCCAGTGGCGTGGTGGCCGTCTGGCTGGGCCTGCGGCAGCGCGTCCCGATCGTCGGCGCCTGGTCCACCCCGGGCGCGGCGCTGCTGGTCGCGACCGGCACCGTGGAGGGCGGTTTCCCCGTCGCGGTCGGGGCGTTCGTGGTCTCGGGGCTCCTCCTCACCGCCGCCGGTCTCTTCCCGGTCCTGGGCCGGTGGATCGCGGCCATCCCCACGTCGATCGCCGGTGCCATGCTCGCCGGGGTCCTGCTCGACCTGTGCGTCGCGCCGGTCAGGGCGCTCGCCGAGATACCGCTGATGGCGGGTCCCGTCGTGCTCACCTGGGCGCTGCTGAGCAGGTTCGCCCGCAAGTGGGCGATCCCGGTGGCCCTCCTCGTCGCCGTCGCGGCCATCGCGCTGACCGGTCCCGGACTGGGCGCGGTGGACGTGCGGCCGGTACTGGAGGTGACCGTCCCCTCCTGGAGCGCGCAGGCGACGGTCAGCGTCGCGCTCCCGCTGTTCCTGGTCACCATGGCCTCGCAGAACGTACCGGGAATGGCGGTTCTCGCCGGGTACGGCTACCGTCCCCCGCTGCGCGGGATCCTCGTCTCCACCGGCCTGGCGAGCACGCTGGGAGCCCCGCTGGGCGGCCACGCGGTGAACCTGGCCGCGATCAGCGCCGCGCTGTCCGCGGGACCCGAAGCCGACCCCGATCCGGCCCGCCGGTGGATCGCCTCGGTCTCCTCGGGCGTCGCGATGATCGTCCTGGGGATCGGCTCAGGGCTGGCCACCGCGCTCGTCCTGCTCTCCCCGCCGCTGCTCGTCGAGGCCGTCGCCGGTCTCGCCCTGCTCGGCGCGTTCGCCTCGGCCGTCACCTCCGCGGTCGCCGACCCCGGGGGCAGGGAGGCCGCGGCCGTCACCTTCGTGGTCACCGCGTCGGGACTGACGCTCCTGGGCGTGGGCGCCGCCTTCTGGGGGCTCGTCGCGGGCGGGCTCATGACGCTCCTGCACCGTCCGCGCCGTCTGCACCGCCGCGGGGAATCCTCCCCTCGAACCCCTGCCGACGGGACCCAAGCAGACGGGGGCCCGGTGGGCGAGACCGGGTCGGATCCGGCCGCGTACGAGAAAGGTCCGGGCGCGGACGGAGGAGGTCCGGGCGCCGATGAGGGAGGTCCGGGCGCTGACGACGAAGGCCCGGTGGCGGACGGGGGAGGTCCGGCACCGGACGGAGGGGGTCCGGACACGCCTCAGCCGGTGCGGCCTGCGGGGCGCACCGGCTGAGAACTCAGAAGAGAGGGGTGACTAGCGGTGGTCCGAGCGTCCGTGGCGACCGGCCACGAGCTGGTCGGTGGAGGACTGACGGGGAACCTCGACCCGGGGGTGGGGCGCGGTGTCCTCGGCACGGTCGTCGACGCCGTCGCGGTCGCGGTCGACCACGGGGGCCGTGGCGGTCGCGGAAGCGGCGGGGGCGGGGGTGGCGGGGGTCGCTTCGAGCTTGCGCTCCAGCTCCCGCTTCTCCTCCTCCAGGCGGGTGACGCGGTCACGCGCCTCCGTCCGCGAGGCGCGCATGCTGCGACGCTTCGCGGCCGAGCGCCGCATACCGGAGAACATCATCCCCAGGCCGAGCAGGAAGACCGCTCCGGTGGCCACACCCGCGAAGAAGAGCTCCAGCTGGGTGAACTGGAACAGGCGGTCGAACACGGTGAACGAAGCGGTGGTGGTCGATGCCGCGGTCTCATCCCAGGAAACCGCGATCACGGTCGCACCCGCGAGTACGATCAAGAGAAGTCCCAGCACTATCATGTGGCTACCACCTCAGGCTTTGGCTGTTGTGATAACCACTGCTGCCCTCGGCGAGCGGGATTATTCATCGGATCCCGGTGGTTGCCAGGGAACATGAAGGACGAGCCGCCGCGGGACGCCACGGACATCGACGTCGTCGTCATCGGCGCGGGGCAGGCGGGGCTCTCCAGCGCCTACTTCCTGAGACGGGCCGGGCTGGACTTCACGGTGCTCGACCGCTCCCCCCGGCCCGGCGGCGCGTGGCAGTTCCGCTGGCCGTCCCTCACCCTCGGCGCCACCCACCACGTGCACGACCTGCCGGGGCTGCCGATGGGCGTCGCCGACACGACCCGGCCCTCGGCCGAGGTCGTCTCCGAATACTTCGCCGCCTACGAGCGGGCCTTCGAGCTGCCGGTGCGCCGCCCGGTCGAGGTGCGGGCCGTACGGGAGGGCGTGGGCGGGCGGCTGCTGGTGGAGACCGGGGCCGGTGACTGGTCGGCCCGCGCGCTGGTGAACGCCACCGGCACCTGGGATCGCCCGTTCTGGCCCCGCTATCCGGGCCAGGAGACGTTCCGGGGGCGCCAGCTCCACACCGCCGACTACGTGAGCCGCGAGGAGTTCGCGGGCATGCGTGTGGTGGTGGTCGGTGCCGGGGCCTCGGGGATCCAGCTCCTGATGGAGATCGCGGAGGTCGCCACGACCACCTGGGTCACCCGGCGCCCGCCCGCGTTCAGGACGGGGCCCTTCGACGAGAACCTCGGCCGCGAGGCCGTCGCCAGGGTCGATGCCCGCGTCCGCGCGGGGCTCGCGCCGGGCAGTGTGGTCGGGGCCACCGGCTACCCGGTGACCCCCCAGGTGGAGGCGGCCATGGCGGCGGGTCTCCTCGACCGGCTGCCGATGTTCGACAGGATCACCCCCGAGGGCGTGGCCTGGGACGCGGGGCCGGCCGGGCCCGCGCGCCTGGTCAGGGCGGACGTGATCCTCTGGGCGACCGGTTTCCGGCCCGTCATCGGCCACCTGGCCCCGTTGCGCCTGCGCGAGCCCGGCGGCGGCGTCCGGGTCGAGGACACCCGGGCCGTCCTCGACCCCCGCGTCCACCTGGTCGGCTACGGCCCCTCCGCCAGCACCGTCGGCGCCAACCGCGCCGGCCGCACCGCCGTACGGCACATCCGCCGCCTCCTCGCCGCACCCACCGGTTCCGGGCTGCCGGTCCCCTCCGCGGCGGCTTAGCGGGTCGCGTGCCCCGCGCGGGTCGTGACCCCCGCGGAGGCGCGGTAGGTCGCGTACCTCGCGTCGGCCGTCGGCACGGGGAGTCGCGCGTCCCACGCCGGCCGTCATCCCCTCCGCGGCGGCACGGGGATCACGGCCGGCGCGGACGCGGAAATGGGGATCACCCGGAGATTCCCGGCCTGTCGCGGCGGGTCTAGGGTGGTCGCCCATGGACCGTACCCGCCTGTATCGCAACGGCGTCCTGGAGGCCGAGGGCTTTCCCATCGACGACATCTCCGAGCACGTGGGGGACGAGTCCGCCGTCGTCTGGTTCGACCTCTGCTCGCCCACGCAGGCGGACCTGGCGAAGATCAGCGAGGAGCTGGGCCTGCACCCCCTCGCGGTCGAGGACGCGCTCCACAGCCACCAGCGCCCCAAGCTCGACACCTACGACAGCCACCTGTTCATCACCACCTACGCGACGAGGCTGGTGGACAAGGGGATCGACTTCATCGAGGTCTCGATCTTCGCGACCAAGAACGCCCTGGTCACCGTACGGGAGAACCCCGAGTTCGACATCGACGAGGTGATCAGGCGCTGGGACGCCAACGCGGCCATGGTGAGGTTCGGGGTGCCGTACCTGCTGCACGGCCTGCTCGACTACATCGTGGACGGCTACTTCGACGTGCTGCAGGGGGTGGACGACCGGGTCGAGGAGCTGGAGGACGATCTCTTCCAGGACAATCCCGGGGACATGCCGCACATCCAGCGCCGGACCTTCGACATGCACAAGAAGCTGGTGCGCTTCCGGCGGCTGGCGGTGCCGACGCGCGAGGTCGTGGGCAGCCTGCTGCGCAGGGAGGACGTCCTGGACCCCAAGCTGACCCCGTACTACCAGGACATCTACGACCACACCCTGCGCACCGCGGAGTGGAGCGAGTCCCTGCAGGACCTGGTGAGCAACGTCCGCGAGGCTCACATGAACCAGCAGGGGTTCCGGCTCAACGACATCATGAAGAAGATCACCAGCTGGGCGGCCATCATCGCGGTGCCCACGATGATCACCGGTTTCTACGGGCAGAACGTGCCCTACCCCGGGTTCGCCCAGTCGGTCGGGTTCTGGACGTCCACGATCCTGATCGTCGTGGGCACGGTGCTGCTCTACCGGGCGTTCAAGAAGCGCAACTGGCTCTGACCCGGCCGCCGTCCCGGGTCACCCGATCGGCCGGGAGACCGTCCGCCGTAGCCTGGCCTCAGGGGAGAGCCCCGGTTATCCGGCGGGGATCGGCGATCGGCGAGGGACGGGCTGCATGGCACGCGGACGGCTGCGCGTCTACCTGGGGGCGGCCCCCGGGGTGGGCAAGACCTTCGCGATGCTGGCCGAGGGGCGCCGGCGCGGGGCGCGCGGCACCGACGTGGTCGTCGGGCTGGTGGAGACGCACGGGCGCGAGCGCGTCGAGGAGCTGCTGGAGGGGATGGAGATCGTCCCGCGCGCGAGCGTCGTCCACCGGGGCAGCGCGTTCACCGAGCTGGACGTGGACGCCGTCGTCGCGCGGCGGCCGGGGGTCGTCCTGGTCGACGAGCTGGCCCACACCAACGTGCCGGGCTCGCGCAACGCCAAGCGCTGGCAGGACGTGGAGGAGATCCTGGAGGCCGGGATCGACGTGGTCTCCACCCTCAACGTCCAGCACCTGGAGTCGCTCGGGGACGCGGTCGAGGAGATCACCGGGGTGGTCCAGCGCGAGACGGTGCCCGACGAGGTGGTGCGGCGGAACGGGCAGGTGGAGCTGGTGGACATGGACCCGGAGGCGTTGCGCCGCCGGATGGCGCACGGCAACGTGTACGCGCCGGAGCGGGTGGACGCGGCACTGTCGAGGTACTTCCGGCCGGGCAACCTGACGGCGCTGCGCGAGCTGGCGCTGCTGTGGGTCGCGGGGGAGGTCGGCGACAGCCTCGGCCACTACCGCTCGGAACACCGCGTCGCCGGGGTGTGGGAGACCCGGGAGCGGGTGGTGGTGGCGCTGGCGGGGGGCCCGGAGGGGGAGACCCTGGTACGCCGGGCGGCGCGGATCGCGGCCAGGTCCCCGCGGGCGGACCTGCTGGCGGTGCACGTGACGATGGCCGACGGGCTGGCGAACGCCGATCCCGCGCACCTGGCCCGGCAGCGCGCGCTGGTGGAGAGCCTGGGGGGCGGCTACCACCAGGTGGTCGGCGACAACGTGTCGCGGGCGCTGCTGGAGTTCTCCCGGCGGGTGAACGCCACGCAGCTGGTGCTGGGGGTCTCCCGGCGCGGGTGGCTCGCGCGGGTCCTCTCCCGGGGGGTCGGGGTGACCACGGCCGCGTACTCGGGGACCGTCGACGTTCACATGATCACCCATGAGGAGGCGGGAGGGGGCGGACGCCGCTCCTCGCGCGCCGCGCTCACCCGCTCCCGCAGGCTCGCCGGCTGGGGTACGGCGTTGCTCGGGCTCCCCCTGCTCACCGCCGCCCTCCTGGGGTTCGATCACGCGACGCTGCCGAGCGTGATACTGCTGTTCCTGCTGATGGTGGTCTGCGTCGCGATGGCCGGTGGCATGTGGCCCGCGATCACCGCGGCGGTGGCCGGTTTCGCCCTCCTCAACTGGTACTTCACGCCGCCGTTCCACTCGCTGGCCGTGACGCGGCCGGAGAACCTGCTCGCCCTGGTCGTCTACGTGCTGGTCGCGATCATGGTGAGCGCGGTCGTCGGCCTGGCGGCCCGCCGCGCGAGGGAGGCCGCCCTCGCGGGCGCGGAGGCCGAGGTGCTGGCGACCCTCGCCGGATACGTGCTCCGGGGCGAGGCGGCGCTGCCGTCCCTGCTCTCCCGGCTCAGGGAGATCTTCGGGCTGGCCTCCGTCACCCTGCTGGAACGCCTGGAACGCCGCCCCGACGGCTCGCCCGGCTCGTCCGGCTTGCCTGGTCCGGGAGGCTCGGATGGTTCGGTGGGTCCGGGAGGGCCGGACGGTCCGTCCGGCTCGTCTGTTCCGGGTAGTTCGGGCGATCCGGAGGGTCCGGGCGGCCCGGATGGTTCGGATGGTCCGGACGGCCCGGACGGTTCGGACGGCTGGCGGATCGTGGCGACCGGGGGTGGGGAGCCGTCCACCCGTCCCGGTGTCGCCGACACCGACGTGGTCGTCGACGACGACCTGGTGCTGGCCGTACGCGGGTGGCTGCCCGGCACGTCCGGCCGCAGGGTGCTGGAGGCGTTCGCGGCCGAGGCTGCGGTGGCGCTGCGCCACCAGCGTCTCGCCGAGCAGGCGGGGCGGCTGCGCCCGCTCGCCGAGGCCGACAGGATGCGTACCGCGCTGCTCGCCGCGGTCAGCCACGACCTGCGCACCCCGCTCGCCTCGGCGAGGGCCGCCGTGGAGGGCCTGCGCGCCACCGACGTCGACTGGTCGCCGGAGGACAGGGCGGAACTGCTCGCCACGGCCGACGAGTCCCTGGTCAAGCTGAACCGCCTGGTCGTCAACCTGCTCGACATGAGCCGCCTGCAGGCGGGCGTGCTCGGGCTGACGCTCCAGCCGACGGCGCTCGAGGACATCGTCCCCCGGGTCGTCGACGAGCTGGGCCCGCCCTACGACCGGGTGCTGAACCGCCTGCCCGAGGATCTCCCCGAGATCGCCGCCGACCCCGCGCTGCTCGAACGCGTACTGGTCAACCTCGTCTCCAACGCCGTCCGCTACAGCCCGCCGGGCGTCGCCGTGCTGGTCGGCGCCAGCGTGGACGACGGCGGTGACGACAGCGATGGCGGTGACGGCGGCGGACATGTGGAGATCAGGGTCGTCGACCGGGGGCCGGGGATCCCCGAGGAGTCGCGCGACCGGGTCTTCATGCCCTTCCAGCGGCTCGGCGACCGCGACAACGCCACCGGTGTCGGTCTCGGCCTCGCGCTCTCCCGGGGGCTGGCGGAGGCGATGGGCGGCACCCTCGTTCCGGACGAGACACCGGGCGGGGGCCTCACCATGGTCCTCACCCTGCCCGTCTTCCCGCGGCACCGGGCCGCGCCCGTACCCGTGGAGGACCCGTGACGCGCATCCTCGTCGTCGACGACGAACCCCAGCTCCTGCGGGCGCTGCGGATCAACCTGGCCGCCCGGGGGTACGAGGTGGCCGTGGCCGCCGACGGCGCCGCCGCCCTGCGCCAGGCGGCCGACCGGCACCCCGACCTGGTCGTGCTCGACCTCGGCCTGCCCGACATGGACGGGGTGGACGTCATCCACGGGCTGCGCGGCTGGACCACCGTCCCGATCATCGTGCTGTCCGGCAGGGCCGAGGGCCGCGACAAGGTGGAGGCCCTGGACGCGGGCGCGGACGACTACGTCATCAAGCCGTTCGGCGTCGACGAGCTGCTCGCCAGGATCCGCGCGGTGTCGCGTCGCGCCTCGGTCACCGAGGAGGAACCGGCCAGGTTCGTGATCGGCGAGCACGAGGTGGACCTGGCGGGCAAGACCGTCTCCGGCGGCGTGCGGCTCACCCCCACCGAGTGGCGCCTGCTGGAGATCCTGGTCCGCAACCCCGGCAAGCTGATCACCCAGCGCCGCCTGCTGAACGAGGTCTGGGGCGCCGCGTACAGCAAGGAGACCAACTATCTTCGCCAGTACATGGCCCAGATGCGCAAGAAGCTGGAGCGCGACCCCGCCCACCCGGTCCACCTGCTCACCGAGCCTGGCATGGGCTACCGCTTCCAGCCCTGACCGCTTCTCGTCCTGGTCGCTTCTCGTTCTGACCGCTTCCAGCCCTGGCCGGTTTCCGTCCTGGTCGCTTCCAGTCCTGACCGGTTTCCGTCCTGGTCGCTTCCAGCCTTGACCGGTTTCCGCCCTGACCGCTTTCCACCCCGGCCGGCCGCCCTCCGGGTACGGTCTCAACCAGCGGACACCCCCGTGTCAACCGCGGGATGACCGGGAATCGGTCAAGCATGAGCCTGTAGACCCTTCTGGAGGCATGGGTGAGCACGCGGGGGGTGGTCACCGTGATGCTCGGCGCCGCGGTGCTCTTCTCACTGTCGACGCACGACGACACGCGTGCGAGGGCCGCTCCGGCCCGGGTCGCGCCCCTGGACAACCCGGACGGCGTGGGCCCCGGCCTGGCGCCCGTCAGGTCGACCGGAGACCGGGGCACCGCCGTCAGGCTGATCGGCAGGCTCAAGGTCAGGCCGATGGGTTCAAAGGCCGGTTACAGCCGGGCCAGGTTCGGCGAGGACTGGGCCGACACCGCCAGGGGGGTGCCGTACGCGCGCAACGGCTGCCGTACCCGCGACGACCTGCTGGCCCGCGACGGCGAGGACGTGCGCTACCGCCGCGGATCCGACTGCGTGGTGGTCTCCATGAAGTTGCGCGACCCCTACACCGGCCGGATCGTCCGCTGGACCAAGAAGCGCTCCGACGAGATCCAGGTCGACCACGTGGTCCCGCTGTCCTACGAGTGGCGGATGGGCGCCTCCCGCTGGCCGCTGTCCAAGCGGAAGCGCATCGCCAACGACCCGCTCAACCTCCTCCCGGTGTACGGCGACGCCAACGAGGCCAAGGGCGGCTCGGGACCGGCGTCCTGGCTCCCTCCCGTACGCGGGGTCCGCTGCGCCTATGTCGTCCGCTTCGCCCAGGTGGCCCTGAAGTACAACCTGCCGGTCACCCGCGCGGACAAGACCGTCATGCTCGCCCAGTGCCGCTGACCTTCGGCGACCGCTCGAAGGCGAGGGCCGTCCGGCGACGGGACCGCTGAGGGGCGGGGGTCGCCGAAGAGCGGGACCGTCCGGAGGCAGACGCCGTCCGGAGGCAGGGCGCGGTAGAAGCAGGACGCGGCCAGAACCGGAGCGCGGTCAGAAGCAGGGCGCGGTCGGAAGTGGGAGTCGCTCAGAGGCGGAGGTCGCTCAGAGGCAGACGTCGCTCAGAAGCGGCGGAGCAGGGACTGTTTGGCGGTGGTGAACTCCTCGTCGGTGAGGATGCCGTCCCTGTGCAGGTCGCCGAGCTCGCGCAGGCGGCGCAGGAGCGAGTCGGGGTCGTCGCCGCCGGAGGGGGACGCGGGTGTCGCGGGTGCCGCGGCGGCCTCGATCGCCGGGGGCTCCCCGGCGGGGGCCGGTTGAACGCCCGAGGGGTGCGGCAGCCTGGCGACGATCGCGGCGACGAGCAGCGCCGTCGTGCGGGTCTCCTTGTCGAAGCCCCACAGGACCAGGCAGTTCGGGTCGTGCTTGGGGGCGAGCTTGTGCGGTGCCGCGCCTTTCACCTGGAAGCGGAGGTAGCCGTTCTCCAGGCCCGAGGCCGGGAACCACTCCACGCCGTCCAGGTCCTTCAGCGCGAGCCGCTGGGGACCGGCCGACTTCTTGCCCTCCTCCGTCGACCAGCTCCATTCGAGGCGGAGCGACTCGCCGTCGAACGTCGCCGTGCCGTCGCCCGCCGGAACCACCACGGGCAGCGCCGGGCCCGGCATGAGGTAGCGCTCCGAGGGACCGTCCGGCACCTGCTCGATCACCAGCGCGTTGCGCACCGCGTCGACGAAGTACCCGGCGGCGCCGGTGCGGTCGGCGTCCACGACCAGCTGGTAGGGATCGGCGGCGTCGGGGATCCGCCCGCCCGCCGCCTGGTTGAACGGGTCGGCGCCCTCGCGCAGCCGCAGCCGCAGCCTGCCGCCCTTCTTGCCGGGCTCGTACGCGATGCCGGCCACCGCCTCCAGCGGCACCCGCACCTCGCCCAGCAGCTGCCGCAGTTTCTTCACGCTCCGGTCGCGGCCGGGGACGATCCGCAGGATCTCGCCGTCGAACGTCCAGGTTCCGTCACGTACCATGACCTCCGCCATACGGTGATCGTATGGCGAGCCGGTCGCATGACGCGCACGGACGGGCGTCGAATCGGCGGGGACAGCGTGACACGAGCGGCCCGCCTCCCGCTCGGGCGGGTGTGACGTGAGTGCCCGGCTTCCGGTCGGGGACAGCGTGACACGAGCGGCCCGGCTTCCGCTCGGACCGGTGTGACGTGAGTGCTCGGCTTCCGCTCGGGCCGGTGTGACGTGAGTGCCCGTCTCCCGCTCGGGACAGCGTGACGTGAGCGGTCCGTCTCCCTATCGGGACGACGCGACGCGAGCGGTCCGTCTCCCGATCGGGACGACGCGGCGCGAGTGGCCCGGCTTCCGGTCGGGTGGCGTGGTCTTCTATTCTTCGAAGTCGACCAGGCCACCTTCGGAGCCGTTCCACAACCGTCTTCCCAGCCGGGCGCCGACCGTCTCCGGAGCCGAACACCAGCAGGCGAAGGAACCACCGTGACCTCTCCGGCCCTCACCATCGACGAGCTGACCGCCCGGCGGGACGCCGCCCAGCGCGATTACGACGCGCTCGTCCGGCGCGGTCTGTCCCTCGACCTGACGCGGGGCAAGCCGTCGGCGCGGCAGCTCGACCTCTCCGAGGGGCTGCTGGACCTGCCCGGCGGTCACACCGCCGCGGACGGCACCGACTGCCGCAACTACGGCGGGCTCCAGGGTCTGGCCGAGCTCAGGGAGATCTTCAGCGGCCCGCTGCAGGTGCCCGCCGCGCAGCTCGTCGCCGCCGACAACTCCAGCCTCTCGCTGATGCACGACTCGATCGTCCACGCCCTGCTCGGGACGCTGCCCGGTGCCGAGCGCCGCTGGGCCGACGAGCCGCGGATCGCGTTCCTGTGCCCGGTTCCCGGGTACGACCGCCACTTCGCCCTGTGCGAGCGGTTCGGCATCGAGCTGATCCCGGTGCCGATGAACGCCGAGGGGCCGGACATGGACGTCGTGGAGCGTCTCGTGCTCGACGACCCCCAGGTCAAGGGCATCTGGTGCGTGCCCAAGTACAGCAACCCCGGCGGCGTCTCCTACGGCGACGAGACGGTGCGGCGCCTGGCCGCGATGCCGACCGCCGCCCCGGACTTCCGGATCTTCTGGGACAACGCCTACGCCGTGCACCACCTGACCGACACGCCCGTGGAGATCGCCGACGTCCTGGCGCTGTGCGCGGAGAACGGCAACCCCGACCGCGTCTTCGTCTTCGGCTCCACCTCGAAGATCACCTTCGCCGGTTCCGGCGTCTCCTTCTTCGGGTCGTCCCCGGCCAACGTGGCCTGGCTGCTCGGGAACACCGCCAAGCGCACCATCGGCCCCGACAAGCTCAACCACCTCCGCCACGTGGAGTTCCTGCGCGACGAGAACGGCCTGGCCGAGCACATGCGCCGGCACCGGGAGCTGCTCCGGCCGAAGTTCGACGCGGTCGAGACGATCCTCACGAAGGAGCTGGGCGGCAGCGGCCTGGCGACCTGGTCCAGCCCCGAGGGCGGTTACTTCATCAGCCTCGACGTGCTGGAGGGCTGCGCGCGCGAGGTGGTGCGGCGGGCGGGAGAGGCGGGCATCGCCCTCACCCCCGCGGGCGCCACTCACCCGTACGCGACGGATCCCCGCGACAGCACCATCCGCATCGCCCCCACCTACCCCGAGCTCGACGAGCTGGAGCTCGCCATCTCCGGTCTCGCCACCTGCGTGCGCTTCGTCGCCACCGAGAAGCTCCTGGAAAGCGCCCGCTAGGCACCTGCCGGGCGCCCTCCGGCCGCATCTGCCGGGCGTCCTTCCGGCCGCATCTGCCGGGCGTCCTTCCGGCCGCACCTGCCGGGCATCCTTCCGGCCGCATCTGCCGAACGTCCCTCCGGCCGCACCTGCCGGTCGTCCCTCCGGCCGGTTCTCCGCGCCGGGGGGACGTTCCGCGTTCCCGGCCTCACGCTCCGTGTCCGGCCGTCAAGGAGGTGTCAGGGTAGGGCGGAGGAGCGTCAGGGTCTCGTCCCGAAGCGTCCGATCCGCCCTTCGCCGACCTAGCGTCCCCTGTGTCCGGCCGTCCGGCCAGGCCGCGAAAGCAGGAGGAAGCATGGGCGTCTCGCACGCGGGTGGAACCCCGTCGCCGCTACCCGTACGCCGGGATCCCGGGGTCCCGGCCCCCGCCACCGGCCTCCCCGGCCGGAGCGCGACCACCTCTCCCGGGCGAGGGGCCACCGATCTCCCCGGCCGGAGAGCCGGCGATCTCCCCGGGAAGGCCGGTGATCTCCCCGGGCGAAGGGCGCCCGCCTCTCCCGGGCGAAGGGCGGACGCCTCTCCCGGGCGAGGAGCGACCGCGCCCGGCGAGGCCGCCGGTTCCCCGTGGTCGGCGACCACGCGCGTCACGGCCGAGGGAGACGTCACGATCGGCGGGGTGTCCCTCACCGAGATCGCCCACCGGTTCGGCACCCCCAGCTACGTGATCGACGAGACGGACGTGCGGCTGCGCTGCCGCGCCTACCGGGCCGCGCTCCCGGACGCCGAGATCGCGTACGCGGCCAAGGCGTTCCTCTGCCGCGCGATGGCCGACTGGACGCGGGCCGAGGGGATGAGCCTCGACGTCTGCTCGGCGGGCGAGCTGGCGGTCGCCAGGTCCGCCGGGTTCCCCGCGAAGCGGATCATCATGCACGGCAACGCGAAGACGCCCGCCGAGCTGCGCAGGGCGGTGGACGAGGGGGTCGGCAGGATCGTGGTGGACAACGTCGGCGAGATCAACAGGCTCGCCGCGCTCGTCCCGATCGACCGTCGCCAGAAGGTGCTGGTCCGGGTGACGCCCGACATCGAGGCGGGCGCCCACCCCAAGATCCGTACCGCGGGCGAGGACCAGAAGTTCGGCCTGTCCATCGTGAGCGGTGCCGCGGGGGACGCCGTGGCGAGGGTCCTGCACCAGCCCCGGCTCGAACTGGCCGGGCTCCACTGCCACCTGGGCTCGCAGATCGACGACGTCGAGCCGTACGAGCGGGCGGCCAGGATCCTGGTCGGCGAGATGGCCCGGATCCGCGACACCCACGGCGTGGTCCTGCCCGAGCTCGACCTGGGCGGCGGGCACGGCATCGCGTACCTGCCGGGTGCGGAGGGGCTCGGCCCGGAGCGTTTCGCGGACGCGGTCGTCACCGCGATCACGGAGCGGGCCGCCGGGTTCGGCCTGCCGGTGCCCCGGCTCATCGTGGAGCCCGGCCGGGCGATCGCCGGTACCGCGGGGACCACGCTCTACCGCGTCGTCGCCGTCAAGCGCGGGGGCTCGCGGACGTTCGTCGCCGTCGACGGCGGGATGAGCGACAACCCCCGCCCCGCCCTGTACGGGTCGCGCTACACCGTACGGCTCGCCGGGCGTGTCTCCCGCGAGGGGCCGCGCCCGTTCACGGTCGTCGGCCACCACTGCGAGACGGGCGACACGATCGCGGAGGACGTCCCGCTCCCCGCCGACCTGCGCCCGGGGGACCTCGTCGCGCTGGCCGCCACCGGGGCCTACCACCACTCGATGGCCTCGACCTACAACCTCATGGGCCGGCCCCCGGTCGTCGCCGTGCGCGACGGCCGGGCGAGGCTGCTCGTCCGCAGGGAGATGGAGCAGGACCTGATGCGCCGCGACGTGGGCCTGTAGGAGGGGGCCCACAGTCCCGCGAAAGGTGGGGAACGGCGCAAATGAACGTAGGGAAAGGGTGAAGAAAACATATCGGCATAGGCCCGTGAGCGTTTCCCGGTGTTTCATGGAGGGGCGGAGTTCAGCCCCCTCCGGCAAATGCCTGCTCCGCGACAGATGTCAGCCTTGCGAAAAGGGGTGGTCGCGGTGTTCGGCACCGAACCGGTGGGATTCTCGCTCGCCGGAGGGTTCGTCGCCGTCGTCGCCGCGGCCGCGGGCGCCTCGCTGCTCCTCGCCCCGGCGGAGGTCACCGGCCGCGTGCTGATCATGGCGATCGTCGTGTGCGCCCACGCCGCCCGCGGGGTCCGCGCCGGGGTCGCGCTGGCCACGGCCGTCATGGCGTGGTTCTTCTGCACCGGATTCCTGGTCAACGCCGCCGGGGAGCTCAGCTTCGGCCGGCCGGACCTGCTCCGCCTCGGCCTGCTCGTCGTCGTCGCGCTGGGCGCGAACGCGTGCGCCGCCGCGCACCGCGCCGTCGCCGCCAGACGGCGCCTCGGCGTCCCGCTGCCCGGCGAGGACCCCGCGCAGCTGGTCCTCGTCAGGAACTGACGCGCCCCGGCCGGAGAGAACCGGGACCTACGGGTTCGTACGACGGCGATCCGGTGCCGTCGCGGGGCCGCCGGAAGGGTGAGCCGGTGCTCGCGCCACGGGAGACCGGAAAGGCGTCCGCGAGCCGGCGCCGGAACCCGGGGCGGATCCGCAGACGGCTTCCGGGCGCTAGACCACGGAGTGCGTCACCGTGCCCGTGTAGGTGCCCGCGACGGCGAAGTCGGGGACCGACACGATGAGGGTGGGGTTCCAGCTGGTGGAGGTGCCGAGAACCCCCAGCTGCTTGGTGAACGCGGTGCGCGACGACGAGAGGCTCTGCGCCGCCGCGGCGGTGGGCTGCCCGGGTGTCCGTACGGCGATGCCCACCGCGGCGGTGACCGGGCCCGACCAGTAGGAGACCCGGGCCTTGCCGATGACCGCCGCGGGGGAGCCGGTCCTGGTGAAGTCGGTCGCCGACACGGTCGCCACCCAGCTGGCCAGGAGCAACCTGCTGTCGACCACCGTGACCGTGCCGAGGTGGGCGCTGATCGTGCCGTTCATCCGGGCGCCGCCGAGGTTCACCGAGGCGGGGACGGTGATGTCCAGGCCCGCCATCCGCAGCGCGATCAGCCGGTCCGACGCGGGGAGCGGGGCGGTGGGGACGACGAGCCCGAGGGCCAGGACGGCCGAGGCCGTGAACGGCAGGACCGGCGGCATGGTGCTCCTTTTCCGGAGCGGGAGAGGAGACCATGGCGGGTTCGCCGGTGGACGGCTCTCGGATCACCCGATTCGGTGGACGGTCGGGACCGGTCGCGGACCACGCGCATGGGAACATCCCCCGACTCCCAGATGCGATCCCCGATATTCTATGCCCGCTCTCGTTCACCGCAAGAACAAAAGGGCGGCGGGTCGGGGAATTCGCGAGCCGCGTCACTCCATTCGGCCGGACAATGCCCGGGGATGACGCGTGACCAGGTGTGCGACGGAGGCGAAAAGACGAATGCCGTGCCCGGCTTCAAGCCGGGCACGGCATTCTGTTTCACCCCGTCATGCTCCAGGAATTCTTAGAGCGGCGGCGTTATGTTGACGAAGTTGTCGCAGTTCGCCGGGTAGGCGGGAGGCCCGAGGGGCGCTCCGGGAGCGAAGAAGCCTCCCAGGACCGGAATCGGAAGCCCGAGGAGACACCTCGTCCGGGCCACCGAACCGGTCGCACTCTGAACCGTGACGTTGAGGTACGGAAGCGCGCCGTCCACGACCACCGCCGTGCCGACGTCCACCACACCGGCCGGATAGCCGGCGAGCGTCGAGATGCTGTGCCAGGGCGGTGTCGTCCGCGGGTCGCGGACCTGTGTCGTCCCGTCGTTCCTGACCGACGTGGTGATCGGGTCGAGAAGCAGGAAGTCCACGGCCACGGCGGACGGCGGTGCCAGAGGTCCGACGGGTCCCGTGGGTCCCGCGGGCCCGGTCGGCCCGGCGGGACCGGTCGCTCCGGTGGATCCGGTGGCTCCGGCCGGTCCGGGCGCGCCCGGAAGGCCCGCGGCGCCGGTGGATCCGGTCGGTCCGACCGGTCCGGTGGCTCCCGGAGGTCCCGCGGGGCCTGTCGGACCCGCTGCTCCCGGTACTCCGGCGGGTCCCGGGGCTCCGGTGGATCCGGTCGCCCCGGTGGGGCCGAGGGGTCCGACCGGTCCGGTGGCTCCCGTGGCGCCGGTCGCGCCTGTCGCTCCGATCGGTCCCGCGGGTCCCGCCGGGCCGATGGGTCCCGCGGGTCCCGTGGTTCCGGTGGCGCCGGTGGCTCCGGTCGCACCGGTGGCCCCGATCGGGCCGATGGGGCCGATGGGCCCGGTGGCGCCTGTCGCTCCGACGGCTCCGGTGGCTCCGGTCGGGCCGATCGGGCCGATGGGTCCGATCGGTCCCGCGGGTCCTGCCGGTCCTGCCGGTCCTGCGGCTCCGGTGCCTCCCGCCGGTCCTGCGGGTCCCGCCGGGCCGATGGGTCCCGCGGGTCCTGCGGCTCCGGTCGCGCCGGTGGCTCCGACGGCTCCGGTGGCCCCGATCGGGCCTATCGGGCCGATGGGTCCGACGGCTCCGGTGGCCCCGGTGGCTCCGGTCGCGCCGATGGGTCCGATCGGGCCGATGGGCCCGATCGGTCCCGCCGGTCCGGCGGGTCCCGCGGCTCCGGTGCCTCCCGCGGGACCGGCCGGTCCCGCGGGTCCTGCCGGTCCCGCCGCGCCCGTTGTCCCGGCCGGGCCGATGGGTCCCGCGGGTCCTGCCGGGCCGATGGGTCCGGCGGGTCCTGCGGCTCCGGTGCCTCCCGCGGGTCCTGCGGGACCTGCCGGTCCCACGGCCCCGGTGACCCCGATCGGGCCGATGGGCCCGATCGGTCCCGCGGGTCCTGCCGGTCCTGCGGCTCCGGTGGCTCCCGTCGGCCCGACCGGTCCCGTGTTACCCGTCGCTCCGGTGGCTCCCGTCGGTCCTGCCGGTCCGGCGGGGCCCGCCGGACCCGGGTTGCCCACCGGGCCTGGTGAGCCCGAAGCGCCCGTGGCGCCCGTCGCTCCCAGCGCGCCCGCCGGGCCCGGTGCGCCCGCCACGCCGGGCGCGCCGGTGGCGCCCGTTCCTCCGGTCGCTCCTGTCGGGCCGGCCGGGCCGGCCGCTCCCGTGGAGCCCGCCGGGCCCGGTGCGCCGGGCGGTCCCGCCGGACCCGCCGGGCCGGGAGGGCCGGGGGGACCGGGCTCCTGGAAAGCAGCCAGACCGGTAGAGCTCGCGGATTCCTGCAGCCCGGTTCCCTGCGGCCCGACCTCCCGAAGTCCCTTCCCGCTGCCACGGTCACCTTTGCCGAGACGATCACGGTCGCATTTGCAGTGCTTTCCCTGGCACTTGCAATTTCCCCGTGCGGTGGTCCCCATCGCGTAGATTCGCGAGCTGTCGAAAATGCCGGTCGCCATGCGGGCCGGAGCGGCCTTGATGTCGCTGTCCTGTGTGGTGAGGACAGTGCCCGTGGTGTCGATGGCGGCGCTGGCCGGAGTCTGGCAGGAAAGCGCCAGGATGGCACCGATTGCTGTTGTTGCGACGGACAAATTTCGAGCGTGTTTGCCGAAATCAGTAATTGGAGCCCGTCTTCTACCGCTAGAAGTCATCGCATTCCATGTCTTTTGTGATTCCAGGGAATCAGATTTCCTAAACCGCGACAGTGGCGGCAAGCAGGAGTTACCCGATGATCGACATGGCAAAGCGTAATTTCCGTTAACAAGGTTTAAACGGATTCGTCAACGACGAGAATATGTCCGGCTTGTCGAGCTTGGTGCCTGTATATAGCCAGCCGCAATTTGGCTTATTGGGCTGTATGTCAGAATTGTGGGTTCCTGGTGGCGTGGACGACTTCCGAACAGTTTTTGGATCATGCTCCGTGATGGAGCCGACGCGGTTTCCCCACCGGTTTCTCCATGCCGGGTTCTCGTCTCGATGGGATGCTCTTGCCGCTCGCGCGGCACCGGGAGTCGCTCCGGACCGGTGCGACCGGCGGGCTTCCGGTGGGCTTCCGGCGGGCCTGGGTGCCCGGCCAGGGATCGGGGTGCCCGGCTACGACCCGGGGTGCCCTGCCATGAGCCGGAGGGCGGGTGTCACCGGGGTCGCAGGGATCGCAGGGATCGTCGGCTCGCCGTACAGGGAAGCCGATCCGTGTGTCACGGACGAACAGGTGGCGAGGCCCTCGATGGAAGCGATCTCGATCGATCGCGGCCCCATCAAGAGCCCCGCCACCCGCGAACGGCGGCGCGATTCGAGGGCGCCTAGCGGCGTCCGGACGAATCCCGGTCGCGTCCGGGTGTCCCGTCAACGCGATTCACATGACTCGATCACGTTCTCGGGGAACTCCTGGACGTGCCGTCGAAGCACGTGCCACCTCGGAAAGCGCCGGCGCCTAGGCAGGTCCCACGCACGAGGAGGAGACAGTCACGGTGGGCGTGAGAACGCCGCCGTTGGCGAAGGTCGTACTCCACTGGTTGGTGAGCAGCGACTGGTTGGCGACCACGTCGACCCCCAGGGCGCTGCCGATCCATTCTCCGCTGACGGCGAGCGTGCCCACCGGGCAGATGCCACCGAGAATGGGCACCGTCGTGCCAGGGGGAACGGGTGTCGGTGCCCCCGGCACGACCGTCCTGGTGACCAGGGTGCTCGGTCCCGCCGGTCCGGTGGCTCCGGTCGCTCCGGTGGCTCCCACCGGTCCTGCGGGTCCTGCCGGTCCTGCGGGTCCTGCCGGTCCGACGGGGCCGGTTGCTCCGGTGGCGCCGGTGGCTCCCGCTGGTCCGGGTGCGCCGGGCGCGCCTGCTGCTCCTGTTGCGCCGTCGACTCCGGCCGGTCCTGCTGGTCCGGGAGGGCCGGAGGGTCCGGTCGGTCCCGCCGCTCCTTCCGGTCCGGCGGGTCCCGCCGCACCTGTGGCGCCGGTCGCTCCGGTGGCTCCGGCCGGTCCTTCAGGTCCCGCCGGGCCGGTCGTTCCCGTCGGTCCTGCGGGTCCTGCCGGTCCGACGGGGCCGGTTGCTCCGGTGGCGCCGGTCGCTCCGGCCGGTCCGGGTGCGCCGGGCGCGCCTGCTGCTCCTGTCGCGCCGTCGACTCCGGCCGGTCCTGCTGGTCCGGGAGGGCCGGAGGGTCCGGTCGGTCC
>NZ_JBEOWK010000029.1:0-123680 GCF_040295985.1 Streptosporangium sp. NPDC002524 | reverse complement strand
GGCTCGGCCGGCACCGCCCAGGCCAAGAAGGACGCCCTGGAGAAGGTCGGCGTCCGCGTCGGCCGCACCCCGAGCGAGACCGCCCGCCTGATGCGCGAGGTCGTCGAGTCGCTCTAGCGCACGGCTCCGGGGCCACGGCCCCGGACGGGCGAACGCGGCGGCGCACAACCCCGGCGCACTGCCCCGGAGCGTGTTCCGGGACGCGGCTCCGGGTGAGCGGAACGCGGTACGGCAAGGCACGGCAAGGCACGGCAAGGCACGGCACGACGCCGCGCGATCCGGTGGCGGGCTCGCACCGGATCGCGTGCCGGTCCCACCGCGCCGAGGACCGTCGAGGACCATCGAAGGGCGTCCGGCATCCCGCCGGGCGCCCTTCGCCATGACAGCCGCGACCGCCACGACAGCCGTGATCGCCATGACAGCTGCGACAGCCGTGACTGCCGTGCGATCCCGGTACGTTTCCGCCCGGGGGAGAGGTCACGGGCGGTTTCCGCGCCGGCGCCGTCCGGATACCACAGGGGACTCCCGTCACACGGTGCGCGACACGCGGGCGCGGGAGTCCCTTCCGCACCGAAGATCCTGAGACCATCGACTACTGTGACGGCCCTTTTCGATCAGCTACGGACGGCTCCCCGCAACGTCCTCAGCCGTATCCCCCTGCCCGGCCTCACGGGTGACGACGACGACGTCCGCCGGCCGCTCCCCGTCTCCGGGATGCTCGCCGCCGCGTGGACCCTCGGCGTGGGGCTGGCGGTGCTCACCACGCTCACCCTGGTCGGCTGGATCGCCGCTCCCCGCGGCGCGCTCGGCGCGGGCCTGCCTGCGGTGTTCCGCACCGCGTCGCAGCTCTGGCTGGCCGCGCACCACGCGGGCTTCGCGATCCCCGGCGGCTCGGTGGGCCTGCTCCCGCTCGGGCTCACGGTCCTGCCCGCCTTCCTGCTGTACCGCGCGGGGATGTGGATGGCCCGCGACGCGGACCTGCGGCTCAAGCTGCCCGCCCGGCTGCCCAAGAACACCCCCAAAGAGGTGTCCAACGCCCGCCGCAGGGCGCAGCTGGTCCTGATCGCGCAGGCGGGCATCTCGCTGGCGGCGCCGTACGCGCTGCTGGCCGGGCTGATCGCGCTGGTCACCAGGAACGAGATCACCCAGCCCTTCCTCGGCGACGTGCTGGTCAGCCATCTGGTGCTCGCCTTCCTCGCGGGCTCCGTGGCCGTCGCGAGGACGATCGGGCCCTGGCGGTCGATGCTGCGCCTGCTGCCCGAGCGGCTGCGCTCGGTCGTGGCCGGGACGTCCGCCGCGCTGGCGATCATGCTCGTGGCGGGTGCCGTCATGGTGCTCGGGGCCGTCGTGGTCAACTTCGGGCAGGTCCAGGAGCTGTCCGGGATCCTGGCGCCGGGGTTCGTCGGCGGGCTGCTGCTCCTGCTGGTCCAGGGGCTCTACCTGCTCAACGCCGTCATCTGGGGGCTGGCCTACATCGCGGGCCCCGGGTTCGCGGTCGGCACCGGCACGCTGGTCGCGCCGACGGGCGTGCAGCTGGGCACGGTGCCGAGCCTGCCGATCCTGGGCGCGCTGCCCGAGGCGGGCCCGACCCCGGCCTGGGTGATGATCGTGATCGCGGTGCCGTTCGTGGCCGGGGCCGTGGCGGGCATCCTGGTCGTCCGGATCTCGCCCTCCTCCTCGTACGAGGGGGCGCCGCTGTGGGGGTTCGTCTGCGGGCTGGCGACCGGGGTGACGGCGGGCCTGCTCGCGGCGCTGTCCGGCGGCTCGCTCGGCGGCGCGCGGCTGTCCGCGCTGGGCCCGGCGGGGTGGGAGGTGATGCTCTCGGTGACCCTGGAGGTGGGCGTCGCGGCGGGGATCGCCGCCGGGCTGGCCAACTGGTGGCTGATCTTCCGTGGTCAGAACACGGCCGTCACCAAGGCGGCGGCCAAGGTCGGCACGGCCACCGCTCCGGTGCGCAAGGCCGGTGTCAAGATCGCCAAGGCGGCGGCCTCGGCGGCCGGCAAGGTCGGCTTCGCCGAGTCGGAGGAGCTCCAGAAGCTCCCCGGCTACTGGCTGGACGCCACGGAGTGCGACACCCAGCCGATCCCGGTCATCAGGGACGACTGGGAGGACGAGCACGCCTCGGCCGCCGCGGAGAACCCGCAGAAGGCCCGCCGCCCCGACCCGCCGCGCCCGCCCCGGCGCGACATCGTCGACGAGACCGACGACAAGGGCGGCCACGTCATCTACGTCGACCCCTACGCCTGGGACCGTGATTGACAATGGGCGTCCATGTTCGCGCCTGCACCTGAGACCGAGGCCGACCGGGACCGTGACCGCCCAAGCCCCTGACAGCCCGGGACGTGACCGGTGAGGGCTGCGACCGTCTAAGACCGTGACCGCCCGGGACGTGGCCGGCGGGGACTGTGATCGCCTGGGATTGTGACCCTTCGGGACTGTGACGACCCAAGGCCGTGACCGCTCGCGACCGTGACCGCGTAAGGCCGTGACCGCGTAAGGCCGTGACCGCGTAAGGCCGTGACCGCGTAAGGCCGTGACCGCGTAAGACCGTGACCGCGTAAGACCATGGCCATCCAAGACCGTGACCATCCAAGACCGTGACCATCCAAGACCCTGACCGTCCAAGACCGCGGCCGGAAATCCGGTGGCGGGGAATCCGTCAGCAGGCAATCCGGTCGTGCCTGGAAACCCTTCGCGCGGGGTCGGGCGTATGGACGGGTATGAGACCTAAGACGGCCGCGTGAGCGGTCACGAGGGGTTCACCGAGTTCGTCGCGGCGCGGGGAGCGAACCTGTTCAGGATCGCCCACCTCACCTGCGGGTCCCGCGACGAGGCCGAGGACGTCCTGCAGAGCGCGCTGGAGAAGGCCTACCGCAGCTGGGGCCGTCTGCACGCGGGAAGCGACCCCGAACCCTACGTGCGCCGCATCATCGTCAACACCGCCATCAGCCGCGCCCGCCGTCGCGCGATACTGCGGATCTTCCTGACCGACTCGCCCCCGGAGACCCCGGCGCCCGACTCCCTGAGCGGTGTCGAGCTTCGCCAGGTCCTGATCGCCGGTCTCCGGGGCCTGCCGCCGCACCAGCGCGCCGTACTGGTCCTGCGCTTCTTCGAGGACCTGACGGAAGCCCAGACCGCCGAGATCCTCCGCTGCTCGATCGGGGCGGTCAAGAGCCAGGCGTCCAAGGGACTGGCCCGTTTGCGCGCCCTGATCGGCGCCGACCTTCACGAGGAGGAGTTTCCCCATGCCGAACGTTGAGCACGAACTCCGGCTGGCCATGGTCGAGGAGACCTCCGCGCTCGGCGTGCCTCCCGGCCTCGCCCACCGCGTCGCGCAGGGCGCGAACCGGGAGAGGAGGGCTCGCAGGACGGCGGTGGCCCTGGTCGCCGCGGCCGTGCTGGCGACGGCCGTACCCGGCTACCTGACCGTGACGGACCGGAGCGGCGTCGCCTCTCCCACCCAGGCGGTGGGGGTGGACGGCGTCAAGGTCGGTTACCTGCCCCCGGGTCTCGGCGCACCCGTACTGGAGAGGGCCGACGCCGGAGGTCTTCGCGGCACCGGCGCGACCTGGGGGGCGGGGGACGACCTCGTCCGCGTCACGGTCTACCGGGACCCGACCTTCCACACCGGAGGGGCCGAGCGTGTGCTCGGCGGGATCAAGGGCACGCCCGAGACGCTGCCGGGAGTTCTCGTCGCAAAGGTACGCGGACGCGGGGCGTTCACCCGGGCCGAAGGGGACGACCTGGTCTGGGAGGAGCGGTCCGGCCTGGTCCTGCGCGTCACGGTGGGCGTCCGGCATCGGGACGCCCTGCGAAGGATCGCCGACGGTCTCACCCCCAAGGATCCGACCGGCGGAGTCTTCCAGGGGCTGCGCTTCACCTACGTCCCACCCGGCCTGCACCTGACGGACCCCTCCACCGTGGTCGACCCGAACGGGTGGACCGAACTCGGGTGGAGCGGGGACAACGGCGCCTCGATCCGGCTCCTGGCGGTGCGCGGGGTGAACGCCGCGGACGCGGAGACGCTGCTCACCTGGGCCAGGACCCGTCAGAACCTGCACACCGCCACCCCGGAGAAGGTCCGTGGCAAGCCCGGGTACCGGGCCGACGGGGGCGGCAGGGGCGCCTCGTACTCGCGGATGCGCCTGTGGCTGGAGAAGCCCGGTCTCGGGTACGTCGTGGAGGTGAACCAGGGTCTCGCGACCACGCTGGACAGGATCGTGAAGGGCCTCGTCCCCGCCGAACCGCCGTCTCCCTCCGGTAAGCCGTCCACCCCGGGCAACACGGTCGACCACGTCGCCGTCGCCTCCCTGCCTCCCGGCCTGCGACGGGTCGCCGGGGAGACGACGCGGCTCGGCAGGGGCTGGAGCGCGAAGATCGCACGCTGGTCGGACGGCTCGCGCGACATGGAGGTCACCGTGGTACGCGGCGCGGTCCTGCACAGCAGCCAGTGGGTGGACGAGTTCCTGCGCGGGCAGAAGCGGGAGTCCGCGCGCACGAGAAGGCCGCCCATGGGCATACGGACCACCGATCAGGACGGCCGCCGGGGGATCTTCTTCGAGACCTCCGAGGTCGCCGTCCATGTCAAGGTCGATCCCGCCCTGGCCGGCGAACTGGACAGGATCGCCGCGAAGATCCGCGTCCCGCCCCCGTCCTACCGGCCATAGCTCCCGCGGGCCGTGGCTCCACCGGCCATCGCTTCCCCGGGAGCCACGGCCCGCGCGGGACGCGGGAGCCACGGCCCGTGGGTCTCACGGGCACCGATCAGGGCCGATCGAGGAGGCAGGGACCCGCCCGCGCTCTTCCGGGAGCGCGGGCGGTGTCGTGCGCGACAACCGCGCGACACCCGCGCGGAAACCGCTCAGGACGGAAGACGAAGACCGCTCAGGGCGCACTCACGACGGGAAACGAGGACCGCTCAGGACGGGAGACGAGGACCGCTCAGGGCGCGCTCACGACGGGAGACGAGGACCGCTCAGGGTGGGAAGGGGAACTGCACCTGGCCCGGCTGGAGGAAGGGCATCTTCTGCTCCATGGCCCGTTCGAGCTGTTCCACGCACTCGTTCTGCGACGCGATGGTGCCCGCGCCCCTGCCGCACTCGGTGTAGGCGGCGAGCTCGTCGCCGAAGTAGAACTGCAGCGCCGTCACCGCGATCGAGACCAGCAGCGCTCCGGCCGCCAGCACGACGCCCACCACGGCGGTGACGGCAGGCTTGGGGATGGCGCGGAGCGTCCTGATCGCACGGATCGAGGTGATGAGGGCGAAGATCGCCATGACGATTCCCCCGAGGGGGAGCACCAGCGTCATCACCACCGCGGCGACCGCGAGCCACAGCGCCCTCCGACCGGCGCTCTCGGCGGGCCGGACCTCGACCGGTAGTGTCACCTGACCTCCTTGCGTCGTTCGTACGGACAGGCCGATACCCTTGCAGCGGCGTGAGTCCCCGTCCGAATGGAGTGCGTCGGTGTCATCCCAGGCCGTTCGGCTTGTGGTTCTCGTGTCCGGTTCTGGAACCAACCTACAGGCCCTGCTGGACGCTGTGGCAGACGAAACCTACGGTGCCCGGATCGTGGCCGTGGGTGCCGATCGCGACGGAATCGAGGGCCTGGCCCGTGCCGAGCGCGCGGGGGTGCCGACCTTCGTGGAGAGACTGGCCGACCATCCCACCCGCGAGAAGTGGGACGACAGGCTCGCCGCCCGCATCGCCGGGCACCGTCCGGACCTCGTGGTCTGCGCGGGGTTCATGAAGATCCTCGGCGCGCCGACGCTGGAGGCCTTCCCGGTCCTCAACACCCATCCCGCCCTGCTGCCCTCCTTCCCCGGCGCGCACGGCGTCCGCGACGCGCTCTCGTACGGCGTGCGCGTCACCGGCTGCACCGTGATGCTCGCCGACGCGGGTGTCGACACCGGGCCGATCATCGCCCAGGAGGCCGTGCCCGTGCTGGACGGCGACGACGAGGCGGCCCTGCACGAGCGCATCAAGACCGTCGAGCGTCACCTGCTCGTCGACACCGTCGGCCGGATGGCCCGCGAGGGCTGGACCGTCACCGGCAGGACCGTCCGATTCGGACGCCCCGGCGGATGAGCCGGGCGCCCCGGAGAAAAGCCCCGGAGAAAACCGGAACCAACCAGGAGGAGCACGAAGTGACCCGCATCGCCATCCGGCGCGCGTTGATCGCGGTGTATGACAAGAGCGGGCTGGAGGAGCTGGCCCGCGGGCTCGACGCCGCGGGCGTGGAGATCGTCTCCACCGGGGGCACCGCCGCGAGGATCGCCTCCTTCGGCGTCCCCGTCACTCCTGTCGAGTCGCTGACCGGCTTCCCCGAGTGCCTCGACGGCCGGGTCAAGACGCTGCACCCGCGCGTGCACGCCGGGCTGCTGGCCGACAGCGGCAACCCGTCCCACACCAAGCAGCTCGAAGAGCTGGAGATCGAGCCGTTCGAGCTGGTGGTGGTCAACCTCTACCCGTTCCAGGAGACCGTGGCCTCCGGCGCCTCCGACGCCGAGTGCGTGGAGCAGATCGACATCGGCGGTCCCGCCATGATCCGGGCCGGAGCCAAGAACCACGGCACCGCCGCGGTCGTGGTCGACCCCGCCTCCTACGGCGACGTGCTCGCCGCGGTCGCCGCGGGCGGCTTCACCCTCGCGGAGCGACGCCGCCTGGCCGCCGCCGCGTACGCCCACACGGCCTCGTACGACACCGCGGTGGCCTCCTGGTTCGCGAGCGTCTACGCCGCCGAGGACGGCGCGTGGCCGCGTTACATGGGCGCGGCCTGGGAGCTGCGGTCGCCGCTGCGCTACGGCGAGAACCCGCACCAGGGCGCGGCCCTGTACTCGGGGCAGAAGGACGGCCTGGCCAACGCCGAGCAGCTGCACGGCAAGGAGATGTCCTACAACAACTACCTCGACGCCGACGCCGCCTGGCGGGCCGCCTGGGACTTCGACGGGCCCGCCGTGGCGATCATCAAGCACCAGAACCCGTGCGGCATCGCGGTCGGCGCCGACGTCGCCGAGGCGCACCGCAAGGCGCACGCCTGCGACCCGGTCTCCGCGTACGGCGGCGTGATCGCGGTCAACGCCGAGGTGACCGGGGAGCTGGCCCGGCAGATCGCCGAGGTGTTCACCGAGGTCGTGGTGGCCCCCTCCTTCACGGAGGAGGCGCTGGAGGTGCTCACCGCCAAGAAGAACATCAGGCTGCTGTCCTGCCTCGGGGGGCCGTCCAACCCGGCGGAGTTCCGCCGGATCGACGGCGGCCTGCTGGTACAGACCGCCGACCGGGTCGACGCGCCGGGCGACGACCCGTCCACCTGGGAGCTGAAGGCCGGGCCCGCCGCCTCCGCCGAGGTCCTCGCCGACCTCGCCTTCGCCTGGAAGGCGTGCCGCTCGGTGAAGTCCAACGCGATCCTGCTCGCCTCGGACGGCGCGAGCGTGGGCGTCGGCATGGGTCAGGTCAACCGGGTCGACTCGGCGCGGCTCGCGGTCTCCCGGGCGGGCGAGCGCGCTTCGGGGGCCGCCGCGGCCTCCGACGCGTTCTTCCCCTTCGCCGACGGCCCGCAGATCCTCATCGACGCGGGAGTGAGGGCGATCGTGGAGCCGGGCGGTTCGATCAGGGACGAGGAGGTCGTCGCGGCGGCCGAGGCGGCCGGGGTGACCCTCTATTTCACCGGCACCCGTCACTTCTTCCACTGATCTTCACTCGCCCGTTCCCCTGCGTGCGGCCGTCGTACGGCTGTGGCGGCCGCGCACAGGAGATAAGAAAGTGGCGGATTAGACAGGACTACCTGGATGAAAAAGGTTTGACCTGCGGTTAGTCTGAAGCATCCCTTTCGTCCCAGCGGTGGAGATCCCCTTATGCCCCTGCTCGACCACGCCCTGTACGCCTTTGTGATCATGCACGGTTTCTGGGTCAGTCCTTGGATGATGATCATCATCGCGCTCGGCGCGGCCTACCTCAGCGGGCGGGCCATGGAGTGGATCCCCTTCACCCGCAGGATCATCGAGCGAAGGGAAGCGAGGGAGGCGGAGCGCGGCTGATCCCGGGGGGCCGGTCTCTCCCGCCGATCCCGTGAGAGGGTTGTCCGCATGAGCGCGCGGATTCTCGACGGCAAGGCCACGGCGGCGAAGATCAAGACAGACCTCACGGCGCGGGTGGCCGCGCTGCGGGAGCGGGGCGTCGTCCCCGGGCTCGGCACCGTCCTGGTGGGCGGTGACCCCGGCAGCCAGATCTACGTCGCGGGCAAGCATCGCGACTGCGCGGAGGTGGGCATCTCCTCCATCCGCAGGGACCTGCCGGAGGACGCCACCCAGGCCGAGGTCGAGGCGGTCGTCGACGAGCTCGACGCCTCCGCCGAGTGCACCGGCTACATCGTCCAGCTCCCGCTGCCCCGGCACCTCGACACGCAGGCGCTGATCGAGCGGATGGACCCGGCGAAGGACGCCGACGGCCTGCACCCGGTCAACCTGGGCCGCCTGGTCCACATGGTCGACGCGCCGCTGCCCTGCACGCCGTACGGCATCGTCACGCTCCTGCAGGCGTACGGGGTGCCGATCAAGGGGGCCGAGGTCGTCGTGGTCGGCCGGGGCATCACCGTGGGCCGCTCGCTCGGCCTGCTGCTCAGCCGCCGCTCGGAGAACGCCACCGTCACCCTCTGCCACACCGGCACCCAGGACCTCGCGGCCCACACCCGCCGGGCCGACATCGTCGTCGCCGCGGCCGGGGTGCCGCACCTGATCACCGCGGACATGGTGAAGCCGGGCGCCGCCGTGCTCGACGTCGGCGTCTCCCGGGTCGACGGGAAGATCGCCGGTGACGTGGCCCCGGGGGTCGAGGATGTCGCGGGCTTCCTCACCCCCAACCCCGGCGGCGTGGGCCCGATGACCCGGGCCATGCTGCTCACCAACGTGGTCGAGGCCGCCGAGAGGCGTGCCCGCGAGCGGGACTGATCCCGCTCGCGGGGGCCCGCGGCTCTCCGCGAAACCGCTGCGAAGCCCGTGTAGGCACCGCGAACCTGTGAAAGCGCCACGGAGCCCGTGAAGGCCGCGAAGCCTGAAAGCACCACGAAGCCCGTGAAGCTCGTAAAAGCTACGAAGCCCGAAAGCGCCGCGAAGTCGCCGAGGCCGCTAGGAGGCCCTGCGGTTCGCGGTGGTGGACGACGCCGTCTGCGGCTCCGGGGAACCGGCCGCGCGCTGTGGCGGCACCACCGGGGTGGGCCTGACCAGCCCCAGGGCGACGACCTCGTTCGCCAGCCTGGTGCGCCGGTTGGTGCCCTCGGGGATGCGGAACTTCTGGTAGAGGCGCAGGAGGTGCTGCTTGACAGCCGCCTCCGTCACCACCAGATCGTCGGCTATCTCCCTGGCCGTGGCCGGTGCGACGAACGCCTCGTCCGACAGCGCCGGACGGCACAGCGACGTCAGGACATCAACCTCCCGCCTGGTCAGCTCCGGTGCCGCGGCGCGGCGGAGCTCGACCTCCGGGGCGAAGTCCTCGCGTGGCACTCCGCCGATCCTGCCTCGTGCCGCGCCGAAGGACACCACGTCACCGTCGTCAAGCACCCTCCGGGCGATCGGCCGGCCGTTGACCCGCGTGCCGTTGCGGGACAGGCCCAGGTCAACGACGTACAGGTAGGGTCCGCGCCGGACGAATTCCGCGTGCAGCCGGGAAACACTCGGATCGGTGAGCCGGATGTCCACTCCCCGGCCACGTCCGATCGTCGTGATCTCGGGGCGCAACGGGACCACCTCGCCTGTGTCCTCGATGCGTATGAACGGCCCCTCCACGGCAGTTCCTCCCCAGGTAGCCCGCCGTAACTATTCCTACAGCTCCGGCTTACCCAAACGAGGTGATGGGGAATCGCCTTTGCCAGAAGGAGAATCCTGCGTGAAATTGGTCTGTACCTCTCGGGAGGGTTTCCGCTGCTCACAGGTAGACTTCGGACACAGATAAGCGGAGGAAACACTCATGGCGGACAAGCCCACCAAAGGTCTCGCCGATGTCGTAGCCGCGTCCACAGCGCTCAGTGACATCGACGGTCAGGCCGGTCGCCTCTTCTATCGTGGCTACGACATCCACGATCTGGCCGGCCGCACCACCTTCGAAGAGACCGCCCACCTGCTCCAGTACGGCACCCTCCCCACGCGGGAGCAACTGTCGTCGTACGGTGAGGAACTGGTCCGAGGGCGCACGCTCGGCACGCTCGCCGAGGCCAACATCCCGGAGATCGCGGAGAAGCAGGCCCCCATGGAGGCGCTGCGCACGCTGGTCTCGCTGGCCGGGGGCGACGATCCGGACAAGGACACCAACGCGCCCGAGGCGAACCTGCGCAAGGCCGCCAGGCTGACCGCGCAGCAGCCGATCCTCGTCGCCCGCTACCACGCGGCCAGGACCGGGGCCTCCGTCCCCGATCCGGACCCCGAGCTGAGCGTGGCCGCGAACTTCCTGCTCCAGATCACCGGCCGCACCCCCGGCGAGCGCGAGGTCGAGATCTTCGACGCCTGCCTGGTCCTGCACGCCGACCACACGATGAACGCCTCCACGTTCGCCGCCCGCGTGTGCGCCGCGACCCTGTCCGACATGCACTCGGCGGTCGTGGCGGCCATCGGCACCCTCAAGGGCCCGTTGCACGGCGGTGCCAACGAGCAGGTCATGCGCACCCTGGAGTCGCTCGACGCGGGTTCCGTCGCCCAGGCCGTACGGGACAAGCTCGCCGCCGGAGAGAAGATCATGGGCTTCGGGCACCGCGTCTACAAGACCGAGGACCCGCGTGCCACGCACCTGCGCAAGATGTCGCAGGAGCTCGGCGAGGCGTCCGGCGACGACACGTACTACCGGATGTCCAAGGAGATGGAGGAGGTCGTCTTCGAGACGAAGGGCCTCTACCCGAACGTCGACTTCTACGCGGCGACCGTCTACCACTATCTGGGCATCCCGACGGACCTGTTCACTCCCGTCTTCTCCGTCAGCCGCATGTCAGGATGGACCGCACACGTCATCGAGCAGCACGCCGACAACCGGCTGATCCGCCCGGACAGCGAGTACATCGGCGAGCGCGACCAGAAGTGGAAGCCGATCTCCGAGCGATGAGCCGACGTCAGGGGCGAGAGCGGGTGGGCCGGTGAACGCGCGAGCGGTCGAGGCGAACAGGGAACGTTGGGGGGCCTACCCCCTGGTGGTGGGCGGCGCGTTCGTCGCGCTGGTCCTCGCCGTGATGCTGGGCATGCCCTACTGGGGCGGGATCGCCATGGGCGCCGTCATGACGCTGGGGGCGCTCGCCCGGCTGTTCGGGGGCGGGCGGCTCGCCGTCCGCCGCAAGGCCACCGACGTCGTCACGCTGGGAGGTCTCGGCGTGATGCTGGCGGTGGCCGGGATCATCCTTGAGTTCAAGGACCACATACCCATGTGACAGGTCGGATGGCCGGGTGCGCCACGAGGGGATCGACCACGTCCGATAGCCTCAACGGCCAGTGAGCCTCAAAAAGGACTGTCTGGCCAATTTAGTTCAGAAGGGGAACCACACGCATGCCCAAGATCAAGGTAGAGGGCCCCGTCGTCGAGCTTGACGGCGACGAGATGACCCGGATCATCTGGCAGTTCATCAAGGACCAGCTGATCCTTCCCTACCTCGACGTCGACCTGAAGTACTACGACCTCGGGATCGAGCACCGCGACGCCACCGACGACCAGGTGACGATCGACGCAGCGAACGCGATCAAGCAGTACGGAGTCGGCGTCAAGTGCGCCACGATCACCCCTGACGAGGCTCGGGTGGAGGAGTTCGGCCTCAAGAAGATGTGGAAGTCCCCGAACGGGACCATCCGCAACATCCTCGGCGGCGTCATCTTCCGCGAGCCGATCATCATGTCCAACGTGCCGAGGCTCGTCCCCGGCTGGACCAAGCCGATCATCATCGGCCGTCACGCGTTCGGCGACCAGTACCGCGCCACCGACCTGAAGGTCCCCGGCGAGGGCAGCCTCACCCTCACCTACACCCCCAAGGACGGCTCGGAGCCGATCGAGCTCGACGTCTACGACTTCCCCGGCCCCGGCATCGCGCTGGCGATGTACAACCTGGACGACTCGATCCGCGACTTCGCCCGCGCCTCCATGCGGTACGGCCTGTCGCGCGGCTACCCGGTCTACCTCTCCACGAAGAACACGATCCTCAAGGCCTACGACGGCCGCTTCAAGGACATCTTCGCCGAGGTCTTCGAGACCGAGTTCAAGGCCGACTTCGACGCCGCCGGGATCACCTACGAGCACCGCCTCATCGACGACATGGTCGCCGCGGCGCTCAAGTGGGAGGGCGGATACGTCTGGGCCGCCAAGAACTACGACGGCGACGTCCAGTCCGACACCGTCGCGCAGGGCTTCGGCTCGCTCGGCCTGATGACCTCGGTCCTGCTCACCCCCGACGGCCAGACCGTCGAGGCCGAGGCCGCCCACGGCACGGTGACCCGCCACTACCGTGAGCACCAGAAGGGCAACCCCACCTCCACGAACCCGATCGCCTCGATCTTCGCGTGGACCCGGGGCCTGCAGCACCGCGGCAAGCTCGACAACACCCCCGCGCTGATCGACTTCGCCGAGAAGCTGGAGCAGGTCTGCGTCGAGACCGTCGAGGGCGGCCAGATGACCAAGGACCTCGCCCTGCTGGTCGGCGGCGACGCCAAGTGGCTGACCACCCAGGACTTCCTGGCGGCCCTGGACGAGAACCTGAAGAAGAAGGTGGGCTGACCGGCGCCCGACCGGTCTCCGACGGCACCGGGCCGGCGACCGGCCCGCGCCGCCTTCGAGAAAACCCCCGAGGAACCCAAGGAACCCAAGGAACCCAGGGAACTCAAGGAAAAGGGCCGCCCCACGGCGGCCCTTTTCCCGTTCCCGGTTCCCCGCTCCCCGCGCGCCTTGTTCCCGTACGACTCCGTACGGCTCCGGTACGGCGCCGGGCGGACGGTCACGGTGCCGCCACGGCCCCCAGGACGAGAGAGGTGTCCGCCGGGAGGCCGGGCACGCGGTGCGACCGGCCGGTGACGGCGTCCACCCGGTGGAAGCCGAGAAGGCCGCCCCCGGCCCTGGCGTTCATCCGCACGACCACCTCGCGGTTGTTCAGCCAGCTCACGACCTCGGCCGTGGCGGGCCGCTTCGTCCCGGGGAGCGGGAGCCGCTTGAAGACCCGTCGTGACGCGGCGTCGACGACGTGGAGGCTGGGGGGTTCCTCGCCCTTCCCGGCGACGATCGCGGCGGAGTGTCTCCCGCCGGGGGAGTCGGCCCAGGTCCCGTACCTCTCCTGGAGCCAGGTGGCGATCCGCTGCGCCGGAGGCATCTGTCCTGCGGGTACAGATGTCAGGGCGCCGGTCGTGAAGTCGGTCCGCAGCCGCCGCTCGCCGAGGGTGACGGTGAAGTGGCGGCCGCTGGGGGAGACGCTCACCTGCGTGCCGTTCTCGGTGTCGGCGGGGACGAGGACCGGTGACAGGTAGCGCTTCACGCCGCTGCCGAGGTCGTGGGCCACGTAACGGCGCTCCGCCGCGCTCAGGTAGGCGACGCGGCGCCCGTCGCGGCTGACGGCGGGGGCGAGCCGCGGGGGCTCCTCCTCGTCACCGTGCGCGAGGCGCTGGGCGGCGTCGGGGACGCTCAGCGTCGTCTCGCAGGGTTCCCGGCCCTCGCACCCGGAGAGGCCGGGAGCGGGGCTCTCCGGGCCGCCGGAGGCCATCGTCAGCGTCCATCCCGCGCAGGTGACGTCCCCGGCACGCGCGGGAGGTGTCCCGACGGGGGCGTCGGGACACGGCCCGGGGACCGCGTAGCGGATCACCGCGGAGGTGCGCGGGGCCTGCCACGGCGCCGGGGCGGCACCGGTTTCCCCACCCGGCCCCGAGCCGTCCGGTCCCGGGCCGTCCGAACCCGGGCCTTCCGGACCCGGACTGGTGAACGCCCGTACGGGCTCCTGGGCCTGCGCCGCGTGCGGCCGGCCGCGCTCGCCCAGTGCCGAGTTCCACACCTCGTCCTGCTGGAGCACGGTGAAGGCGGCGAACAGGCCGACCGGGACGAGCGCCGCCGCCACGGCGAGGAGGGCTCCCCTGGCGCGGCGCCGCCTGATCGTACGCATGGAACGGACGGTGAGGTCGGGGACGGAGGCCTCGCCCGCGGCGTTGGCCATCCTGGTGACCAGACGGCTCTCGCTGCCCTTGGTGAGGGTGTCGACCGCCTCGGCGATCTCCGACTTCACCGTCTCCTCGGGGAGCCCGAGAAGGGAGGCCATCTCCGCGCGGGACCTGCCGTCGTGCAGGCAGGCGACCACGAGGAGCCGCTGCCGGGGCGGGATCCGTACCAGGGCCGTCGGCCCGGCGGCGCTCGGCCGCTGGAGGAAGCGGCGGTAGAGCGCGATCTGGGCGTGCGTGGTGGGGTTCTCCCACAGCGGCGGTGGCCAGGAGAGGGCGACGGTGTGGAAGGAGCGCAGGGTGAGGCGGATGGCCTGCTCGTGGCTGCCGGTGAGGAGAAGGGCGGTGCCGACGAGGGAACGCTGATCGCGCTGCACGAACTCGCGATAACCGATATATCGGCGCATGGAAGTTTTTGCTCCGGCTTGCCTGAGGGACGTACAACGGTAGCGATCTAAGCGGCTGGAGCGCCAGATTGGGGTGAATGTCGGAGATTGGGGGGTGATGGTATGTGTCGTTTTTTATCGTGACATGGGCGGAAGTCAGGGTGTCGGCGGGGGAAATGTGAGGTCACGTCGGGATAACAGGGGGAGAGGGCGGGTCATGGCGCCGTAAAGTTTGCCACGTCGAAGATTACGAGACCGTGGGGACGATGATGCCGGAGATCGCGCCACTGGAAGCGGGAGAGCCGCGCCAGCTCGGGCCGTTCCGTGTCGTCGGGCGGGTCGGCGAGGGCGGGCAGGGCATCGTCTACCTGGGGATCAACGCCGCGGGGGAGCGGGCGGCGATCAAACTGCTGCACGTGAAGTTCTCCGGTGACGCCATCGCCAGGTCCCGGTTCGCCAGGGAGGCGAGGGCGGCCCAGAGAGTTGCCTCGTTCTGCACGGCGGGCGTGATGGACGCCGACCTCGAAGGCGACACCCCCTACATCGCGAGCGAGTACATCGAGGGCAGGTCGCTGCGCGAGGTCGTGGAGAGCGACGGCCCCCTCAAGGGCTCCCCGCTGCAGCGGCTGGCGATCGGCACGGCCACCGCGCTCACCGCGATCCACCACGCCTCGATCGTGCACCGCGACTTCAAGCCGGACAACGTTCTCATCGCCGCCGACGGCCCGAGGGTCGTCGACTTCGGCATCGCCCGCATCCTCGACTCCACCGGCACGATCACCAGCCGGGCCATCGGCACCCCCGCGTACATGGCGCCGGAGCAGATCTCCGGCGCCGACGTCGGGCCGCACACCGACGTCTTCGCCTGGGGGGCGACCATCGCGTTCGCCGCGACCGGCGAGACGATCTTCGCCGGGGGCTCGATCGCCGTGGTGCTCAACCGCATCCTCAACCACGAGGTCGACCTCGGCACGCTGCCGGAGCCGTTGCGCGGGGTGGTCGGCTCGGCGCTGTCCAAGTCACCCGCCACGCGACCGTCGGCCGACCAGCTCCTGCTCCGGCTGCTCGGCCATCCCGAGACGGTGAACGCCTCGCCCGCGATCCTCACCCAGGGCGCCAAGGTCGCCGTCCCCGAGCCGCCCCGCGACGAGCCTCGCTCCCGCGACGAGTCCCGGTTCCACGAGCAGGACCGCTCCCGCGATCAGGGCCCTTCTCGCGACCATGACCGCTCCCGCGACCATGACCGTTCCCGAGAGCAGGGTCGCGAGAGTGAGCACGCCGACGACGGGGACCAGGGCCGTGATCACGACGCCACCAGTCCCATGCGCACCCCGAAGCCCAGGACGGGCGGAGTCTCGGGCGACCAGCCTCTCCCGTCCACGGGATTCCGGGCCGGGCATTCCGCCCACGACCAGCGTCCCCACCCTGGGCACAGCGATCAGGGCGGCCAGGTCAGTCAGAGCGGCCAGGGCGGCCAGAGCGGTCAAGGTGGTCAGAGCGGGACACGCCAGGAGCCTGGCGGCCAGAGCGGGCCGGGCCAGGGCGAGCGCCGCGCGTCCGCCGCCCACGGCGGGCCGTCGCACACCCCGGCTCCCAGCCCCGCTCCCACTCCCACGGAGCACCCGTCCTTCCCCGACCACCGCTTCCCGGACCGGCGCTCCCCCGAGTCGCGCCCCTCGGACCGGCACTCCCCGCAGCGGCACCCCCAGGACCACTCCTCTCCGGACCACCGCTCATCGGTGCGTCGCGACCACCCGCCGTCCCCGGACTACTGGAACCACCCCCCGCCCCCCGGGTACGGCGACGGCACGGGGTACGCGGACCAGGGGGGCGAGGTGCCGCCGCCCAGCTGGCAGGCGTCCGCGACCCTCGTCGGGGCCCCGGAGACGCCGCGGCGCCCGAGCGGGGCGCGCTGGATCGCCGCCGCCGTGGCCGTGCTGCTGCTGATCGCCGGAGGGGTCGCCGCGGCCCGCTGGTGGCCCGGTGCCGCCCCGGAGGACGAGCCGAAGGAGCCCGTCCCCACAGCCTTCACCTCCGTGGCGGACAAGGCCGCCAAGACCGGCAGGCTCGTCGTCGGCGTACGCGACTTCCTGCCCGGTATCGCGCTGCGGAACCAGAGCAGATGGAGCGGCTTCGAGATCGACCTCGCCCTGGAGATCGCCAAGGCGTTGGGGGTGCCGGAGAGCGGTGTCACCTTCCGGGCCACCGCCCGCCCCGAGCGGCCGAAGCTGCTGGCGGACGGCGACATCGACCTGGTCCTGGCGACGTACTCGATCAACGACACCGACGACGTCACGTTCGCCGGACCGTACTACCTCGCGCACGTCGACGCCCTCGTCAAGGACGGCTCACCGATCACGAACCTGACGGGCCTGGAGGGCAGCCGGATGTGCCAGCCGGACTCCAGCGCGGCCGTGGCCGTCCTGCAGGGCGCGGTCGAGCAGCTCACGCTGGTCGCCGCCAAGACGTACTCCGAGTGCGTCAACATGCTGCAGGCGGGCCAGGTCGACGCGATCCCGGGCGACGACCTGCTGCTCGCCGGTTTCGCCAACCGGGAGAGCATCCGCTACAAGCTGCTCGGCCTGAAGCTCACCGACGAGCGTTACGCGGTGGCCCTCAAGAGGGGCGACGTGCGCACCTGCGAGGCCGTCACGGGGGCGATCGCCGACCTCTACCGGAGCGGCACGATCCGCACGCTGCTCGACAAGCACTTCTCCAAGGTCGAGTTCCCCGGCCGGGAGAGCAACGCCCCCACCATGGCCGCCTGCACCTAGCCGCGCCGGAAGCCTGATCCGGGACGGCTAGGTGCGAGACCTGATCCGGGACCCGGTCCGGAACCTGGCCCGGGACCCGGTCCGGAACCTGGCCCGGGACCCGGTCCGGAACCTGGCCCGGGACCCGGTCCGGAACCTGGCCCGGGACGCGGCCCGAGGTCTGGTTCGGGACTCGGTGCGAGGCCTGATCCGGGACCCGGTCCGAAACCTAGCCCGGGACCTGATCCAGGACCCGTTCCGAGGCTTGATCCGGGACCCGGTCCGAAACCTGGCCCGGGACCTCATCCGGGACCCGGCCCGGGACCCGGTCCGAGGTCTGGTCCGGGACGCGCGTTAAGGCCGCGTCTCGTCCGTGGACTTCTCGATCGCCGCCGCCGTGTCCGCTGCCCAGTCGCGGACCGTCCGCGTCTTCCTGATGCCCAGGTCGAGGGCGTGGTTCCCGAAACCGGCCTCCCTGCGGTCCCTGCTCTCCCGGAGCGCCTCCAGGTGCGCCAGCTTGGCGTTGTAGGCCTCCGTCTCCGTGTGGAGCAGCGCCACTGCCTCGTGCGGTTCCAGGGTCGGCAGCAGGAAGGCGCGGAGCAGCCCTTCGTCGCGGTACGACCGTGACGGCTCCTTCTCCAGCAGCCATCGCCGGAGCTCGCGCGCGCCCTCGTCGGTGATCGCGTACGTCTTCCTGCCCCGGGGGCCCTCCTGCTCGACCGTCACCCAGCCGTCCGCGGCCATTTTGTTGAGCTCCGGATAGATCTGGCTGTGTCCGGCCTGCCAGGCGTAGTTGATCGACCGTTCGAAGAGCTTCGTCAGGTCGTAACCACTGGCGGGACCCGTGACGGTCAGCAGGCCGAGGAGCGCGATCCGGAGTGACATGCCCTCATCATACTTATGGATTGACATGTAAGAGCTGACAGGTCAATATCCACACGTGTCCAACGACGTATTAACTCCCTCCCCGAAGACCCGACCCGGCAACGGCCTGCTCCTGCTCGCCGTGCTCGGCGGGATGTTCCTCGCCATGCTCGACCAGACGATCGTGGGGACCGCGCTGCCCCGGATCACCCAGGAGCTCGGCGGCTCGGACCTCTATGTCTGGGTCGTGACGGCGTACCTGCTGACCTCGACCATCACCGTCCCCCTGTACGGCAGGCTGTCCGACACCTACGGCCGCAAGCCCCTGCTGCTGACCGGCGTCGCGGTGTTCCTGCTCGGTTCGCTGCTGTGCGGCGTCGCCCAGGACATGAACCAGCTGATCGCCTTCCGCGCGCTGCAGGGGCTGGGCGCCGGGGCGCTGCTCCCGCTCTCGCTCGCCCTGGTCGCCGACCGGTTCCCGCCGAACGAGAGCGGCCGGGTCCAGGGCGCGCTCGGCGGGGTGATGGCGCTGAGCTACATCGCCGGGCCGTTCCTCGGCGGCGTCTTCACCGACCAGGCCGGCTGGCGCTGGGCCTTCCTGATCAATCTCCCCATCGGCCTGGTCCTCATCGCGATCATCGTCGCGCGGCTGCCGCACGTGGCCGGGCAGGGGCGCGGCGCCCGGCCCGACTACCTGGGCATGGCCGTGTTCAGCGCGGCGATCGGCGCGCTGCTCGTCGGCCTGACCGAGAAGGGCCTGGACGACCACGCCTGGACCAGCGGGCCGGTGCTCTGGCCCATCCTGGCCTCCGCCGTGCTCCTGGCGGCGTTCGTCCTGGTCGAGCGGAGGGCCGAACAGCCGATCATCCCGCTGGAGCTGTTCCGCAACCGCACCTACACGCTGGTCAACGTGGCGTCGTTCTTCACCGCCTTCTGCCTGTACGCCGGGGTGGTGTTCCTGCCGCGCTACTTCCAGGAGGCCATGGGGCTGACCGCCACCGAGTCGGGCCTGCGCATCTACCCGCTCATGCTCGGGATGGTGGTGGGAAGCGTGGTCGCCGGCGCCCTCATCTCCAGGACCCAGCGCTACAAGCCGTGGCTCGTCGCGGGGCCGTTCCTCATCTCGGCCGGGGCGCTGCTGTGCACCGGGATCGCGGCAGACACCCCGGCCCTGGCCCTGGTCGGATGGATGGCGCTGCTCGGGCTGGGCATGGGGCCGATGCTGTCCGGGCTGACCGTGGCGATCCAGTCCTCGGTCCCGCCCCGGTTCATCGGCACCGCCAGCGCGAACCTGACCTTCTTCCGGCAGATCGGCGGCTCGGTCGCCCTGGCGCTCGCCGGAACCCTCTACACGACCGTGGTCAGGGACGAGGCGCCCGCCCGCGGGCTGGAGGCGGCCCACGCGGCGGCAACCGCGACGGTCGTCCCGTGGCTCGCCGTCAGCGGGGCGCTGATCGCGCTCGCCGCGCTGGTCCTGCTGCCCGGAGGGCGGATCGGGGCACTCGCCGGACGGCCGTCCGCCGTGGACGGGTAGCATCCGAGCGTCACAATTCATCCTTCGAGTAGGGGAAGGTCATGGCCCAGACTCCCGTAAAGGTCACCGTCACCGGCGCCGCCGGTCAGATCGGCTACGCGCTGCTTTTCCGCATCGCCTCGGGCCAGTTGCTGGGCGCCGACGTCCCGGTCACGCTGAGCCTCCTGGAGATCCCGCAGGCCGTGAAGGCCGCCGAGGGCACCGCGATGGAGCTCGACGACTGCGCGTTCCCGCTGCTGAGCGGCATCGAGGTCACCGACGACCCGAACGTGGCGTTCAACGGCGCCAACGTCGCGCTGCTGGTCGGTGCCCGGCCCCGCAGCAAGGGCATGGAGCGCGGCGACCTCCTCCAGGCCAACGGCGGCATCTTCGGCCCGCAGGGCAAGGCGATCAACGACAACGCGGCCGACGACATCCGCGTGCTGGTGGTCGGCAACCCGGCCAACACCAACGCGCTCATCGCCCAGCAGCACGCCCCGGACGTCCCGGCCGAGCGCTTCACCGCGATGACCCGCCTCGACCACAACCGCGCGCTGTCCCAGCTCGCCGCCAAGCTCGGGGTCCCGGTCACCGAGATCAAGAAGATGACCATCTGGGGCAACCACTCCGCCACCCAGTACCCCGACCTCTTCCACGCCGAGGTCGGTGGCAAGATCGCCGCCGAGCTGGTCGACGAGGCCTGGCTGCGCGACACCTTCATCCCCACCGTCGCCAAGCGCGGCGCCGCGATCATCGAGGCCCGGGGCGCGTCCTCGGCCGCCTCCGCCGCCAACGCGGCGATCGACCACGTCTTCGACTGGGTCAACGGCACCGCCTGGACCTCGGCCGCGATCCCCTCCGACGGTTCGTACGGCGTGCCGGAGGGGCTCATCTCGTCCTTCCCGGTCACCTCGCGCGGCGGCAGGTGGGAGATCATCCAGGGCCTGGAGATCGACGCCTTCTCCCGCGAGCGCATCGACGCCACGGTGCGCGAGCTGGAGGAGGAGCGTTCCGCGGTGCGCGAGCTCGGTCTCATCTGAGTCGCGTCGAGCCGAACGACTCCGATCCGAGCCGTCCCGGTCCGAGCCGCTCTGGTCCGAGTCATTCTGGCCTGGGTCACTCTGGTCCGAGTCGCTCCGGCCCGAGTCGCTCTGGTCCGAGTCGCTCCGGCCCGAGTCGCTCCGGCCCGAGTCGCTCCGGCCCGAGTCACGCTGACCCGAGGCCACGCCGATCCGGACGACTCCGATCCGGACGACTCCGATCCGAGTAGCCACGCGAACGGGACCCCGGCACGCCGGGGTCCCGTTCGCGTTCCCGGCCTCCGGTGCCTTCCCGGCCAGTCCGCCGTACGGGCGATGGTGGAAAAGGCGGCGTGTCGATCATCGCGGGGCGGCGCGACCCGGCGTTCAATGATCACTTGTGGTCGGGGGATCGCTGTTCAGGGAGCACGCCGCGGTGCGGATCGTCACCGGGGTGATCTGTCTCGCGCTCGTGGCGGCCCCCCGGGGGGCACTCGCCTCGCCGGAGGACGACGGCTGGGGCGGCGCCGACCTGTCGGTGCGGCTGACGGCCTCCCCGAAGCGCGCGCAGCCCGGACAGCCGCTGACCTACCGGGCCGAGGTGCGCAACGACGGTCCCGGCGACGCGGTGCTTCCGCTGCTCACCGTACGGCTGCCGGAGCAGGTGGTGGTGATCGGCGTCAACGTCGCCGAGTGCCTTCCCGGCGCCGTGGCCGGAGAGGTGGTCTGTCCCTCGCCGACGGACGTCCTGGCCGGTCAGACCGGCGGGGTGACGATCACCGGGGTGGTGAGGCCCGGCGCGCGGGGCCCGCTGAGGGCGAGCGCCGCGCTCTCCTCCGAGGTCGTGGACGACGACGAGACGGACAACTCCTCCGAGACGCTGACGGAGGTGGACGAGGGGACGGACCTGGCCGTCAGGCTCTCGCGCGCGAAGCGTGCCGGCCGCCTGGTCACCGTGGCCGCCGTGGTGCGCAACCGCGGGCCGCGGCGCGTCCACGACGCCGGGGTCCTCTTCGACACCGGCGGGGCGCGCCTCATGTCGGCGAGGGGCGCGCGGTGCGACTCCCACCCCGCCTACGTGGGGTGCAGGCTCCGTACGGTCGGCGCGGGCCGGCGGGTGAGCTTCATGCTCGCCTTCGTGGCCCGCGCGCACGCGCCACGGGCCGAGGCGACCGTCTACTCCCTCCAGCTGGGCGACCGCCGCCCGGCCAACAACACGGCCCGCTTCAGCCTGGGGTAGGCGCGGCCGGCCGGTCCGCGCCCGGCCCCGGTCGTACGGTTCCGAGACCGGCGGCGCGGCCGGGGCGGGGGGAGCGGGTGGTGGGGCGGGGTGGTGTCAGCCGGGCGGCAGGGCGGCCCAGGCGTCGGCGACGACGTCGCGGACCGACGGGTGCTCGGGCTTCCAGCCGAGCTCGCGCCGGATCCGCTCCGACGAGGCCACCAGCACGGCCGGGTCCCCGGCGCGGCGCTCGCGCACGATCGCGGGGATCTCGTGGCCGGTCACCTCGCGGCAGACCGACAGCACCTCCTGGACCGAGAAACCCGTCCCGCTGCCCAGGTTGTAGATCTTGTGTTCGCCCGGTGAGCAGGCGTCCAGCGCCAGCAGGTGGGCCCTGGCGAGGTCGGCCACGTGGATGTAGTCGCGCACGCATGTGCCGTCGGGAGTGGGGTAGTCCGTGCCGAACACGCTGACCGACTCGCGCCCGCCGAGTGCGACGGCGAGGATGTTAGGGATCAGGTGGGTCTCCACGGTGTGACGTTCGCGGTAGACCCCGCCGTCTCCGGCGGTGTAGGCGCCGCCCACGTTGAAGTAGCGCAGGCTCACCGCGGCGAGGCCGTACAGCCCGGCGAACGCGCCCAGCGCGGTGTCGACGGCGAGCTTGGACGCGCCGTAGGGGTTGGTCGGCCGGGTCGGGTCGGTCTCCTCGATCGGGGAGCGCTCCGGCTCGCCGTACGTCGCGGCGGTGGAGGAGAAGACGATCCGTCCCACCCCGGCACCCCGCATGGCGTCGAGCAGGGCCAGGGTGCCGCCGAGGTTGTGCGCCCAGTAGAGGCCCGGCCGCTCCACGGACTCGCCGACCAGGGACTTCGCCGCGAAGTGGAGCACGGCGTCCGTGCCGGGCAGCAGGCCGGCGGCCTCGGTGATCGACCCCTCGACGAAGCGGGCGCCCGGCGGCACCGCGTCGGCGTGGCCGGTGGAGAGGTCGTCCAGCACGGTGACCTCGTGGCCCGCCTCGACGAGTTGCGCCGCCACGACCCCGCCGATGTATCCGGCGCCTCCGGTGACGAGCAGCTTCACGAAGCCTCCTGTTTGATGATGTTTGTACTTGTTGACTTTTGTAAGTCTATCGCCAGCATATGCTGGCACATCAAATATCGGCCACCGCCGGAACGGCCGACCGCCATGACGGAGACGATCTCGTGAACAGCGTCCTGGCGAACATCGCCTTGGTCATGCTCTTCGTACTGATCGGGGGATTCTTCGCCGCGGCGGAGATGGCCATGGTCTCCCTCAGGGAGAGCCAGGTCAGACGGCTCGACACCCAGGGCCGCAGGGGGGCGCGGGCCGCCAAGCTCGCCCGTGACCCCAACCGCTTCCTGTCCGCGGTGCAGATCGGCGTCACCGTGGCGACCATGCTCTCGGCGGCCTTCGGCGCCGACACCCTCGCCAAGGACCTCATCCCCGTGGTGACCGGCTGGGGGGTGCCCGAGGCCGTGACGGCCCCGCTCTCCCTGGTGCTGGTGACGCTGGCGATCTCGTACGCCTCCCTGGTCCTCGGCGAGCTGGCCCCCAAGCGGATCGCCAGGCAGCGCGCCGAGGGGATCTCCCTGCTGGTCGCGCCGTTCCTCGACCGGATGGCCGCGCTGTCGCGGCCGATCATCTGGGCGCTGTCCAAGTCCACCGACGGGGTCGTCAAGCTGCTCGGCGGCGATCCCGACGCCGACCGCGAGGAGATCTCCACCGAGGAGCTGCGCGACATGGTGGTGGGCCACCACGAGCTCACCGCCGACGAACGCCACCTGATCGGGGAGGTGTTCGCGGCGGGCAAGAGGCAGCTCCGCGAGGTGATGCTGCCGCGCACCGAGGTGGAGTTCATGTCCGCCGACACGAGGCTGGCCGAGGCGGCGATCCTGGCCGCGGCCATGCCGCACTCCCGTTTCCCCGTCTATCGCGACTCCTACGACGACATCGTGGGCTTCGTCCACATCCGCGACCTGCTCGACCCGGTGCTGACCGGGTCCATCGAGCCGATCAGCGAGCTGGTGCCGATCCGCCCGGTCAAGCTGGTCCCCACCAGCAAGCGGCTGATGGCCACGCTGTCGGAGATGCGCAGGGAGGGACACCACCTGGCGATCGTGGTCGACGAGTACGGCGGCACGGCGGGCATCGTCACCCTGGAGGACCTCGTCGAGGAGCTGATCGGCGACATCCGCGACGAGCACGACGTGGCGGACGAGCACGTCGCGCTGCCTGCGGGGGAGGTCGAGCTCGACGGGCTGGCCAACCTCGACGAGGTGGCGACCGAGAGCGGGATCCGCCTCGCCGACGGCCCGTACGAGACCCTGGGCGGGTTCGTCATGTGGGCGCTCGGCCACCTGCCCGCGCTGGGGGAGCGGGTGGAGATCCCGGGGTTCGACCTCACGGTCACCGACATGGACGGGCGCAGGGTCTCCCGGGTGAGGATCAAACGAAGCGCACCGCGCCCGGAGACGCCCCCCGCTCCCGAGAGCTGACGGGGGCGGCGGGCGGGCGGCTGTCGTGGGGGCTGACGGGGCGGTCGTCGGGTGGCTGTCGTGGGGGGCTGACGGGGCGGTCGTCGGGTGGCGCCTCGCGTGAACGGGGTGCCGCGGCCGAGGCCCTGTGGCTGAGGTCATGTGGCCGAGGTGCTGTGGCCCGGGGTGCTGTGGCCGAGGTGCTGTGTCGGGGTGCTGTGTCGGGGTGCTGTGTCGGGGTGCTGTGACCGAGGCCCGGTGAACGGGTTGCCTCGGTCGGGGTGTCGCGGTCGTCGGGCCGTGATCGGCAGGCCAAGGTCGGCGGGTCGCGGTCGTCGGGCCGAGATCGTCGGGCCGAGGTCGGCGGGTCGAGGCAGGCGAGCCGCAGTCGGCGGGTCGTAATCGGCGGGCCAACCACTCCCGGCAGCTGACAGAATTGGCTGTTATGGCCAGTCCTCGTGTCCTGTCGGGAATCCAGCCCACCGCAGACTCCTTCCACCTGGGAAACTACCTCGGTGCCATCAGGCAGTACGTCGCCCTGCAGGAGGGGTACGACGCGTTCTACTGCGTCGTCGACCTGCACGCGATCACCGTGGACTACCAGCCGGAAGTGCTGCGCAGGCGCTCCAGGGTCGCCGCGGCCCAGCTCTTCGCCGCGGGTCTCGACCCCGAGCGTTCCACGGTCTTCGTGCAGAGCCACGTCCGTGAGCACACCGAGCTGGCCTGGGTGCTGATCTGCCTCACGGGCATGGGCGAGGCCGGGCGGATGACCCAGTTCAAGGACAAGGCGGCCAAGGCCGGAGAGAGCTCGGCGAGTGTCGGGCTGTTCACCTACCCGATCCTGCAGGCGGCCGACATCCTGCTCTACCAGGCCAACCGGGTGCCGGTCGGCGCGGACCAGAAGCAGCACCTGGAGCTCACCCGCGACCTCGCGCAGCGCTTCAACCACCGTTTCGGCGAGACCTTCACGCTGCCGGAGCCGCATATCGTCAAGGGGGTCGAGAAGATCACCGACCTCCAGGAGCCCACGGCGAAGATGTCGAAGTCGTCCTCCTCGCCCACCGGCATCCTCGACCTGCTGGAGCAGCCGGGGCCGCTCCGCAAGAAGATCATGCGCGCGGTCACCGACACCGGTTCCGAGGTTCTCGCCGACGACGAGAACAAGCCCGGCGTCACCAACCTGCTGCGCATCCAGTCCGCGCTGAGCGGCGTCCCGATCCCCGAGCTGGAGGCCCGCTACGCCGGGCAGGGATACGGCACGTTCAAGAAGGACGTGGCCGAGCTCGTGGTCGACACCTTCACCCCGATCCGCGAGCGCACCGAGAAGCTGCTCGCCGACGAGGCCGAGCTCGACCGGATGCTCGCCGTCGGGGCCACCCGGGCCCGCGCGGTGGCCGCCGAGACCATGGCCAGGGTGCGCGACCGGGTGGGGTTCCTGCCCACTTCCTGATCTTCCCTCGCACGGCCCGGACGGGGTTCCCGCCCGGGCCGTGACGCTTTCCGGGCAGGTGGAGGACCGGCTTCCGCACGGCTGAGGGGGCCGGTCCCCGTACGGCCTTTGCGTAAATGGAGAGCCGGTTCCCGTACGGCCTCCGTGCGGGTGGAGAGCCGGCTTTCGTACGACTGAGGGGGCCGGTTCCCGTATGGCCTCCGTGCGGGTGGAGGGCCGGTTCCCGTACGGCCGGGGAAGACGGGTCGTGATGCTTCCCGCGCGGCCGGAGGGGCCTTCGCGGGACGGGCTCCGGCCGCCTCCCGTCCGCTCCGTGGTCCCCCGTGTACGCACGGCTGCTTTTCCGCCGCCGTCCACGATCGGGACGACGGTGATTGGGTAGGGGGCGCACGTGAAAAGCGTGCTGGAACGTCTCCAAGCGGTCCGTGAGCGACTCGGCAGGACGCTCGGCGTGGCCCGGATCAGGTGGCACTGGCTCGATCACCTGGTCCGGACCTTCCAGCGCTACCAGGTCCAGTCCGGCGACCGGCTCGCCGGAGCGGTCAGCTACTTCGCCTTCCTGTCGTTCTTCCCGATCATCGCGCTGGCCTTCGCGGTCTTCGGCTACTTCCTCTCCGCCAGACCCGGCGCCACCGAGGCCCTGCAGACGGCGATCAACCAGTACCTGCCCGGCCTCGCCGAGAGGCTGCCGATCCAGCAGATCGCCGACTCCCGGACCAGCGCCGGGATCATCGGCCTGCTCGGGCTCCTCTACGCCGGGCTCGGCGCGATAGACGCCCTGCGCAACGCGTTGCGCGAGATCTCCATGACGACCGAGGCGCCGCTCAACTTCTTCCTGGCCAAGCTGAGAGACCTGGCCGCGCTCGTGGTCGTCGGCACCACGATGGTGGCGTCGGTGCTGGTCGCCGGTTTCGCCACCCAGGCCAGCGGGGTGGTGGCCGGGTGGCTCGGCCTGTCGGGGTCGTTCGTGGCCACCGGCACGATCTGGCTGGCCGGGCTGGCGGTCAGCGTGCTCACCGACGTCGTCGTCTTCCTGGTCATCCTGCGCGGACTGGGTCGCTCCAGGCAGCCGTTGCGGGTGCTGCTGCGCGGCGCCCTGCTCGGCGCGGCCGGGTTCGCCCTGCTCAAGCAGCTCGCCGCGCTGATCCTCTCGGGCACCCTGAACAATCCCGTCTACGGGGTGTTCGCCGTGGTGGTCGGCCTGCTGGTCTGGATCAACTTCTCGGCCCGGGTGATCATGTACGCCGCCGCCTGGACCGCGACCGCCTCCCTGGGCCCTCCGCCCGACCCCACCCCGGTCCCGGCGACCGCCATCCCCGCCTGAACCGTCCGGCTCCGAACCGTCCGGCTCCGAAGCGCCCGGCTCCGAACCGCCCGGTTTCAAACCGTCCGGCAGCGCGCGAGATCCGCTCTCGGCATATCCTGCTTTCCGATATATGCTGCAAGGCATGACTCCAAGGGCGATGACAGAGCCCGCGTTCCTCATCCTCACCGCGCTGGTCGACGAGCCGTGTCACGGCTACGGCATCGTGCGGGAGGTCGAGCGGCTGTCGGGCGGGCGGGTCCAGCTCAAGGTCGGCACGCTCTACGGCGTGCTCGACCGGCTGGCGGGTGACGGGCTGGTGGCCCTCGACCGCGAGGAGGTCCAGCAGGGGCGGTTACGCCGTTACTACCGGCTCACCGACTCCGGTTCGCGGACGCTGGAGGCCGAGGCCGTCCGGCTCGCGGAGAACGCGAGGACCGCCGTCGACCGGCTCCGCGCCCGGCACGGCCGGTCGACCGCCGCCGGAGGTCTCGCGTGAGGGCGAGGGGGAGGTCCCGCATGAGGTCCCGTACAAGCTCTCGTACGAGCTCTCGTACGAAGCCTCGTACGAGATCCCGCGCGAGATTCCACGCGGGGGCGAGCGTGAAGTCCCGCCTGAGGTCCTGTGCGGGGGCGAGCGGAAGGTTCCCCGTGAGAACGAGCGTGAGGGTGAGCGGGAGAGGTGCGCGCAGGTGAGCCTGCTGGAGGATCGTTATCGCCGGTGGCTGCGCCTGCTGCCCGCCTCCTACCGCGCCGAGCGCGAGGAGGAGATGGTCTCCGTGTTCCTGGAGGGCTCGCCGGACGTCTCCGACGACGACGGGCCCCGGCCTCGCTGGTCGGAGATCGCCAGTGTCGTCGTGCTGGCGGCGCGGGTCCGTCTCGGGGGAGCGGGCCACACGGCGCCGAGGTTCCTCGCGTGGGGGGAGACGGTCCGCCTCGTGGCCCTGCTGGGACTGGGCCTCCAGGCGTTCCTCGGAGCCCTCGCCGCCACGAGCACCCTGCGCGCGTACGGGATGATCGGCACGGCCGAGCCCCTGATCACCCAGGTGGCCGGGCCCCCCGGATCGCCCGAGCGGCTCGCGGCCATCCTGGGAGGTCTCGCGGGCGTCCTCTGGTTCGCCCCGTTCGCGGCGCTCCTCGCCGGGCGCCCGCGCGCCGCCAGGGCACTGGCGCTCCTCGCGCTCGTGCTGGAGGTGCCGGGCCTGATCCAGGTGCTCCTGACCGTCTTCTCCAACCTGACCGCTCTCTCCGGCCTGCCCGTCCTCCCCGGCCCGCATGTCTTCTCCGGCCTGCCCGACTTCTCCGGTCTGACGGCCTTCCCCTGGAGCGCGCCGGCCGGCCTGCTGCCGCCCCTGGTCACGGTGCTGGCCCTGTGGGCCGGTTTCCACCGTGACGCGCGGCCCGTGCGCCGGCCGCTGTGGCTCCTGCTGCCTCCCCTCGCCGCCGGTGCCGCTCTCGTCTGGTTGTACGAGGCCGTCGCGTCTCCCGCGACCGCCGCCTGGATATGGCCGTGGCTGGACCTTCCCGGCCTGGTGAGCGTGCTCATCCTGGGCGCGGGTGTCGTCTACGCCTGCGTGCACGTGTACGCGCCCGACCGGCGCACCCCGTCGTGGCCGCTCGCCCTGGCGATCCTGGCGCTGCCGGTGCTGTGCGTCCGTCTCGCCGGGCTGAACTACGACGTCGGCATCGGCTTCGTCGACGAGACGAGCCGGATCATCACGCTCGCCATGTTCGGCCAGGCGGCCCTGCTCCTGGCCTTCGCCGCGTGGAGCGCCGTCCTGGGGATCAGGACTCTCCCGGCCGCGCCGGTCCGGGGCCGCGAGGGGCCGGCCGAAGGATGATCGGCCACACCGCTTCGGCGGCCTCCCCGACGAGAGTCGCGGGGGCCCGCCGAGGGGTGACCGGGCCACGGGGAACGGGCGGGCCGCCGCCGGGCCGTTCACCCGGCCCTGAGCAGGCGAGTTGTGTTCGTAGCCGTGCCCGGAGCAGGGTGCCCCGGGCACGACGCGGATCGCGGGTCACCGTGGCCGGTGGGAGCGCCTGCGCAGGCCGTACACCAGCCAGGCCAGGCCGCCGAGCAGGGCGGCTCCGGCGGCGCCGAGGGCGTAGTAGCCGATCGGGACGCCCTCGTCGGCGGGTCTGGCGGCGGCGGCCGGGTCCTGAGGCGCGGAGACGGGGGCCGGAGCGGCGGGGGGCGCCGAGGCGGCGGGCCCGGTGGGCAGCGGGGCGGGCTCGGGGACCGGGTCGACCAGCCTTCCGACCGAGGTGACCTTGCCGCGGTTGGCGAAGCCCCAGTCGAGCAGGTCGGCGACCTCCTCCCAGAAGTAGCCGTCATGACGCATGATCGACACGATGACCGTGTGGCCGTTGCGCTTGGCGGCGCCGACGAAGCTGCCCAGGGCCTTGGACGTCCAGCCGTTCTTGACGCCGATCATGCCCTTGTAGCGCCAGAGCAGCCTGTTGTGGTTGCCGATCTCGTAGTAGCCCTTGGGAGCCGGAAACTTATCGGTCTTTGTGCTGATATATCGCCGGAAGTCGGCGTTGGCCAGACCGGCGCGGGCGATCAGCGCCAGGTCGTAGGCCGAGCTGCTCTGGCCCGGCTTGTCCAGCCCGCTCGGGGTCTTGGCCACCGTGTCGAACGCCTGCAGGCGCTTGGCCTCGGCGTTCATGTCCGCCAGGGTCGTGGCCAGCCCGCCGTTGGCCTCGGCCAGCGCCATCGCGCAGTCGTTGCCCGAGACGAGCATCAGCGCCTTGAACAGGTCCTCGACGGTGTAGAGAGGCTTGGGGACCAGGCCGACCGCGCTGCCCTCCTCGTTCACGGCGCGCCTGCTCGGCGTGATCTTCCGGTCCTTGTCCAGCTTCGGGATCAGGGTGAGGGCGGTCAGCGCCTTCAGTGTGCTCGCGGGAAGGTAGCGCCCGTGGGCGTCCTTGGCGGCCAGCACCTCACCGCTCTCGGCGTCGGCGATCACGTACGACCTCGCGGCCGTCTTGGGAGGGGCCTTCACGCCCGCGGGGACGACGAGCCCCCGCCCCCCGAGCCGGGAGCCGCCGACCGGCTCACGCTCGCGGCGCGCGCCGGGGCCCTCCGCCGAACCGGCCTCCACGCGTGGAGCCGTCGCACCGGCACCTGTCCGCAGGTCGGAGCGGCCGGTCGTGGGCGCGTCCGCGACCCGGGCCTGTGCGGGCGCGCCAAGGAGGGCGGTCGCCGCGAGCAGCACCCCGACGGGCGCGACGTGTTTGATCCCCATGATGAATCTCAGGGTAGCTTCGTACCGGTTCGCATGCAGTTACAGGTGCCCTGACCAGGTACGAGCCACTCGGCGGAATACTGACACCATGCAAATAACGCGAAAGATGGCCGCTTTTCTGATCGGCCTTGCCGCTTTCATGATCTTCGAATGGATCACCCTTGGCTTCAACCTCGCGGACGGTCATCCGACGGCGTTCTACGTGGTCCACGGGATCCTGATCGCCGTCAACCTCGTGCTGGCGGTCGTGCTCGGCGCGATCGCCCTGCGCGGTCTGGCGAGGCGTGACGGCTCCGCGCGGTCCGGTGGAGCGTGATGGCTTTGCGCGATCCGGCCAAGCGTGATCGGCCTGCGCGGTCCGGTGGAGCGTGATCGTCCTGCGCACTCCGGCCAAGCGTGATCGTCCTGCGCGGTCCGGCGGAGCGGTGATCGGCCTACGCGGTCCGGCGGAGCGTGACCAGTGTCCTCCGGTGCAGCTCGGCGGCCTCCTCCGCGGAGTCGCCGATGCTGGTGAACCCGAGCTTGCCGTACTTCGGGATCCCGCCCAGCATGTGCAGCACGTTCCCGGTGCGGCTCTCGCGGTCGAAGCCGAGGCCTCCGTCGTTGACGAGCTTGACCACCTCCCCGGGGGTGCGGCCCCGCAGGGCGGGCGCGGCGCAGTTGTCCGTCGCCACGTAGTGCTTCGGCCGGCCCGCGTGCACGAGCGTGCCGGTCCCCGGGTCGTACGACGCGCCGGTGGTCAGGATCGCGGCGCCGAACGGGTGGGTGGTGCCGCCGATGCGCAGGTTGATCTCGCACATCAGCGTGCGGTAGCCGCCGTCGGTCTTGACGGCGAAGAAGTCGATGCCGAACAGCCCCACCACGCCGCGGCCCGCGAGGATCCTCGCGATCCGCTCGGCGTGCGCGCCCAGCTCGGCCCGGTACTCCTGCCGGGCGGGGAAGGTGCAGCCCTGGTAGACGTCGCCGTTGGGGCCGCCGAGGATCTGCTCGTGGGTGGCGACCACGTCGTACGAGCCGCCGGGGGTGATCCGCGCCAGCGCGCTGGGGGAGTACAGCGGCCGGTCCTCGATGAACTCCTCGATCACCGCTCCCCGCTCGGCGACCTTCTCGGCGAACGTCGTCCAGCTCTCGTCCGACGCGGAGAAGCTCGTGGGGCAGGAGGCGAGCGGCCGGTCGTCCTTGGTCACGATGGCGTTGCCGAGTCCCGAGTAGCTGTTGTTGAGCTTGACCATCAGCTTGCTCGTGGGACCCAGCGCGCGGGCGGCGTGCTCCACCTCGATCAGCGAGCGCAGGTCGCCGAAACCCCTGACCAGCGGCACCCCGGCCTCGTCGCCGATCGTGCGCCCGCCGCTCTTGGAGCCCAGGTGGGCGAGGGAGGTGGCGGGGCCGTACACCGGCAGGGAGAGCATCCCGGCGAGGCGCTCCTCGTACTCGCTCACTACGAACGGCACCATCCAAGCGGCCCTGCCGCTGTCCTCCGCGGAGGCGCCGTCCTCCCGGTGGCCGCCGAGGGCGGCGCGGATGCGCTCGATCACGTCCGGGCGGCGCAGCAGTGCCTCGGTGAGCGGATGCGTGTCGGGATCATCCAAACTGATCATTTGCAGGCGCGTGCGAGCCTCGTCGGGATCGTCGAGGAAGCTCAGGTAGTAGTCCACGACCGCGCTGTCCACCGGCGTCGAGGTGAGGTAGACGACCTCGACGTTCGGCTTCCTCAGGGTGAGGAGGAGAAACAGCAGGCGCTCCTCGTAGCAGAGGGGGCCGGTGATCCTGCGCAGCTCATCCTGGGGAAGCGACAACGAGGGAAGGACCACCAGGGTGCCCTCGTCCGGTTCAAATATGCTCAAACGCGACTGCCTCTCCCCGAATGGGATGTTAGTGATCATGTGAGGAGTTAAACACGCATTATTCCTGTTTACATCACTCCGCCGGGTTCGATGACCGGCACCTGAGGTCACGTAAATTGCCAGGTCGGCGACGTTTGGAAATGGCCCGGGGGCTACCGCCTCCCGGAGGGCGCGTCCCCCGCCCTGACCATCGTCTCATAGTCAATTTGGGCTATCTTTCCTGGTCCTCCCGGGTCAGAAGGTGTACGAGTGGGGCACGGGGTGACAAAACATTTGGCCTGGATGTCGGCGAGGGGCTCGGGGGGAGGGATAAAGTCGTTGTCATCGCCAACGCGACGGCTTCCCCGGGTCACCGGCCTGCCGTTTTCGTGTCGGCGACCGACCAGTCCGTGCTGATGCGGCCCGTGAGACCCCACTCCGGCCCGTCGGTGCGGCGATCGCTTTTTTTCGGGACTGCCTCATGGGTTTCGCGATCCTGGGCAGTGGCACGGTGCGTCGAGGATCCAGGCCCGCCGGCGCGGATGGGACGGTGAGCAATGCGGGGGCGTAATTTGCGGGGAGAGCTCGACACGTTCCTCGCCGGTCGCGAGCAGGAGCTGATCAACTTCCGCCGGGACCTGCACATGCATCCCGAGCTCGCGTTCGCCGAATACCGCACGACGCAGCGCGTCGCCGAGCGCCTCACCGCCGCGGGGCTGGTCCCCTCGGTGCTGCCGCGCGGCACCGGCCTGCTCTGCGACGTCGGCAGCGGCGACGGCCCGACCGTGGCGCTGCGGGCCGACATCGACGCGCTGCCCGTGCCGGACGAGAAGGACGTCTCCTACAGCTCGACGGTCCCCGGCGTGTGTCACGCCTGCGGCCACGACGTGCACACCGCGATCCTGCTCGGCACCTCGCTCTTCCTCGCCCAGCAGGCCGAGGCCGGTCTGCTGCCCGGCCGGGTCCGGCTGATCTTCCAGCCCGCCGAGGAGCTTCCCGGCGGCGCGCTGGAGGTGATGGCCTCGGGCGGCATCAGCGGCGTCGACCGCATCTTCGGCCTGCACTGCGACCCCCGGCTGGACGTCGGCAAGGTCGGCCTCAAGGCCGGTCCCATCACCTCGGCCTGCGACAGGGTCACGATCAGGGTGAGCGGCCCCGGCGGGCACACCGCCCGGCCGCACCTCACCGCCGACCTCGTCTTCGCGCTCGCCAAGATCCTCACCGAGCTGCCCGCCGCGCTCTCGCGCCGGGTCGACCCCCGCTCCTCGCTCAGCCTGGTCTGGGGCCGGGTCGAGGCGGGCTCGGTGGCCAACGCCATCCCGGACGACGGCGTCGCCGAGGGCACCGTGCGCTGCCTGGACGAGTCGGCCTGGCACGCGGCCCCCGACATGATCAAGTCGCTGCTGGAGTCGGTCGCCGGCGCGTACGGCGTCGAGGCGGAGATGGACTACGTGCGCGGCGTGCCGCCGGTGGTCAACGACAAGATCAGCGTGCAGATGCTGGCCGAGGCCGCGGAGGGCGTGCTCGGCGAGGGCGCTCCCGTGCCGACGGAGCAGAGCCTGGGCGGCGAGGACTTCGGCTGGTACCTGGAGTCCATCCCCGGCGCGTTCGCCAGGCTCGGCACCCGCGAGCCGGGGTCGGCGCACCTGGCCGACATCCACCAGGGCACCTTCGACGTGGACGAGAGCGCCATCGGCGCCGGGGTGCGTTTCCTCGCGGCGACCGCGCTGACGGCCCTCTGGGAGGGACAGCGTCCCGTCGCGGGCGAGGCGCTCATGGCCGTGAACGCCGACAACTAGCCGTGGCCGCGAAGGCGTGGCCGCGAAGGCCGACCACCGGCCGTGGCCGTGGACGCCGACGATCGGCCGTGACCGCGAGCGCCGAGCCGTGACCGTGAGCGCCGAGCCGTGAGCGCGAGCACCTAGCCATGACCGCGAGCGTCCAGCCGTGACCGCGAGCACCCAGCCGTGACCGCGAGCGCCGAGCCGTGAGCGAGTGCCGACAACTAGCGCGTCCTGACATCTAGTCAGCTGAAAAGTCCGGACATATCCTTGGGAACCGGTCGATGGTCTCCGAAATGATCGTCGACCGGCGCACAGGTGTGCCGATGCCGGGCCGCGGCGGCCCTCAGGGGCTACCGGCGGGTAGTCCCGCCCCGCTCCCCGGGTCACAAGGTGGCGTGAGCTGGATAACGGACCTGTTGCGGACTTGTGTGCTGGTTTGGTCAACCCTGATGGACCAACTATCTTCCGTGCAGGGTTGCCGTGCGTCTCTTCGCGCGTGCACTGAAACGCGAAGGGAGTCCATCTTGCTTCAGAACCGATTCGGCAAGCTGGCCGCGACCGCACTGGCGGGCAGCATGCTCATGGGAGCTGCCGCGTGTGGTGGAAGCGAGGAACCGACCACGTCGGCTGCGCCGAGCGGGGCCGCCAGCAGTGCGGCGCCGGCCGCGACGGGACCGAAGGTCGGTCTCGCGTACGACATCGGCGGGCGTGGCGACCAGTCGTTCAACGACTCCGCGGCGGCGGGCCTCGACAAGGCCAAGGCCGAACTGGGCCTGACCGAGGTCAGTGAGCTGGAGGCCGGTAACGGCGAGACCGAGGCGGCCAAGGAGGAGCGGCTCCGCCTGCTCGCCGACGGCGGCTTCAACCCGATCATCGCCGTGGGCTTCGCGTACTCCAACCCGGTCAAGAAGGTCGCGACCGAGTTCCCCGACGTCAAGTTCGCGATCGTCGACGACGCGGCCGCCGCCGCCCCCAACATCTCGAACCTGCTGTTCGCCGAGCACGAGGGTTCCTTCCTGGTCGGCGCCGCCGCGGCGCTGAAGAGCAAGAAGAACCACGTGGGCTTCGTCGGCGGCGTCCAGGTGCCGCTGATCAACAAGTTCGAGGCCGGGTTCATCGAGGGCGCCAAGGCGGTCAAGTCCGACATCAAGGTCGAGGTCAAGTACCTCACCCAGCCGCCGGACTTCACCGGCTTCAGCGACCCGGCCAAGGGCAAGACCGCGGCCGAGGGCATGTTCGACGCGGGCGCCGACGTGGTCTACCAGGCCGCGGGCGGTTCCGGCGGCGGCGTGTTCGAGGCGGCCAAGGCCGCCAAGGGCCTCGCCATCGGCGTCGACTCCGACCAGGCGAAGACCGCCGCCCCCGAGCTGCAGAGCGTCATCATGACCTCCATGGTCAAGAAGGTCGACGTCGCCGTCTTCGACTTCCTGAAGGGCTTCACCACCAACGCGGTGAAGTCGGGCAGCACGATCTACGACCTCAAGGCCGACGGTGTCGACTACTCCACCACCGGTGGCCAGGTCGACGACATCAAGAGCAAGCTCGACGAGTACAAGCAGAAGATCATCTCCGGCGAGATCACCGTTCCGGACAAGACCTCCTGACCTGGTACTAATGAGGGGCCCGGCGGACATTTCCCCCGGGCCCTTTGTCCTACTCTGACTATCACGTTCCGTATCGGGGCCATCCGTACGGAGGAGGCCGTCATCAGCACCTCGGCACCGGCCGTCGAGCTCGAGGGGATCACCAAACGATTCCCCGGCGTCGTCGCCAACCGTGACATCTCCCTTTCCGTACGACAGGGGCACGTGCACGCCGTCGTCGGCGAGAACGGCGCGGGCAAGTCCACCCTCATGAAGATCCTGTACGGCATGCAACGCCCGGACGAGGGTCGCATCCGCGTCAACGGCGAGGACGTGCACTTCCGCTCTCCCGCGGAGGCGATCTCCGTGGGCATCGGCATGGTCCACCAGCACTTCATGCTGGCCGACAACCTGACCGTGCTGGAGAACGTGATCCTCGGCAGCGAGCCCCGCAAGGGCGGGGTCGCCCTCGACTTCGGCACCGCGCGCAGGAGGATCCGGGAGATCTCCGACTCGTACGGCCTCGGCATCGACCCCGACGTCACCGTCGAGGACCTGGGCGTCGGGGCTCGCCAGCGGGTGGAGATCCTGAAGGTCCTCTACCGCGGCGCCCGGATCCTCATCCTGGACGAGCCGACCGCGGTGCTCGTGCCGCAGGAGGTGAAGGAGCTCTTCGCCAACCTGCGCGAGCTGGTCCGCGAGGGACTGACGATCATCTTCATCTCGCACAAGCTGGACGAGGTGCTCTCGGTCGCCGACGCGATCACCGTCATCCGGCGCGGCACGACCGTGGCCAGCGTGAACCCCAAGGACGTGACCGCCAGGCAGCTGGCCGAGCTGATGGTCGGCAGCGAGCTGCCCAGCCCCGAGACCCGCGAGTCCACGGTCACCGACGTGGTGGCGCTGTCGGTGCGCGACCTGACCGTCTACTCGGCCGAGGACCGCCGCGTCGTGGACGACGTCAACTTCGACATCCGCAAGGGCGAGGTGCTCGGCATCGCCGGGGTCGAGGGCAACGGCCAGGCCGAGCTGGTCGAGGCCATCATGGGCATGCGCGTGGCCGAGGGTGAGATCCGCCTCGGCGAGCACGACATCTCCGTCTGGACGACGCTGCGCCGCCGCGAGGCCGGCATCGGCTACATCCCCGAGGACCGCCACCGCCACGGCCTGCTGCTGGAGGCCCCGCTCTGGGAGAACCGGATCCTCGGTCACCAGACCCGGCGGCCCAACGTCAAAGGCCCCTGGATCGACCGCGCGGGAGCGCGCGAGGACACCCGGCGCATCGTCGAGGCGTACGACGTCCGGACCCCGGGCATCGACGTGGACGCCGCGGCCCTGTCCGGCGGCAACCAGCAGAAACTGATCGTCGGCCGGGAGATGAGCGGGGAGCCCGTCTTCCTGATCGCGTCCCACCCGACGCGCGGCGTCGACGTGGGCGCCCAGGCCGCGATCTGGGACCACCTGCGCGCGGCGCGTGCCGCGGGCCTGGCGGTCCTGCTGATCTCGGCCGACCTCGACGAGCTCATCGGCCTGTCGGACACCCTGAAGGTGATCCTGCGCGGCCGGATCGTCGCCGAGGTCGATCCCAAGGATGTGACACCCGAGCGGCTCGGTTCGGCCATGACGGGTGCTGGAGAGGCGGCATGAACACCCACGTAGCGCACACGCCCCCCGGGACGCGCGACATGAACACCCACGCGGCGCGCACGCCCTCGGGGGTGCGCGGCACGAACGGCCAGGTAGCGCGCACGCCCTCGGGGACGCGCGGCACGAACACCCACGCGGCGCGCACGCCTTCGGGGACGCGCGGATGAGCCAGGAAAAGTCCACCTTCACCGACCGGCTGCTCGGGCGGGTCTCGCCGGCGGGGCTGCTCTCGCTCGCCGCCCCGCTCGTCGCCATCGTGTTCGCCGCGCTGATCACCATGATCATCCTGACGGTCATCGGCGCCCCGCCGCTCGACACGCTGGTCAGCATGGGCGAGTACGGCATCAGGCCGCGCTCGATCGTGCTCACCCTGAACGCCGCGACGTACTTCTACCTGTCCGCGCTCGCGGTGGCGATCGGGTTCAGGATGAACCTCTTCAACATCGGCGTCGACGGCCAGTACCGCCTGGCGGCGCTTACCGCCGCGGCGGTCGGCGGCGCGGTCACCCTGCCCGCCCCGCTGCACGTCGCGCTGATCATCTTCGTCGCGGTGCTGGTCGGCGCCGGATGGGCCACGATCGCCGCGCTGCTCAAGGTACGGCGCGGGGTGAGCGAGGTCATCTCCACGATCATGCTGAACGCCATCGCCACCTCGCTCGGCGCCTGGCTGCTCAACAAGGAGCGCCTCGCGGTCGAGGTCGCGGGCAGCAACAACATCGGCACCAGCCCGATCGGCCCCTCCGGCCAGGTGCCCGGCCTGGCGATCATCTCCGGCACCCAGACGAAGGTGTTCGGCCTGATCATCCTCTCGGTCGTGATGGGCATTCTCTATTACGTGGTGATCAACCGGACCCGCTTCGGCTTCGACCTGCGCGCCACCGGCCGCTCGGAGTCGGCCGCGGTGGCCAGCGGCGTCAACGTGAAGCGGATGATCCTCATCTCGATGGTCCTGTCCGGCGGGATGGCGGGCCTGGTCGGCATGCCGCAGCTGCTCGGCGCCTCCTACAGCTACAGCCTGGACTTCCCCCCCGGCCTCGGCTTCACCGGCATCGCGATCGCGCTGCTCGGCCGCAACCACCCGGTCGGCATCGCGTTCGGCGCCCTGCTGTGGGCCTTCCTCGACACCTCCGCGGGCATCCTGCAGATCCAGAAGATCTCCCCGGACATCGTCACCATCATGCAGGGCACGATCGTGCTCTCGGTGATCATCGCCTACGAGCTGGTCCACCGCTACCAGATCTCCGCCGAGCAGCGCCGGGTGAGCCGCCAGCTGGCGAGCACCACCCCGACCAGGGAAGGAACGCCGGCATGAGCCAGGGCGCCCTCGCCACCCCGGAGGCTCCCTTCCTGGAGCCGAAGACCCCCGCCCGCAGGTTCAGGCTCACCTGGCGGGTCCTGCTGCTCGCCCTCGGCGCGCTCGTCCTGCTGCTCTCGTTCGCGCGGACCGTCACCGGCGCCGTCGACCTCACCTCCGCGGGCGCGATCAACGCCTCCATCGCGCTCGCCATCCCCATCGGCCTGGCCGGTCTGGGCGGCCTGTGGGCCGAGCGGGCCGGAGTGGTCAACATCGGCCTCGAAGGCATGATGATCATGGGCACCTGGTGCGGCGCCTGGGGCGCGCTCCAGTTCGGCAACCCCTGGGCGGGCGTCCTCGCGGGCGCGATCGGCGGGGCCGTGGGCGGCCTGCTGCACGCGATCGCCACCGTGACGTTCGGCGTCGACCACATCATCTCCGGTGTCGCGATCACCATCCTGGGCCAGGGCGTCACCCAGTTCCTGTCCAAGATCACCTTCGCCGAGATGCCGGGCGGCGGCGACTCCCAGTCGCCTCCCGTGCCCAAGCTCGAACTGTTGAGCGTGCCGCAGTGGATCGGGGACCCGCTCAGGGCGCTGGAGGCCAGGCAGTGGTTCCTGCTGTCGGACGTGGCGGGCATCCTGCGCGGCCTGATCACGAACGTCTCGCCGCTGACGATCGTGGCGATCCTGCTCGTCCCGCTCTCGTACTACGTGCTGTGGCGTACGGCGTTCGGCCTGCGCCTGCGCTCCTGCGGGGAGAGCCCGGTGGCCGCGGAGTCGCTGGGCGTCAACGTCTACACCTACAAGTACATCGCGGTGATCATCTCCGGTGCCCTCGCGGGCATCGGCGGCGCGTTCCTCGCGCAGGTGGCCGCCAGCGCCTACCGCGAGGGACAGACCGGCGGGCGCGGCTTCATCGGCCTCGCCGCCATGATCTTCGGTAACTGGCGGCCGGGCGGGCTGGCCGGGGGCGCGGTGCTGTTCGGCTACACCGACGCGCTCCAGCTGCGCAGGGGCGGCGAGTCGGTGCACGCGCTGCTGCTCGTGGTGACGATCCTGCTCGCCGCGGTCGCGGTCTACCAGCTCGTACGGCAGCAACGGGCGCGGGCCGCGCTGATCACCGGGGTCGCGACGGTCGCCGTGTTCGTGGTGTTCGCGCTGACCGACTCCATCCCCTCGGAGTTCACCTCCGTCACCCCGCACATCACCACGCTGCTGGTGCTGTCGCTGGCGGCGCAACGGCTCCGGGCGCCGGCCGCCGTCGGCGTGCCGTACCGCAGGGGACAGGGTAAGTGACCGTCACGCGGCACCTCACGAGCGGATCCGATTCGATGGGCGGCGAGATGGGCACCGGGACAGGCAGTGGGACGAGCGCGCGACAGGCAGTGGGGCGGGCGGTGAGATGAGCACCGAGACGGGTGCCGGGACGGGCAGCGGGCCGGTCGCCGGGCCGGGCGGTAAGGCGGTCGCCGGGGCGGGCATCGACTGGGCGGCGCTGAAGGCCGAGGCCGTGCGGGCCATGGGCCACGCCTACGCCCCCTACTCCAAGTTCCCCGTCGGTGCCGCCGCGCTGGTGGACGACGGGCGGATCGTGTCCGGCTGCAACGTCGAGAACGCCTCCTACGGCCTCGGGCTGTGCGCGGAGTGCGGCCTGGTGTCATCGCTGCGGGCGACGGGCGGCGGCCGTCTCGTCGCGTTCACCTGCGTCGACGGGCACGAGGAGCTCCTCATGCCGTGCGGCAGGTGCCGTCAGCTCCTGTACGAGTTCGGCGGCCCGGAGCTGCTGCTGGAGACCATCGACGGCCCGAAGCCGATGGCGGAGATCCTCCCCTACGCCTTCGGGCCCGACGACCTGAGCCGGGGGGCCTGAGCATGGACGCCATCGACGTCATCGTCACCAAGAGGGACGGCAGGGAGCTGTCGGCGGAGCAGATCGACTGGGTGATCGACGCCTACACCAAGGGCGTCGTCGCCGACGAGCAGATGTCCGCGCTCGCGATGGCGATCCTGCTCAACGGCATGAACCGGCGGGAGATCGCCGAATGGACCCAGGCCATGATCCGCTCCGGGTCCAGGATGGACTGGTCCTCGCTGCCGGGGGCCACCACCGACAAGCACTCCACCGGCGGCGTCGGTGACAAGATCACGCTCCCGCTGGCGCCGCTGGTCGCCGCGTGCGGGGGGTACGTGCCCCAGCTGTCCGGCAGGGGACTCGGCCACACCGGCGGCACCCTGGACAAGCTGGAGTCCATCCCCGGCTGGCAGGCGTCCCTGTCCAGCGACGGGATGCTCGACGTGCTCGGCAAGGCCGGAGCGGTCATCTGCGCGGCCGGGGACGGCCTCGCCCCCGCCGACAAGAAGCTGTACGCGCTCCGCGACGTCACCGGCACCGTCGAGGCGATCCCGCTGATCGCCTCCTCGATCATGTCGAAGAAGATCGCGGAGGGCACCGGCGCGCTCGTCCTGGACGTCAAGGTCGGTTCCGGGGCCTTCATGAAGACCGTGGAACAGGCCCGCGAGCTGGCCACGAACATGGTCGAGCTCGGCACCGACGCCGGGGTCAACACGGTCGCGCTGCTGACCGCGATGGACCGGCCGCTGGGCCGGGCCGTGGGCAACGCCCTGGAGGTCACCGAGTCGGTCGAGGTGCTCGCCGGGGGCGGGCCCGCCGACGTGGTCGAGCTGACCGTGCGGCTGGCGCGGGAGATGCTCCGGGCGGCGGGCCTGTCCGGGGGCAAGGATCCCGAGCGCGCCCTCGCGGACGGCTCGGCGATGGACGCCTGGCGCCGGATGATCGCCGCCCAGGGCGGCGACCCCGACGCCCTGCTGCCCAGGGCCGCCGAGACGATGGAGATCACCGTGCCCTCGTCGGGCGTCCTGTCCAGGCTCGACGCGTACGGCGTGGGCCTGGCGGCCTGGCGGCTCGGCGCGGGCCGGGCGCGCAAGGAGGACCCGGTGTCGTTCGGCGCGGGCATCGTGCTGCACGCCAAGCCGGGGGACCTGGTCCGCGCGGGACAGCCGCTGATGACGCTGCACGCCGACGAGACCGCGCGCTTCGAGCGGGCGCTCGCCGCCCTGGAAGGCGCCTACACCGTCGGCGAGACCGCCGACCCGGACCTGCTGCCTCTGGTGATCGACCGCGTCACCGCCTGACACCGTCTGGTGATCGACCGCGTCCCGCCTGACACCGGCGTCGGGGAGGCCTTCCCGGTCCGCGTCCCGGTGCGCTCAGCGGGCCGGTGCACTCAACGTCCCGGTGCGTTCAGCGGGCCAGTGTGCTCAGCGGGCCGGTGTGCTCAACGTCCCGGTGCGTTCAGCGGGCCGGTGCGTTCAGCTGGCCGGTGTGCTCAGCGGGCCGGGGCGCTCTCCCGCTGCGCCTCGCGGGCCGGTGAGCCGAAGATCTCGCCGATCACGGCGCGGTGGGTGGGCAGGGCGGTCGCGTGGCGCTCGCGGCCGTCCTCGGTGATGCCGACGAAGATGCCGCGCCGGTCGTCCTCGCAGATGCGGCGGGTCACCAGGCCCGCCTTCTCCAGGCGGGCGATCAGCCGGGAGCAGGCGCTCTGGCTCAGATGGACCGCGTCGGCGATCTCCTGAACCCGGTATTTGCCCTGGCCGCCCTCGACCATCCGCTCCAGGACCTCGAACTCGCTCATGCCGAGCCGGTGCCGCTCGGAGAGTTCGCGTTCCAGCGCGCAGGCGGTCGTGGCGTACTTGGCGAGCACCTCACGCCACGCGCGGACCGGGTCCTCCTCGTTCATGCCGCGGATCGTACCATGCGTGAACATTAAATGCACAGGAATTAAATGCTTTTGCATTAGATGTGCTTGCATGTAGTGTCGGTCGACATGACCCCTTCACCGACCTCGACGGCTCCACCCGATCCGTCGGTCGCATCTGTTTCGCCCGCCCCCTCTGCCGCGTCCGTTTCGCCGGCACCACCCGTGCCGCCGGTCGCGCCGCCCGACGAGCGCTGGGGCGCGGGCCTGTGGGCCGCGCTCACCGTGCTCTGCGCCGTGATCTTCCTCGACGCGCTCGACGTCTCGATGGTGGGAGTCGCCCTGCCGTCCATCCAGGCGGACCTGGGGCTGTCCACGTCCTCCCTGCAGTGGGTGGTCAGCGGCTACGTGCTCGGCTACGGCGGGCTGCTCCTCCTCGGCGGCCGGACCGCCGACCTGCTCGGGCGTCGCAGGGTCTTTCTGGTCGCCCTCGCGGTCTTCGCCGTGGCCTCGCTCCTCGGCGGCCTCGTCGACGACGGCACGCTGCTGATCGCGGCCCGCTTCGTCAAGGGCGTCAGCGCCGCCTTCACCGCGCCCGCCGCGCTCTCCATCATCACCACGACCTTCGCCGAGGGACCTGCCCGCAACAGGGCTCTCAGCGTCTTCACCGCCTCGGGCGCCAGCGGGTTCTCCCTGGGCCTGGTCATCTCCGGATTCCTGACCGAGCTCGGCTGGCGCTGGACGTTCCTCATGCCGGTCCCCGTCGCGATCATCGCGCTGGTGGCGGCCCTGAAGTTCCTTCCCAGGCAGCGGGAGGAGCGCGCCGAGGGCGGCCACGACCTCATCGGCGCCGTCACCATCACCGGCTCCATGCTGCTGCTCGTCTACGCCGTGGTGGAGGCGCCCGGCGCGGGCTGGGGCTCGCCGCGCACGATCGCCTCGCTGCTGGGAGCCGCCCTGCTGCTGGCCGTCTTCGTCCTCACCGAGCAGCGCGTCAAGCACCCGCTGGTACGCCTCGGCATCCTGCGCTCCGGCCCGATCGTCCGCGCCAACCTGGGACTCGTGATCCTGTTCGGCTCCTACGTGGGCTTCCAGTTCGTCGCCATGCAGTACTTCCAGAACTTCCTGCACTGGTCGGCCCTGGAGACCGCGCTGGCCTTCCTGCCCGCAGGGCTCCTGGTGGCGGTCACCTCCACCAGGATGGGCAAGCTGGCCGACCGGTTCGGTACCGCCCGGCTGATCGTGGTCGGCTCGGCCGCCCTCGCCGCCGGGTACGCGTTCTTCCTCCGGATCAACGGCGAGCCCAGCCTGGCCACGTTGATCATCCCCGGCATGGTCCTGCTGGGCATCGCGTTCGCCCTGTCCTTCCCCTCCCTGAACATCCAGGCCACCAACGGGGTGGCCGACGACGAGCAGGGCCTGGCCTCGGGGCTGCTCAACACCTCGGGGCAGGTCGGCGGGGCGGTCGTGCTGGCCGTCGTGACGGCGGTCCTCACCTCCGGTACGGGGGCCGACCCCATCGGCACCTTCCGTGCCGCGATCACGGTCTCGGGGATCCTCGCCGTGGTCGGCCTGCTGGTCGCCCTCACCGGCCTCCGCGCCCGCCGCGCACCCGCCGAGGGGGAGAGGGAGGAAGGGGAGAGGGAGAAGGTGCTGGAGACCGCCTAGGAGGGCGGGAGGCCGGGCCGCCGGGCACCACTCGCGTTCCCCGTCCCACACGGGGACAGGGACGGGGACGCGAGCCCGACGGCGCGCGCCACGACCGGGTGCTTGACTCTCCCCTCGGCGAGGTGTCACGATCCGGCCAGGGCGCACGCGGACGGCCGGGGGGTGAACCTCTCCGGAGACCTGAGCATCTAACGGGGCAGGAGGCTCACATGAACCGCACCCTCGTTTCCCTCGCGCTCATCTCCCCGCTCCTGCTGGCGGCCGGCTGCGGCTCGGCCACGCAGACCGCGACCCCGTCCCCGGCGGACTCGGCGGGCCCGGCGACCACGGCCCCGGCGGATCCGGTGACCACACCGCTCCCCACGTCCTCGACGCCCTCCACCGTCGCGGCCGGGCTGCTTCCGCCGACGAGCACCAAGGAGATCGAGGTCGACCGCGCCATCGAGACCCAGCCGACCGTCACCGGAGCCCGGTTCGGGAGGCACAAGGGGTTCGACCGGGTGGTGATCGACCTCAAGGGCGACCTGCCCGGCTACACCGCGCGGTGGGTGCCCAAGCTCGTCCAGGACGGCTCGGGGGACGCGGTCGACGTCAAGGGCGGGGCCTACCTGCAGCTGACGATCACCCCGGCCGTCGCGCACACCGAGGCGGGCAAGCCCACCTGGACGGGCGGCCCGATCTTCCAGACCAAGCTGGGCAACGTCCGGAACGTGGTCAGGACAGGCGACTTCGAGGGCGTGGTGAGCGTGGGCGTCGTCCTCGGCCGCAAGGCGCCGTTCCGGGTGCTGGAGCAGAAGAACCCGTACCGGCTGGTCGTCGACATCGCGCACTAGCCGCCCGCCGGGTCGCGTACGGGAAGTGTCGGGGGCGCCGAGAGGCGCCGCGCCCTGAGACCGGTGACAGACTGGTCCGATGGTACGCAAAATCGATAGCGCGACACGGATTCCCGTTCCGGGGGGCAAGACGATCGACGAATACGTCGGTCTGGCCAACACCGGTGACGCCGGGATCTCGATCGCGCACATGAAGGCCCCGGCCGGGTGGGACGAGCCCGCCCAGACGCCGGAGTTCGCCGAGTACACGCTGGTGCTCAAGGGCACCGTCATCGTGGAGCACGACGGGGGCACCACCGAGGTCGGCACGGGGCAGGTGTTCGTGTGCGAGCCGGGGGAGCGGATCCGCTACAGCTCCGGCCCCGACGGCGCCGAGTACGTCGCCGTCTGCCTGCCCGCCTTCTCCCCGGAGACCGTCAACCGCGACGAGTGAGACGACGCGTGAGACGACGAGTGAGACGACGAGTGACAGACGGCGCGTGACAGGACGGCGCGTGACAGGACGAAGGGTCACGGCCGGCGACGGCCGTTGACCGTTCGTCACCCACCGATCCCGGCGTCTCCGTGCCGGGATCGGCGCGACGTCCCCCGTGGGGGGACAGCCGCGTGAACATCCCGAGGCCGGGCCGTGGCGGCGTCTTCGCACGGTCCGGCCGGTCAGGCTACTGACGGTAAGGTTGCGAAATGAGTCAGCTACCCACTTTCGAGCAGATCCGCCTGGCTCCGAAGGTGTTGCTCCACGATCACCTCGACGGTGGCCTGCGGCCGGAGACCATCATCGACCTGGCCCGCGAGTCGGGCTACGACAGGCTGCCCGCGACCGAGACGGAGAGCCTGCGCGCCTGGTTCAGGGAGTCCGCCGACTCCGGCTCCCTGGAACGTTACCTGGAGACCTTCGACCACACGGTCGGCGTCATGCAGACGCGCGAGGCCCTGGTCAGGGTCGCCGCCGAGTGCGCGGAGGACCTGGCGGACGACGGCGTCGTCTACGCCGAGGTGCGGTACGCGCCCGAGCAGCACACCTCCGCGGGCCTGAGCCTCGAAGAGGTCATCGAGGCCGTGCAGGAGGGCTTCGGCGCCGGTTCCGAGGGGCGCGGCATCCGGGTGGGCACGCTGCTCACCGCGATGCGCCACCAGGCCAGGTCCATGGAGATCGCCGAGCTCGCGGTCCGCTACCGCGACGCCGGGGTGGCCGGGTTCGACATCGCCGGAGCGGAGGCGGGCTACCCTCCCACCCGCCACCTGGACGCCTTCGAGTACCTCCAGCGGGAGAACGCCCACTTCACCATCCACGCGGGCGAGGCGTTCGGCCTGCCGTCGATCTGGCAGGCGATCCAGTGGTGCGGCGCCGACCGGCTCGGCCACGGCGTACGGATCATCGACGACATCTCCGTCCAGGGCGACGGGGAGCCCAAGCTGGGCCGTCTGGCGGCCTACGTCCGCGACAAGCGCATCCCGCTGGAGATGTGCCCGACGTCCAACCTGCAGACCGGCGCGGCGGCCTCCATCGCCGAGCACCCGATCGGCCTGCTGCGCCGCCTGAACTTCCGGGTCACGGTCAACACCGACAACCGGCTGATGAGCGGCACGTCCGTCTCCGAGGAGTTCGCCAAGCTGTCGGAGGCGTTCGGCTACGGCTGGGACGACATGCTGTGGTTCACCGTCAACGCCATGAAGTCCGCGTTCCTGCCGTTCGACGAGCGCCTGTCGCTCATCAACGGTGTCATCAAGCCCGGTTTCGCGCGCCTCAAGTGGCAGGCGTAGGCGTGAGCGGGTTCGTACGAGTGAAGTGAGCTCTCCCGATGAAGCAGGTGTTCCGCTCCACCCTCGCGACGGTCGTCGGCTGGGTCTGGATGGCCTTCGCCGCGTTCAACGCGGTCGATCTGATCCTCCGCTACAGCGGGCACGCGTCGATGGTCGCCGCGGCGGTGCTGGGGGTGCTGACCGCGCTGGTCTTCGTCACCTGCCTGCGCCCGGCGGTCATCCTGTCTGAGGAGGGCGTCCTGGTCCGCAACCCGCTGCGGAACGCCTTCGTGGCCTGGCGGGACGTGGACGAGGTCACGGTCTCCCACTCGGTCACGATCGTCTCCGGCGATGAGAAGGTCCGCTGCTGGGTGCCGCAGGCCTCGGCCCGGGAGCGGGCGGCGGCGGCGCGCAGGGGGCGGTCCACGTCCGCGCCCGCGCGGGGCCGTTTCAGGACCGAGCCGGTCCGCCCGAAGGGCGAGCAGGCCGCCGCCGAGGCGCTGGCGGGAAAGACCCACGCCGACTGGGTGGCCGAGCAGATCACCGAACGCGCGGAGGCCGCTAAGCGCGCGGCCGCGCTGACCGAGGCCCGGAAGGCGGCCGAGACTCCGGCGACGGCCGAGACGTCGGGAGTGACCGGAACGTCGGCGGCGGCCGGAACCCCGGCGGCGACCGGGGCGGACCCCGAGGCCGGGACCGGCACCGGGGCTGGCGCTGGGACCGGCACCGGTGCTGGGACGGGGGCGGGCGCCGGGGCGAGGACCGGTGCGCTCAAGGTGACCTGGGCGCCGAGTGCCCTGGCGGCCTGCGCGGTCGCGGTCCTGCTGGTGGTCGCCACCTTCGTCGCCTAACGCAACTGACCCACTGGCCAATTGACCGACTGCCCCACTGACCGTTGACCGTTTCCGGCCTGACGATTGATCAGGCCGACGGTTGACCGGGCCGACAGATGGCAGGGCCGGCGGTGGCCTCTCGCGCCGGCCCCGGCGAGGTCAGAGGCCGAGTGCCTCCGTCAGATCGGCCTTCAGGGCGTCGAGATCCCGTACGGCCCGCGCGCGGGCGGCGGAGACCTCGCCGGTCACCGGGACCACGACCTCCAGGTAGCACTTGAGCTTGGGCTCGGTACCCGAGGGGCGGACGACGACCCGGGCGCCCCCGGCCAGGTGGTAGCGGAGGCCGTCGGTGGGCGGCAGCCCGCCCGCGCCGAGGCTCAGGTCGTCGGCCGTTTCGACCTCGCGACCGCCGAGCCGCGCGGGCGGCGTGGCCCGCAGGCGGGCCATCGCCCCGGTGATCAGCGACAGGTCGGCCACCCGGAACGACAGCTGGGACGTGGCGTGCAGGCCGTGACGGCGGGCCAGGTCGTCCAGGAGGTCGAGCAGGCCGCGGCCCTCCAGCTTGGCCCGCGCGGCGATCCCGGCCACGGTCAGCGCCGCCCCGATGCCGTCCTTGTCGTGCACGGGCAGCCCGAGGCCGGAGCCGACGCTGTACCCCAGCGCCTCCTCGTACCCGAACAGCAGGCCGTCACCGGCCTTCATGATCCACTTGAAGCCGGTCAGGGTCTCGGCGTAGCGCACCCCGTACCCGGCCGCGATCTTGCCGAGCAGGGACGAGGACACGATGGTGGTCGCCACCAGGCGGCCGTCGCCCAAGGTCTGACGGATCACGTGCTCGCCCAGCAGGGCGCCCACCTCGTCGCCGGTCAGCATCCGGTAGCCGCCGCCGGGCAGCGGCACGCCCACCGCGCAGCGGTCCGCGTCGGGGTCGTTGGCCAGGATCAGGTCGGCGCCGATCCGCTCCGCGAGCTCCAGCGCGAGGTCCATCGCGCCGGGCTCCTCCGGGTTGGGGAAGGCGACGGTGGGGAAGTTGGGATCGGGCTCGGCCTGCGCCTCGACGGTCGCGGGCGCGTCGAACCCGGCGGCGGCGAAGGCCCTGGCCAGGGTCTCGCCGCCCACGCCGTGCAGCGGGGTGTACGCCACCCGCAGCTCGCGCGCGTCACCGATCGGGAGCGCGGTCACCGCCTCCAGGTAGGCGGCCACGACGTCGTCGTCCAGCTCGTTCCAGGAGGGGTCGCCGAGGGAGCCGAGGGGCAGCTCGGAGACCGGGCCCGTCGCGTCGATGGCGGCGGAGATCTCCGCGTCCACCGGCGGCACGATCTGGGAGCCGTCGCCCCAGTAGACCTTGTAGCCGTTGTCGCGGGGCGGGTTGTGGCTGGCGGTGACGGTCACGCCCGCGTCGGCGCCGAGGTGGCGGACGGCGAAGGCCAGCACGGGGGTGGGCAGCGGCCCGGGGAGGACCGAGGCGCGCAGCCCGGCCCCGGTGAGCACGGCCGCGGTGTCGCGGGCGAAGGCGTCCGACTTGTGCCGGGCGTCGTAGCCGATCACGACGTGTCTGCCGGGACCGAGGACGCGGGCCAGCCCGGCCGCGGCGCGCATGACGGTCACCCGGTTCATCCGGTTGGGCCCGGCTCCCAGCTCGCCCCGGAGCCCGGCGGTGCCGAACTCCAGTCTGGACCCGAACCGCTCGCGCAGCGCGTCGCCGTCACCGCTCTCCAGCAGCTTCGCCAGCTCGGCGCGCGTGTCGGGGTCGGGGTCCTGGGCCAGCCAGGAACGGGCGAGCCCTGCGAGATCGCTGCTCATCGTCACCTCTCGGGGCGGGGGCCCGTCCGCTCGCCGGGCCCGCCTCCTGTTGATCCCTTTAACCGCTCTGATCCCTGAAGCCAGGGTGGTTCTCGAAAACCGGGCGTCGCCCGCCGCCTCACAGCCTGCCGAAGCCGGGCGCCGCCCGCCGTCCTGCAGCCTGCCGAAGCCGGGCGCCGCTCGCCGTCCTGCAGCTTGCCGAAGCCTGGCCTCGCTCACCGTTCTACAGCCTGCCGAAACCGAGCCTCGCCCGCCGTCCTACAGCTTGCCCACGACACCGGCCAGCAGGCCGCCCATGCGCGTGGCGGTGGCCCGGCCGACCTCCAGCACCTCCTCGTGGTTGAGCGGCTCGCCCACCAGCCCGGCACCCGGGTTCGTGACCAGGGAGATGCCCAGCACCTCGGCGCCGCCCTCGCGGGCCGCGATGGCCTCCAGCACGGTGGACATGCCCACCATGTCGCCGCCGAGGATGCGGCACATGCGGACCTCGGCCGGGGTCTCGTACGTCGGGCCGCGGAAGGCCACGTAGACGCCCTCGGTCAGTGAGGGGTCGGCCTCGCGGGCCAGCGCGCGCAGGCGCGGGGTGTAGACGTCGGTGAGGTCGACGAAGGTGGCGCCGGTGATCGGGCTGGCACCGGTCAGGTTGATGTGGTCACTGATCAGCACCGCCTCGCCGACCTCCTGGGTCTCGGGGCGCAGGCCCCCGGCGGCGTTGGTCAGCACGACCGTGCCCGCCCCGGCCCTGATCGCGGTCCGTACGCCGTGCACGACCGGCTCCACGCCGCGGCCCTCGTAGAGGTGGGTGCGGCCGAGGAAGATCAGCACGTTCTTGCCCGACCCGGTCCGTACGGCGCGGATCCGGCCCGCGTGGCCCTGCACGGCGGGCGGCGCGAAGCCGGGCAGGTCCGTCACCGGGATCTCGGCGACCGTCTCGCCGATCGCGTCGGCGGCCGGGACCCAGCCGGACCCCATCACCAGCGCGACGTCGAAGGAATCCACGCCGACAGCGCTTCTCAGCGCCTCCGCGGCGTCGTTGGCGAGTGCATAAGGGTCATTGGTCACGTCACTGAGCGTACCGGTCATCCGCCTTCGCGCCACGCCGTGTCTCCTGCTCAGCGGAGGGTACGGCCACGCCCCGAACCGTCACGCCGAGCTGAACGGAGCCAGGTCGAGCTGAACAGAGCCGGGCCGAGCGGTCACGAACCGGGCCGGATCGTCAGGCGAGCCGGGTGGCGATCACCGAAACCAGGCCGACCCCGGCCCCCGCCGCGATCAGCCACGCGGAGTTCAACTTCGTCCTCCACAGAGCCAGCAGCGTTCCGGCCGTCAGTGCCCAGGTGAGCGGATCGACCAGGGAGATACGGCCGAGCTGGAGCATGACTCCGGCCATCAGCGCCAGCGCGGCGGCGTTCACCCCGTCGAGCAGCGCGCTCGACCAGGCCCTCGACCTGATCCGGTCGGTGATCCTGGTGAGCAGCCCGACCAGCAGGAAACTCGGCAGGAAGATCGCAACCGTGGCGAGGACGGCCCCCGGGGCTCCGGCGACCAGGTAGCCGACGAAGGTGGCCGTGGTGAACACCGGGCCCGGGGTGAACTGGCCGATCGAGACGGCGTCGGCGAGCTGGGCGGGGGTGAGCCAGCCGAGCCGCTCGACGAAGTCGCCCTCCAGGAAGGCCAGCAGGACGTAGCCGCTCCCGTACAGGACGGCTCCGATCTTGAGCATGGTGAGGAAGAGGCGGAGCAGCTGGTCGGGGTCCTGGCCACCGGCCAGGGCCAGCGGCGCGGCCAGCAACGCCCGCGAGGTCCGCGAGCCGTCCCCGGCTTCCCCGGGGGGCTCCCGTCCGGGCCCGCGCGGGCGGGAACGCCGGAGGGAGGCCGTCCGCACCGCCACGGTCAGCAGGCCCCCGGCGGCGAGCAGGAGCAGCTCGTTCACGCCGAGCAGGTAGGCCGTCAGGACGCCTCCGGCCAGGATCCACAGATACGTGGTCTTCAACGCGGTACGGACCAGGGAGAACAGGGCCCACGCGATGATCGCGACGACGACCGGCCTGATGCCGTACAGGATCCCGGTGACCTCGGGGGTGCGGCCGTAGCCGACGTACAGGGCCGCCAGCGCGCCGACCATGAGCGCGGCGGGCAGGATGAAGCAGACTCCGGCCGACACCAGGCCGCGCCACCGGGCGCGCTCGTGGCCGAGGTGGATGGCCAGCTCCGTGGAGGAGGGGCCGGGGATGAGGTTCGTCGCGCCGACCAGGTCGAGGAAGCGCTGCTCGGTCAGCCAGCCGCGCCGCCGTACCACCTCGTCGTGCATCATCGCGATGTGCGCCGCGGGACCGCCGAAGGCGATGACGCCGAGCCGCAGGAACAGCCAGGTCACCTCGCGCAGGGATGACCCGCGCCCGGTCTCACCGTTGTCGACGGGTGTGTCCCTCATCCTGAGATCATGGCATTTTTCCAGGTGAAGGCGGGATGGCGTGCCGGTTAACGCCACCTCCCGCGCGGGCTCGCGCGCGGCCGGTGACGCGCCGGGTCATCGGGCCGTCGGGTCATCAAGCCGCCGAGCCGCCGAGGTGCTGAGCCGCCGAGCCGTCGGGCCATCGGGCTATCAGGTCATCAGGCCGTCGGGCCATCAGGCCGTCGGGCCGGAGATCCCGGGGAAGGCGCTCTCAGCTCCCCAGGGAGGTGCAGGGACGGCCGCGCAGCTCCCTGACGTAGTCGTCGGGGGCACCGGCGCGCTCGGCGGCCTCGGCCAGGATGCCGAGGTAGCGGGCCGAGGGCAGCCCGCCCTCGTACCCGTCGAGCACGTAGAACCACGCCACGACCTCGCCCTCCATGGTCTGCACCCGGAGTTTGACCTTGTGGTACAGGCCCCGGGCCGCGCCCTCCCACTGGTCGAGGGAGCTCTCGTCCCACTCGGGCACGTCGTAGAGGACGACGAAAACCTGGTCGGCGGCGTCCTCGACGATGGAGGCGAGCGCGCCCTCCCAGCCCAGGTCGTTCCCGCCGAAGGTCAGGCGCCAGCCCTGGAGCCAGCCCGTCCCCCTGATCGGGGAGTGAGGGGCCCGCTGGGCCATCTGCTTCGGGTCCATGTTGCTGCCGTAAGCGGCGTAGACAGGCACGGAGACAAACACTAATCCAAGATCCGCGAGACACTCACCCGGCTTCGAAGCCACGCCGATGTCTCGTGGAATCCCGATGGTTTTGTGGGGGTTTCGTGGTTTAGGAGGGATGCCGAGCGAGGTCCGGTCCCATCATGCGGGAGAATGGGCTATGTGACGAGGATAGTGATCATCGGTGGCGGTCCCGGCGGATACGAGGCGGCGCTGGTCGCCGCCCAACTGGGAGCGCAGGTCACCGTGGTCGAACAGGACGGCCCCGGCGGGGCCTGCGTCCTCACCGACTGCGTACCGTCCAAGACGCTGATCGCCACCTCGGTGCGCAAGCAGGCGCTCCTCGACGCCAGCATGCTGGGGGTCCACTACACCGGCGGCCCCGACGGCGACGTCGGCGGGGTCATCGCCGACATGCCGCTGGTGAACAGGCGCGTCAAGGATCTCGCCCGCGCGCAGTCCGCCGACATCGCCGCCCGGCTGGCGGCGGAGGGCGTCGAGGTGATCAAGGCCCCGGGACGGCTCGTCGACCCGCAGGTGGTCAGGGCCGGGGACCGGACGATCCGCGCGGACGTCGTCATCGTGGCGACCGGTGCGACCCCGCGCATCCTGACCGGCGCCGAGCCCGACGGCGAGCGCATCCTCACCTGGCGCCAGCTGTACGACCTGGAGGAGCTGCCCGAGCACCTCATCGTGGTCGGCTCCGGCGTCACGGGCGCCGAGTTCGCGGGCGCCTACCGCTCGCTGGGCTCGGAGGTCACGCTCGTCTCCTCCCGCGACCGCATGATGCCGAACGAGGACGCCGACGCCGCCGAGGTCCTCGAAGAGGTCTACCGGCGCCGTGGCATGAACGTGATGGGCCGTTCCCGCGCCGAGTCCGTCAAGCGCACCCCCGACGGCGTGGTCGTCACCCTGGAGGACGGCCGGACCGCCGAGGGCAGCCACTGCCTCATGACGGTCGGCATGGTCCCCAACACCGCCGGGATCGGCCTCGAGGAGGCCGGGGTCACCCTCGACAAGGGCGGCTTCATCCAGGTCGACAAGGTCTCCCGCACCTCCGCGCCCGGCGTCTACGCGGCCGGGGACTGCACCGGGGTCCTGATGCTCGCCTCGGTCGCCGCGATGCAGGGCCGGATCGCCGTCTGGCACGCCCTCGGCGAGGCCGTGCACCCGCTCCGCCTGGCCACCGTCGCCTCCGCCATCTTCACCGACCCCGAGATCGCCGCCGTGGGCATCGCCGAGCGGGCGATCGAGAACGGGGAGATCGAGGCCAACATCGTCAAGCTGCCGCTGGCCACCAACGCCCGCGCCAAGATGCAGGGGTTCAACGACGGTTTCGTGAAGCTGTTCTGCCGCCCGAACACCGGCATCATCCTGGGCGGCGTGGTGGTCGCCCCCCGCGCGTCGGAGCTGATCCTGGCGGTCTCGGTCGCCGTCCAGCAGAGGTTGACGGTCGACCAGATCGCCCACACCTTCGCGGTCTATCCCTCCCTGTCCGGCTCCGTCACCGAGGCCGCCCGCCGCCTCATGCAGCCGATGACCCCCAGCGGCATCTGACCGCTGCCGGGGTCAGGGACGGATGCGCAGGACGCGGACGCGCCCGTCGTCGCCGTACTCGAAACGGAACCGCAGGGTCACCGGGCTGCCGGGGAAGTCGCCGGAGATGTCCGCGGTGGCCAGGGTGGCGCCGTCGTCGGTCAGGTCGGCGCCGGTGACGGTGTAGGTGACGTCGGGCACGCCGGAGCGCCAGGCGCGGATCGCGGCGATGCCGTGGTGCTCGGCGCCCTCGTCCTCCACGGTCGCGTCGTCCGCGAACAGCGCGAAGTAGGGGTCCTGGTCGGGCAGGGCGGCCAGCTCGAAGTAGCGGCGGACGGCGCTCGGGATGGTGGGTACGTCGGACATGAGGACGCTTCCTTCCGTGTTGGTGAGTGAGACCGGTCGGGCCGGACGGCCACGTCGGTGGCTGGGATCAGACGTCCGGACCGGTGAGCGGGGTCAGGGGTCGGTGGGTGGGGTCAGGCGGCCGGACCGGCGAGCGAGGTCAGAGATCGGTGGCCGCCGAGCGAGTCGCTCATGAAGGTCTCCACGGTGTGCTCCGTCCCGGGTACGGGCATGGCGAGGCCCGCACCCCGAGTTACTGCTAAAATAGGAGTGAGTCACTTCGACTTTAGCAGTAACTGGCAGGGGAGGGGTCACGGTGGCGAGCCGGATCAGACTGGAAGATCGTGAATGCCCGCTGTCGACGACGGTGGCGCACGTTGGGGAGTGGTGGACGCTGCTGATCCTGCACGACGCCTTCGACGGCTACACCCGCTTCGACGAGTTCCAGGAGAACCTGGGTATCTCCTCCAGCATGCTGACCAGCCGCCTCAAGACCCTCGTCGCAGACGGGCTGATGGAGCGCCGTGCCTACCAGAGCAACCCCACCCGCCACGAGTACGTCCTGACCGAGCTGGGCCGGTCCCTGCGCCCGGTGATCGTCGCCCTCGCCGCCTGGGGCAACTCCCGGCTCGACCCGTCGCAGCGCGCCATGATCCTCGTCGACGCCGCCACCGGCGAGGAGGTCGAGCCCGCCGTCGTCGACGCCGCCACCGGCCGCCGCCTCGACTCCAGCGAGGAGTTCGTCTTCGCCGCCGGTCCCGTCGCCAGCGAGAGCATGCGCGCCCGCTACCTCCGCGCCTCGGGGAACGGCCGCTGACCCCTGGTTCCTGCCGGAGGCCCTCCCCGTGAACTTGCCGGTGGGCCTCTCAGCGGCCCTGTCAGTGCACGCGGGAGCGGAGGCGGTTCAGGGCGGCTCCGCCGTCCTGGACGGCGCGGGCCACGAAGTGCAGCTCCTCCGGGCGGCGGGCGACCAGCAGGGCCTGCTTGGCCGCCTCGTAGGCGTCGAGCGCGAGGCGCCAGTCGCGGTCGGCGGTCATGCCGCCGCGCCCGCTCACCTGGAACTCGTAGTCGAGCTGGTCGATCCCCTCGCCCAGCCGGGTGATGTCCTCCTCGGCACCGCGTCGCATCAGGACGAACCGGGCGTTGCGCCGGGTCCGCCGCTGGGCGCTGACGCCCCAGGCCACCACGGTCAGCGCCAGGCCTACGGCGCTGAGCACCACCATGACCAGTCCCACGGACGGACCGCTCCTCGGGGTGGTCTCGTCCTCCGGGGCGTCCGTCTCCTTGGCTCCGAAGATGTCGAGGTCGGGCAGCGAGGTCGGCACCGCGACGGTGATGCCCGTGGGCTTGCCCTTGGAGCCGGTGAGGTCGACGTCGTCGGCCTGGATGAAGGACGCCCCCTCGACCAGCGCGCCGGTGAAGTCGGCGCCGTCCAGCTCGGCCTGGGTGAACTCGGCTTCGCTCACGTCGGCGTCCTTGAACGTCGCGTTGCGCAGGTTCGCCTGGCTCATCTTGGCCTCGCGGAGCTTGGCCCGGGTGAAGTCGGCCTTGCGCGCCTTGAGCTGGCCGGGGGTGCTCTCCTCCAGGTCGGCGTCGATCAGCTTGGCGTTGGTGAAGTCGACCTGGGTCAGCTCGGCCCTGGTCAGGGTCGCCCCGGTCAGGTTCGCGTGCGGGAACTCCGCCTGCCCCGCCTCGGCGTCGGTCAGGATCGCTTCCCGCATGTCGGCGTGGTCGGCGTGCATCTGTCCCAGGTCGGCCTCGGTGAAATTAGCACCGCGCAGGTCGGCGTACTTCAGTGTGGCCTGGGTGAGGTTGGCCTGCTTGAGCGAGGCGCCGCGCAGGATCGCTCCGGTGAGGTCCTTCTGGAGCAGCTCCACGCCGTCCAGCTTGGCCTTGGTCAGGTCGGCGCAGCGCAGGGTGGCGGGGAGCTGGGCACCCCGGGTGAAGTCCTTGCCGCGCAGGTTGACGCCCTGACCGGGCTTGCACGGCCCGGCCGCGGCCTGGGCGGGAGAGATCACTGTCCCCGACAGCGCGAAGATCGCGACGATGAGAGCCAGGGGGATGGAACGACGCACGGGAGCCTCCTTCAAAGCAGCCCCGATCGTGTCAGCGGACCATTGCATCACGCTAGATACTCGCTTGCACCTTTTCCGTTATGCGCTCTTTCGTCAGGCACTCGCGAGCAGACCTTCTACCGGGACCCGCTTTCCGCCGGGATCCGCCTGCACCGCGCGACGGTCGCCGGTCGCGTTCAGGCCGGGCCGAGCAGGTCCCACCGGTTGCCGGAGATGTCCAGGAAGACGGCGATCCGCCCGTACGGCTCGGTGCGCGGCTCGGTCACGAACTCGACGCCGGCCGCGACCATCCGCGCGTACGCGGCGTCGAAGTCGTCCACCCGCAGGAAGAGGCCCACCCGCCCGGCGAACTGCTCCCCGGCGACGGCGGCCTGCCGCTCGCCGTCCGCGCGGGCGAGGAGGACGCCGGTCTCACCTCCAGGCGGCCGGACGACGACCCACCGCTTCGGGCGGCCGTCGTTCGTCAGCGACGGCGAGTCCTCGGCCAGCTCGAAACCCAGTGCCTCGGTGAAGAACTCGATGGCCCGGTCGTAATCCTCCACGACGACCGCCACCAGCTCGATCCACATTCTCATGACCGCAAGTCTTATGGATTTCGATCACGCGAGCCGGGGCGCATAGTTATCGCGGTCAACGAGGCGAGACCGGGCGTGATAGGTGCACGTGGCCTGTTGCTCCTCATAGCCCCTCAATGACGTGGGAATCCCCGGTACGCGCGACAAGTCACCCGTTCCGAACCGGCGCCGCGACGCCGAGGTCGTTCCCGGCGCCGTCCTGGACCGGCACCAGAGTCGCGACGGCGCGGGGTGGGGGACGCCGCTCACGAGCGGGCGGCCGTCGACACCGCGTACCGAACCGCGTCACCGGCGGTGGGAGCCCCGTCGGTATCGTTGGGACATGGCTGATCATCGCAGGGTCGACGTGGGCGGGATCGAGCTGGCGTACCGGGTGTCCGGGGCCGCCGACGCCTCGCCGCTCGTCCTGCTGCACGCGCTGGGCAAGGACGCGGCCGACTGGGACGGCGTGCTGGGCGCCTTCGAGCGCCACTGGCGGGTCTACGTGCCGGATCTGCGCGGACACGGGGAAAGCGCCTGGCCCGGTGAGTACTCCCTGGAACTCATGCGTGACGACGTGCTCGGCTTCCTGGACGCCCTGGGGCTGGACCGGGTGACCCTGGTCGGGCACTCGCTGGGCGGGTTCGTGGCGTACCTGCTCGCCGAGGGACACCCGGAGCGGGTGGACCGGCTGGTCCTGGAGGACGTCTCGGCGCCGCTTCCCCGGGAGCGGACCGTACCGGTCAGGCCGGACGGCCCGCTGTCCTTCGACTGGGAGATGGTGCTCGCCGTCAGGAAGCAGATCGACGACCCCGACCCGGTGTGGCTGGACCGGCTCGGCGAGATCACCTCGCCGACCCTCATCGTGGCGGGCGGGTCGCTGAGCCACGTGCCGCAGGACCGGATCGCGGAGATGGCGCGGCGCATCCCCGACGCCCGCGTGGTCACCGTCGAGGCAGGACATCTGGTGCACGACGTCCGGCCACGGGAGTTCACGGACGCGGTGCTGGCGTTCCTGCGGCCTGCGGAGGGCTGACGGCACATCGCCCCGCGCTGACACTCGGTGGGCGAGGCCCGCGGGACCGGACGCGGCGATGGCCCCGTTTCCGGAGGGAGAACACGCCTAACGCGGTCGTACGGAGAAACCGCCCGGAGGCAGGTGCAGGCCCGCCGCCTCCTGCGCCTCGTCGCCATGGTTGATGGCGAAGAGCCACTCGCCGCGTCGTACGAGTTCCACGGGGGTTGGTCGCAGGCCCAGCAGGTGGGCGTACGCGGTGTCGGACAGGCGGGTGGAAACGTAGAGGGCGGTGCCGGAGCCGTATGAGTGGCGGGTGACGGCGGGTTGCCCGGCGAGGGGGGTGCCGGAGGCGTGCGGGCCGGTGTAGACGGCGAGGGCCTCGGCGCCTTCGAGGTGGAGGTGCTCGCTCCAGAACGTTCCGGTACCCAGTTGGTTGTCCGGGGTGGACAGGGTGAGGGTGAAGTCGGGAGGGAGGGGGTGGAACTCCTCGACTCTGATGCCGAGGAGGTCGCGGAGGGCGCCGGGGTAACCGCCGAGGCGGACGCGGGCGTGTTCGTCGGCGACGCCGCTGAGGTAGGAGACCACGAGGGTGCCGCCGCCCGAGACGTAGCGGCGCAGGTTGTCGGCGTCGGCGTCCGAGATGAGATAGAGGGCGGGGACGAGCACGAGCGGGTACGCCGAAAGGTCGGACGAGGGGTGGACGAGGTCGGCGGTGACGCCGTGCCTGTACAGGACCCGGTGGGCCTGGCGTACGGTCTCGGCGTAGTTCAGCTCGGTGGAGGGCAGGCCGGGGGACTGGAGCGCCCAGCCCACCTCGGCGTCCCAGAGGATCGCGGCCCCGGCCTCTACGGGGGCCGCGCAGGCGTCCGTCAGGGAGGGCAGGAGCGCGCCCAGGTCGCAGATCTCGCGGAAGATCCGGGAGTCGGGTCCGGCGTGCGGGACCATGCCGCCGTACCAGAGTTCGGCGCCGCCCCGGGAGGCGCGCCACTGGAAGAACATGGCTCCCTGAGAGCCCCGCGCGATGTGCGACAGGCTCAGCCTGGTGATCTCACCGGGGCGTTTGGCGAGCATCCGGGGGCCGGTGTAGGTGACGACCGCCTGCTCCATCAGCAGCCAGGGTTTGGGGGCGTGCTCCGGGGCCAGGCTCGGGCTGATGGTTGGGCTGTGCTCAGGGGTCGAGCCTGGGACGTGTGTCGGGTCCACGGTTGGGCTGTGTGCCGGGTCGGTGGTTGCGGAATGTGCCGGGGGTGAGGCCCAGCCTCGGGCCAGGTCGGCGGCGAAGGCGGTTTCCGCGGGCGGGTCGGACGACGGGTAGTGGTCGATCGCGACGAGGTCGACCTCGGCCGCCCAGTGGCGGTGGTTTACCGGCACCCAGTCGCCGAGGACGAAGTTCGTGGTGACCGGGACGGCCGGGGTGAGCTCGCGCAGCACGGCCTTCTGCTCGCGGAAGTGGCCGAGCATCGCGTCGGAGACGAACCGGCGGAAGTCGAGGACCTGGGAGGGGTTGGGTAGGTACTGGGTGGCGCGGGGCGGGGTGACCTGCTCCCACGCGGAGTAGCGCTGGCTCCAGAACGAGGTGGTCCAGGCGTCGTTCAGCGCGTCCAGGGTGCCGTGCCGCGCGCGCAGCCAGGTCCTGAAGGCAGAGGCGGCGTGCTCGCAGTGGCAGGCGGTGCCGTACTCGTTGTGGACGTGCCACATGGCGAGCGCGGGGTGGTCGCGGTAGCGCTCGGCGAGGGTTCCGGCGATGCGGACGGAGGCGGCCCGGTAGGCGGGGGCGTGCACGCAGTAGGTGTCGCGGCTGCCGTGGGTGAGCCGGGTGCCGTCGGCGGTGACGGTGAGGGCGTCGGGGTGGGCCAGGCCGAACCAGGGGGGCGGGGATGCGGTCGGGGTGGCGAGGTTGACCCCGATCCCGCCGTCGTGCAGCAGGTCGAGGACGCGGTCGAGCCACCCGAAGTCGTGGACGCCGGGTGAGGGCTCCAGCCGGGCCCAGGAGAACACCCCGACGCTGACCAGGTTCACCCCGGCCCGCCGCATCAGCGCGACGTCCTCCTTCCAGACCTCCTCCGGCCACTGCTCGGGGTTGTAGTCCCCGCCGTGGCACAGCCCGCCGAACCGCCCAGGCCAGTCCACGGCCACTCCTCTATTTGGATGGAGGCTAAACTAATTATCACGGGTCGCCGGTCCGTTCAAGGGGACGATGCCGGGGGAGGGGCGCGGGTGGGTCGCGGCAGGTCGGGGCATTGACGTTTGTTGGTTTGGACGTAAAACTAATTCAGCAAACGGAAGCCTGAGCGCTGGAGTCTCCATGCCCTATCGCCCCCCGTTGGTCGCGCACGAGTACTTCGTCGCCGACCCGCCGGAGCTGCCCGTCCGTTCGCACGGCGAGGAGGGCCTGTCGGCGCTGATCTCGGCGGAGCCGGTGGCCTCCGACGCGGCCGGGGTGATCCTCAAGGCGGTGACCTCGGCCGAGGAGACGCTCGTGGTCCAGGTGGGGGTGGCGGGCGAGGGCGTGATCCGGGTCAGGCTCGGGGAGGACGCGGACGCGCGGACCAGGTCGGCCGCCGCCATCTCCATGGTCACGCCGGGCACGTTCGCCGGGGCGCGGGTGGAGAGCCGCGACGGGACGATCCTGCTCGACGCGGGCTCGCTCCGCGCGGAGATCACCTTGGCGCCCTGGCACCTGAGGTTCACCGACGCGAGCGGGGCGCCGCTGCTGGAGCAGGACCGGGGGCACACCGACATCAGCGGCCGGTTGCGCACGCTGCCGTTCGGCCGCTCCAGCGTGGACGGCGCGGTGGCCGGTTACCACGAGAGCTTCGCGGCCCCCGCCGACGAGGCGTTCGCCGGGTTCGGCGAGTCGTTCACCCGCCTCGACAAGCGTGGCCAGCGGCCGGTGATGTGGAACTTCGACGCCTTCGGCGCCGAGTCGCAGCGGGCGTACAAGAACATCCCGTTCTACCTGTCCAGCAGGGGTTACGGCGTGCTGGTGGACAGCGGGACGCCGGTGGAGTTCGACGTGTGCCAGTCGACGCACAGCTGCGTGCAGATCGTGGTCCCGGACGACCTGATCGACTACTACGTGATCGCCGGGCCCACCCCGGCGGAGGTGCTCGGCCGGTACGACCTGCTGACCTGCCGCCCGCTGCTCCCGCCGAAGTGGGCGTTCGGCACCTGGATCTCCTCGGGGTTCTTCGTCGACACCCAGGAGCGGGTGATGGCGAGGGCGCGGCGGATCCGCGAGCGCGGGATCCCGTGCGACGTGCTCCACCTGGACACGTACTGGCAGACGGACGGGCACTGGTCGGACATGCGCTGGGACGCGGAGGGCTTTCCGGATCCCGCCGGGATGCTGGCCGAGCTGGACGCGATGGGCTTCAAAGTCTGCCTGTGGATGAACCCGTACATCTCCCACCTCAGCCCGGCCTTCTCACCCGCCGCCGAAAGCGGATATTTCCTGAAAAAGGCTGATGGCGAGGTCTACGTGGCCGACTGCTGGCACGGCTCCTACCCGGCCTGCGGCATCGTCGACTTCACCAACCCCGCCGCCGTGGAGTGGTTCAAGGGGCTGCTCCGCCCGCTGCTCGAACAGGGCGTCCAGGTCTTCAAGACCGACTTCGCCGAGGGTGTGCCGCACGACGCGGTCGCGGCCAACGGCATGTCGGGCACCGACCTGCACAACGTCTACACGCTGCTGTTCAACGACGCCGTCTCCGAGGTGACCGGGGAGGTAGCCGGGCACGGCATGGTCTGGGCGCGCTCGTCGTTCCTCGGCGGGCAGCGGCACTCGGCGCAGTGGAGCGGCGACACCTACACCAGCTACGCCGCGATGGGCAGCACGCTGCGCGGCGGGCTGGCGCACGGGCTGTCCGGCGTCCCGTTCTGGAGCCACGACGCGGGCGGGTTCACCGGACGGCCCAGCGACGACCTGTACGTCAGGTGGACCCAGTTCGGCGCGCTCTCCCCGCTGCTGCGCCTGCACGGCACCACCAGCCGGGAGCCGTGGGAGTTCCCCGAGGTCGAGGCGGCGGCGGTCGAGGCGCTACGGCTGCGCTACCGGCTCATGCCGTACATCTACACGGCGGCCGTCGAGGCGGCCAGGACCGGGGCGCCGATGATGCGGGCGCTGTGCGTGGACCACCCGGACGACCCGGTGGCCTGGCAGGCCGACCTGCAGTACCTCCTCGGCCGCGACCTGCTGGTGGCGCCGATGACCTCGCCGGAGCAGGTCAGGAGGGTCTACCTGCCGGAGGGGGAGTGGGTGGACCACTGGACGGGCGAGATCCTGCCCGGCGGCCGGTACGTCACGGCCGCCACGCCGCTGGACCGCGTCCCGCTCTTCGCCCGGCGCGGCGCGATCGTCCCGGTGCTCGCCGACCCGGGCGGGACCGTCGGGGACGGGCCGTTCGGGGAGATCATCCTGGTCGCGTACGGCGTCGGCGGCGGTTCCGGCCCGGAAGCGGGTCCGTACACCGGTCCGTACACCGGTCCGGGCTCCGGTCCGGGCTCCGGTCCGGGTTCCGACTCCGGCTCAGGCTCCGGCTCCGGCTCCGAGGAAAATCGTGAGATCCGTACCACCGTCTCCGACCTCGACGGGGACACCACGATCATCGCGGTCCCCGAGGGGGAGGGCCTGCGGGTGACCGTCTCGGGGACCGCGCGGATCACGGGCGTCGAACTGGTGGGCTCGGGCGTCCCGATCGTCATCACCACCGTCTAGGGCTGATCGATGCCGCCCGGCTCACCGGCCGTTGGCTCGCCGGGTGGCCGCGTCGCCCAGGGTGACCCGGCCGTAAACGGTCACGGCTCCCGGCCGTACACGGTCAGGCTCCCGGCCGTACACGGTCAGGCTCCGGCCGTACACGTCACGGCTCCCGGGCGGCCACGATCAGGGCGAGCCCCTGTCCGGGACGCTCGCTTTCGACCTTCGAGGGCGCGTCCACCGCGACGGCCCCTCACGACGGTTCGCGATCACGCCCGCGTCAGATCCAGCACCCCGACCGTCTCGCCCCCACTTTTCTCGCCGGTGAGCCGGAACCCGAGCTTGAGGTAGAAGTCCTCGGGGCCGCCCTCTCCCGGCTCCCACGTGACGTACAGCCGGGTGCCGCCGCGACGCCTGATCTCGGCGGCCACCGATTCGACGGCGAAGCGGCCGACACCACGTCCTTGCGCGTCGGCTGACACGTTGAGGCGCCACAGGCCGGACCGGAAGTCGGCCCCCTCGCCGTTCCAGTCGATGTCGAGGAAGGCCATGAGGAAGCCCACGGGACGGTCGCCGTCGAGGATGAGACGCGGCCAGGCCACCTCCGGGTGGACGTAGGCCTCGGCCAGCGACTTCACCACCGGCGAGACGAAGCGCTCCTGGCCGGGGCGGACCTCCACGGAGACGGCCGCCTCGATGTTGGCGGAGGTGATGGGCGCCAGCCTGAGGCTCTGGGTCATGCGAGAACCATACGGGTGGGTCACGCCTTGTTCCGTAGTGATCAATGCGCGAAGAGGCTTTTCAGGGGGTCACCGTCGGCTGGACCAGACGCGAGCGGCGAGGTCGCGGGCGGTGATTCCGAGCCGCGTTTTGGGGACGAGCAATGCCGTGGCCCGGCCGATGCCGCGCTGCTTCGGATCGACCAGGGCGCGGTGCTCGGTCTCGTAGTGGCGGAACGCCTCCGCGTGGTCGGCCGGTCGCGCGGCGAGCGCCTTGGCGAGGGTGTGGGCACCGGCGATGGCGAGGCTGGAGCCGTCGCCGAACAGCGACACGCACGACGCCGCGTCGCCGAGCAGCGCGACGCGGCCCCGCGCCCAGGTGGGCAGCCGCACGTGACTGACCGAGTCGAAGTAGAGATCCTCGGTCTTCCGGAGCCGGTCGAGCAGCTCCGGCACCCGCCAGCCGACGCCCGCGTAGGCGTCGGTGACGATCCGCCGGTGCCGCTCGGTGTCGCGGTGGTCGAGGCCGCTGATCGCCGGGCCGTGGAAGATGAAGGCGGCCAGCGCGTGACCCCGTGACGGATGGATGGAGACGAGCCTGCCCGGGACGTTGTACGTGAGCACGTCGTGCGGGTTGCCGGCCGGGCCGCCGAGGGGCAGGGTCGCGACGTAGAGGCCCATGTGCCGTACGAAGCCGGACTCCGGGCCGAACGCCAGCCGCCGTACCGCGGAGTGGAGCCCGTCGGCACCGATGACCAGGTCGAAGCGGCGCGGTTCGGCGCGGTCGAAGGTGACGTCGACGCCGTGCTCGTCCTGCCGCAGGGTGACGATCGTGTCGTCGAACAGGAACTCGGCGTCGTCGCGGGCGGACTCGTGGAGGACGGCGGCCAGGTCGCCGCGCGGGAGCTCGACCTCCCGGTTGCCGGCGGCGCTGCGGGTGGCGGGCAGGGCCACCCGGGCGACCTGCCGTCCGGAGGCGTCGACGATGCTCATCGCGGTCGCCCGGGTGGCGACGTCGCGCAGGCGGGGCATGATGCCCATCTCCTCGGCCACCGGCAGGGCGGGTCCGCGCACGTCGACGGGGTTGCCGCTGGAGCGCAGGCCCTGCGCCCGCTCCACGACGGTGGGCCGGAACCCGTGGCGGGCCAGCCAGTAGGCCAGGGTGGGGCCGGCGATGCCGCCGCCGGAGATCAGCACGCTGCGAGAGGACATGCCCACACCATAACCGCACTCAGTGCAGTTCTGCAATGAGTGCTGACTAACATCGATTGCTTATACGCATCGGTTGCTCATCCGCATCGGTTGCGTACTTGCGTCGGGTGCTTGTCCGCGTCGGGTGCCGTACGCTGGGGCGCGTGTCTCTTCGCGATCGCAAGCGGGCCCGCGTCCGCCAGGCCCTCGTCGACGCCGCGGCGGAACTGTTCGAGCGCGACGGCTACGACGAGACGACCATCGCCGACATCGCCGCCGCGGCCGACATCGGCACACGCACGTTCTTCAGCTACTTCGCCAGCAAGGAGGAGCTGCTGTTCCCGGAGGGCGACGCGCGGGTCAGGGCGGCGATCGAGGCCATCGCGTCACGCGGCCCGGACGACGGCCCGGCCGAGGTGCTGCTGCGCGCGCTGCGCAAGGTCGGCGACGACGGCGACGACCTGACGAGCCGGCTCGCCGCGCTACGGCTGAGGTTGATACGGACCGTGCCGGTGGTACGCGGGCGGGCGCTTCAGCTCCAGTTCGACGCGCAGCGAGAAATCGCCGGGCATCTGGCCTCGGCGTTCCCCGAGCGGCTCGACAGGGTGAGCGCGGCGGCGCTCACCGGGGCGTTCGTCGGCGCGGTCACGAGCGCGCTGCAGGTGCTGCTCGACGACCCCGACCAGATCGGGGACCCGGCCGAGGTGCGAGCGGCCGTCCACCGGGCGACCGACGTGGCGCTCACCCCGTGGCTGCGGGCGTCGGGCGGACCGTGGACGGAGGCGTCCGGGGCTAACCGCCCGCCATCGCCCCCACCACCATGAACGGCTCGGCTCCCGTCGCGACCGGCTCGGGCAGCGGGGTGTCCGGTGGCTCGTGGGACAGGTCCCGCTCGCAGGCGAAGAACCGCACGAACGGGCGGCGCCGCTGCGTGTCGTGGTCGCGGATCGTCCCGCGCAACATCGGGTAGCGGGCCTCAAGCGCGTCGAGGACCGAGCGCTGCGTGGCCTCGCCCTGGATCTGGAGCTCCACCTCGCCTTCGGTGCTCGCGAGGTTGCGCAGATGTGCGGGAAGCACCACGCGGATCATGGCAGCGTCTGCACTTCGACGGACAGCACGGCCGGAAGGTCCCGGACGATGGGCGCCCAGCTGTCGCCGGAGTCGGACGAGGCATACACCTGCCCGCCGGTGGTGCCGAAGTAGACGCCGCACGAGTCCAGCGTGTCGACGGCCATCGCGTCGCGCAGCACGTTGACGTAGCAGTGGCTCTGCGGCAACCCCTTGGTGAGCGGCTCCCACTCGTTTCCGCCCGTCCGGCTGCGGTACACCCGCAGCTTTCCCTCCGGCGGGTAGTGCTCGGAGTCGCTCTTGATGGGCACGACGTAGACGGTGTCCGGCTCGTGCGCGTGCACGGCGATCGGGAACCCGAAGTCGCTGGGCAGGTCGCCGCTGATCTCGTACCACGAGTCGCCGGCGTCGTCGCTGCGCATGACGTCCCAGTGCTTCTGCATGAAGAGCACGTCCGGGCGCGACGGGTGCGCGGCGATGTGGTGGACGCAGTGGCCGACCTCGGCGTCCTGGTCGGGGATGCCCTCGGAGCGCAGGCCGCGGTTCGCCGGCTGCCAGCTCTTGCCGGAGTCGTCGGTCCTGAACACGCCCGCCGCCGAGATCGCCACGGTGACGCGGGCGGGATCGCGCGGGTCGGCGACGATCGTGTGCAGGCACATCCCGCCGGCGCCCGGCTGCCAGGAGGGCCCGGAGCGGTGCTCGCGCAACCCGGCCAGCTCCTGCCAGCTGTGCCCGCCGTCGACCGAGCGGAACAGGGCGGCGTCCTCGACCCCGGCGTACACCGTGTCGGGATCGGTGAGCGACGGCTCCAGGTGCCAGACCCGGTTGAACTCCCACGGGTGCGGGGTGCCGTCGTACCACTGGTGGGTGCCGGGGACGCCGTCGTACTGGAACCGGTTACCGACCGCCTCCCACGTCGCGCCGCCGTCGTCGGAGCGCTGGATCACCTGCCCGAACCAGCCGCCGGACTGCGACATGTAGAGCCGGGACGGGTCGGCGGGGGAACCGGTGAGGTGGTAGATCTCCCAGCCCCCGAAATGGGGGCCGCTGACGTCCCATCGCTCACGCTTTTCGTCGGAGGTCAGGATGAACGCGCCCTTGCGCGTGCCAACCAGCACTCGTACACCACTCATCGGCGTTCCTTTCCGGGCCGGTGCCGAGCCGGCTCGACAGCGCGGCCACGTTTCTGATCGTCCGACCGGGCTCGGAGCCGATCCGTCCACGACATGTCCGCCACGGCCGTGGGCACCGACGCTACGACAGCCCACCGACAAAAACGCGGCACGCCACGGCGACATCGCGTCACACCCCGACAACGGACCGGCGTCACGGCAATGGGCCGATGTCACGACGGTGGACCGGCGTCACGACGGCGGGCCGGTGTCACGGACAACGGGCCGGTGTCGCGACGGCGAGGTCCTCGCGCTTGTCGCCCGGACGCGTTCCCGGCCCGTCCGGTTCGCGGGTCTCACCTCGTGCCGTGAGGAAGTCCGATCCTCGCGCGCGGCGTCGGGTGGCGTCGGGTGATGTCACCTGGCCCGCCCTGTCTGGGGTGTTTTGCGGGTGTGTGCCACAAGATTCACGAGTACGGGGTTCAAGAGGGGGAATCGGCCTCATCGCCATGCTGTTGCGAACCATGAACATCAGGCCTAGTCCCGGGAGGACACCATGACGACCACGACTCGTCCCGCCGAAGCGTCGGGCCGGTTCACCATCGGGGGAGACCTCACCGTCAACCGCCTGGGTTACGGGACGATGCAGCTCACCGGCGAGGGCGTGTGGGGAGACCCGCGCGACCCGGAGGAGGCGGTCCGCGTCCTGCGCAGGGCCGTCGAGCTCGGGGTGAACTTCATCGACACCGCCGACTCCTACGGCCCGTTCGTCGCGGAGCTGCTCATCAAGAAGGCGCTGCGCCCCTACGCCGACGACGTGGTCATCGCGACCAAGGCGGGGTTCACCCGGCAGGGCCCCGGGCTCTGGACGCCGGTGGGCCGCCCCGAGTACCTGCGCCAGCAGGTCGAGCTGAGTCTGCGCCACCTCGGCGTCGAGCGGATCGACCTGCTGCAGCTGCACCGCATCGACCCCGAGGTCCCCGTCGCCGACCAGGTCGGTGAGCTCGCGCTGATGCAGCGGGAGGGCAAGATCCGGCACATCGGTCTCAGCGAGGTCAGCGTCGAGGACGTCGAGGAGGCGGGGAAGTCGGCGACGATCGTCTCGGTGCAGAACCTCTTCAACCTCGCGCACCGCGACGCCGAGCCGCTGCTGGAGTACTCCGAGGCCAACGGTATCGCCTTCATCCCGTGGTTCCCGCTCGCGACCGGCGCGCTCGCGGCCGAGGGCGGCCCGCTCGCCGCGGCGGCCAAGGAACACGGCGCCACCCCGTCGCAGCTCGCGCTGGCGTGGCTGCTGCGTCGTTCGCCGGTGATGCTGCCCATTCCCGGCACCTCGTCGGTCGCCCACCTGGAGGACAACGTCGCCGCCGCGGCCGTCGAGCTGACCGACGCCGAGTTCGGCGCCCTGACCAGGGGAGCCTGACGCCGCTCCAAGAATTTTCGTGAGGGTACTTGCGAACCGGCATACCGCTAACCTATAACTGAACTAAGAGGTTTTCGAGAAGGCAGGCTTGAGGATACCTGCCAGTTCACACGGAGGTGGTTACCGATGCTGCTGACGTCGATCGACCCGTTCATCCAGGAGTTCGACCGCCAGTTCGACCGGCTCGCGCGTCAGGCCCTGGGGTCCGGTGAGGCCGCGGGCCGCGCCATGCCGCTGGACGGTGTCCGGCGCAAGGACGACGTCCTCCTGAAGTTCGACCTCCCGGGCATCGACCCCGACACCATCGAGGTGACCGTCGACCGCGGGGTGCTCTCGGTGAGCGCCGGTCGCGAGGAGGAGTACGGGGAGGACGACCGCCTGTTCGTCCGGGAGCGTCCGATGGGCACCTTCACCCGCCGCGTCTACCTGTCCGAGCACCTCGACAGCGAGAAGATCGACGCCGCCTACTCCAACGGCGTCCTGGCGGTGCGCATCCCGGTCATCGAGCGGGCCAAGCCCCGCAAGGTCGCGATCCAGATGGCCGAGAACGCGTCCGACCAGAGGTCGATCAAGGCGTGAGGTCCGGGGTCCGACCGAAGGACCTCCTCGGGGTGGGTGCCGGGTTCCGGCGCCCACCCCCGCGCGTTTCCCGCCCCCGTCACCGCCCCCGTCACCGTCTCGGACCTCCCGTAAGAATCCAGCGAACCCCCACACGGGAAAGGAGCGGTGATGGCCCGGTTGCCCTTCGACGACGAGCACGCCCCGCTGTACTCCGTCGGCCAGGTCGCCGACATGCTCGACGTCGAGCAGGCGTTCCTGCGCAGGCTCGACGAGCACGACGTGGTCAGCCCGGCCCGCTCCACCGGTGGCCAGCGCCGCTACACCCGCCACGAGATCGGCGACCTCCAGGACGCCATCCGTCTCGTGGGCGAGGGCATGAGCCTCGCCGCCGTACGCCGGATCTTCACCCTGCAGCAACAGGTCCGCGACCTGCAGGAGGAGCTCGCCAGGGAGCGTGCCCTTCGGCGGGAGAACCCGCCCTCCGGGCGGCCGGGGCCGCCCAGCCCCTGACGGCGTCGCCAAGCCCTTGACGGGACGGCTCACCCCTTGACGGCGCCGATGATCACCCCCTTGGTGAAGTGCCGCTGGACGAACGGGTAGACGAACAGCACCGGGAGCAGCGCGACGACGATGATGGCCATCTGGATGGCGAGGCTCGGCGGCGGGGTCTGGCCGGCGACGGTGCCGACGCCGGTCTGGCCGGCGATCAGCGACTGGCCCTGGAGCACGTACTGCCGCAGCACCACCTGCAGCGGCCACTTGGCGTTGTCGTTCAGGTAGAGGACGGCGTTGAAGAACGAGTTCCAGTAGCCGACCGCGTAGAACATGCCGATGACGGCCGTGACGCCCTTCGACATGGGCAGCACGATGGTGCGCAGGATACGGAACTCGCTCGCGCCGTCGATGCGGGCGCTGTCGCTCACCTCCTGGGGGATGTTCATGAAGAACGCCCGCATCACCACGAGGTTGAACGCGGTGACCGCGCCGGGCAGGATGAGCGACCAGTACGTGTCGATCAGCCCCAGCGAGCTGACCAGCAGGTAGTTCGGGATCATCCCCGGGCCGAACAGGAACGTCAGCAGGATCAGGAAGAGCATCGGCCGGTGCAGCAGCGACCCCGGCCGCGACAGCCCGTAGGCGGCCAGCACGGTGACGGTGAGGCTGATCGCCGTGCCGACGACGGTCACGCCGAGGCTGACCCCGACCGACCGGGTCACCACGCCGCCGGAGAACAGCTCCTCGTACGCGGCGAGGGACAGCCCGCCCGGCACGGTGACCAGGCCGCCGGCCTCCGTCACCGCCTCCTGGGTGGACAGGCTGGTCAGCACGACCATGTAGATGGGGAAGAGCACGCACGCGACGATGAGCGTGAGGACGAGCCCCTTGAGGAGCCCGCCGGCACGGCTGGGCCGCTCGGCCCAGGGGGGAAGAGTCGTCATGATCGTTTGTAGATCCCCTGCTCGCCGAATCGATGGGCGACCCTGTTGGCCACCAGGATCAGCACCAGCCCCACCAGGCCCTTCACCAGGCCGGCCGCCGCGCCGTAGCTCCACTCGCCGGTCAGCAGCGTGCGCCAGTACACGAACGTGTCCAGCACCTCGGCGGCGTCCCTGCCGACCGCGTCGCGCTGCAGGAAGAACTGCTCGAAGCCGACGTTCAGCGCGTCGCCGAGGCGCAGGATCAGCAGCAGCACGATGACCGGGCGCAGGCCCGGCAGGGTGATGTGCCACAGCCGCCGCCAGCGGCTCGCGCCGTCGACGGCGGCGGCCTCGTAGAGGTTCTGGTTGATGGCCGCCAGCGCGGCCAGGAAGATGATCGTTCCCCAGCCGGCGTCCTTCCAGACGGTCTCCGCCGTCACCAGCGCGATGAACGTATCCGGATTTGTCATGATGTCGATGCCGTCGTACCCGTGGTCCCGCAGCACCTGCGAGAGCAGGCCCGCGCCCCCGAACATCTGCTGGAACAGCGTGACCACCAGCACCCACGAGAAGAAGTGCGGCATGTAGACGACGCCCTGGACGAACAGGCGCAGCCGGGGCCGCACCACGCTGTCCAGCAGCACGGCCAGCATGATCGGTACGGGGAAGTAGAAGACCAGCTGGAACGCGGTGATCGTCAGGGTGTTGAGCGTCGCGTCCCAGAAGCTCGCGTCGAACACCAGCCAGTGGAAGTTGGCGAACCCCACCCACGGGCTGTCCCCGATGCCCACGTACGGCGAGTAGTCCTGGAACGCGATCACGTTGCCGAGCAGCGGGACGTAGTGGAACAGGACGAGCAGCCCGACCGCGGGAAGGGCCATGAGCAGCAGCTGCCAGTCACGTTTCAGACGCGCTCCGAAGGGTTGAGGGCGCGCCCGGCTTGTCCTCGGACCCCTTTTACGGACATCCTTGGAGGTGCCGGCGCCGGCGGGTGAGGTCAGGTCACCCGCCGGCCCGGTTTTTCCTCGCCCGCCCGACGACGTCCTAAGCACGGCCGTTGTCCCGCAGGACCTTCAGGTAGAAGTCGCGGGCCTCGTCGCCGCCGTCCCGCCGCCACTCCGTGGCGATCTGCCTGGCGTCGCTCACCGGCCGCCGGCCGCGCATGATGTCGGTGAACTTGTCCTCGGTGGGAACCTGCAGCCCGGAGTACCTCGACGGCCGCTGGATCCTGATCCCGTCGAACGGGCCCTTCTCCAGGTACGGGAAGCTCGCGTTCTGCCACTCGACGTTGGCCTTCACCGCGTCGGGCCAGGGCCAGTCCACGTACAGCGGGCGCCCGCCCAGGAAGCCGTAGGTGTAGGCGACCTCCTTGCGGCCGAGGTCGTTCGCCTGCGGGACGTTGTTCTCGTCCCGGGTGAAGTGCTCGCCCTCCACGCCGTAGTTGGCGAGCTCGTACTCCTTGGTCCCGTACGGCGCCGCGCACCAGTTGAGGATGGAGAGGATCTCCTCCACCCTCTCCTTCGGCAGGCCCTTCTTGACGAAGGTGAAGATGCCCGCCGCGTTGCCGTGGTACATCAGCGGCGTGCCGCCGTCGTGGGCGAAGACCGGGAAGGCGCCCAGGCTGAAGGCGGGATTCTTGCCGCGGTGCTGCTGCAGGAGCTCCTTCCAGCCGCCCAGCCCGTCGCGGTAGATCAGGATCTGCCCGGCCCCGATCAGCTCCTTCTCGTTGGCGCCCTTGCTCCCGGCGACGCTCGGGTGGACCAGCCCCTCCGCGAAGACCTTCCGCATGAACTCCAGCATCAGCTCGAACTCGGGGGTCTCGTACTTGTGGACGAGCTTGCCGCCCTCGTACCGCCAGTCCTGCGGGATGCGGAAGGTCGGCCACATCATCTCGTGGATGCTGCCGAACGCCCAGCGCTTGGCCTTGGCGTCGGTGATCTCCTTTCCCAGCTCGAACAGCTCGTCGGCGGTCTTGGGGGCGGCGTTCCAGCCGTTCTTCTCGAACAGGTCCTTGCGGTAGAGCAGTGCGAAGGGGTACGGCTCGGTCGGGAACGGCACCGCCATGAGCTTGTCGTTCCATACCGACCACTGCCACGCGGCCGTCGGCAGCGCGGCCAGCAGCGGGTAGGGCTTGACCTTGTCGCCCTGCAGGTACGGGGTGAGGTCCTCGAAGGCCTTGTCGACGGCGGTGTTGAAGTCCGCCATCTTGTCGATCTCCCAGCTCGGGATGACCATGATCTCCGGGACGTCCCCGGCGGCGAGCCTGGCGATGGCCTTGTCGCCGTAGACGTTGCCGTCGGTGATCTGGAACTCCACGGTCGCGCCGATGTCGGCGTTGACGGCCTGGAAGTAGGAGTTGTCCGCCAGGCCGGGCGGCGGCGGGCCCCACAGCGGGGTCATGGCCTTGTAGGTACCGCCTTTGCCCGCCTTCTGGGTGAGCGCGGCGGTGGGGGTGGCCGGGTAGGAGGTGAAGCCGCCGCTGACGTCGGGGACCCCCGGCAGGGTGGAGATCGTGCCGGGAATATCGGGCTTGATACCGGGGAAGGCGGTGTAGGTGGGGGTGAGGGACGTCAGCTTGTCCGCCGCGGCGGCCGTGGCGCCCCCGGCGCCGGGCCGGGGACCGGTCGGCGCGGAACACGCGCCCAGCAGGCCGCCGCCCGCGACCGTCGCGGCGCTCAGTCCCACCAGCCCGAGGAATCCACGGCGGCTGGTCATCGCGCCCGGGGGAAGATCCTTCACGGGGCGCTCCCTTCGTTGTCTCGAGACGGGTCCGGGGTGTCGTGGGGAACGGCTCCGGGGTAGAATTAGTTAGTCTTTCGACCAAACAAATTAGTCGAGGGTGGCCGCCGCCACAAGGGATCGCCGATCGCGGGGAGCCGGGGAGCGGTCACGGATTGGTGAACGATGGGGCATGATGGGGCCAGCCTGGCCGAGCGGGAGCGGGACTCACCTTGATCACATCTACGACTGACCCGCGGCCGGCCGACTTCGCCGACGTGCGGGCCACCAACCTCGCCGTCGTGCTGAGGTTCGTGCGCGAGCACGCGCCGTGCTCGCGGGCCGACATCGCGGCGTCGACCGGTCTCAACAAGGCGACCGTGTCGAGCCTGGTCGCCGATCTGATCGACCGCCGCCTGGTCAGGGAGACCGGCCTGACGGAGAACCGCGTCGGCCGCCCCGCCACGATGCTCGTGCTCGACGGGTCGCCGTACGCCGCGATCGGCATCGAGGTGAACGTCGACTACATCACCGCGGTCGCGGTGGACCTGTCGGGGGAGAGGCTGCTGTCCTGGCGCAGGTCCTTCCCCGGCGCGGCCGGCACGGCGGGCCAGGCCATGGCCACCGTCGCGGGGATCGTCCGGCGCGTCGTGACCCGGATGGCCAAGGAGGAGCGCCAGGTCCTGGGGCTGACCGTGGGCGTGCCGGGGCTCGTCGGCACCGACGGCACCGTGCGCATCGCGCCCAACCTCGGCTGGCGCGACGCCGACCTCTGCGGCGACCTCACCAAGGCCCTGCGCGACCCGGGCTTCCCCGTCCAGGTCGACAACGACGCCAACCTGGCCGCCCTGGCCGAGCACCGCTTCGGCCCGTACGCCGGGACGGCCAACCTCGTCTACCTCACCGGCGAGATCGGCGTCGGGGCCGGGGTCATCCTCGACGGGCGGCTGCGCCGAGGCGGCCAGGGGTACGGCGGCGAGATCGGCCACATCCAGCTCGACCCCTTCGGCGCCGAGTGCCGCTGCGGGCGCCTGGGCTGCCTGGAGGCCGTCGCCGGGATCGGCGCCGTGCTGGAACACGCCGCGATCTCGCCCGCCGAGGTCGAGGTCGAGCTCGACGAGGTGGTACGGCTGGCCCGCGCGGGCGACGCGCGCACGCTCGCCCTGCTGAGCTCCGTGGGCCACAACCTCGGCAAGGGCGTGGCCCTGATGACGAACCTGCTCAACCCCGAGGTGGTCATCCTGGGCGGCTACTACGTGCCGCTCGCGCCGTGGCTGCTGCCCTCGGTGGAGACCGAGACCCGGGGGCGCACGATCGCCCCGGAGGCCGGGGGCTGCCAGGTCGTGGCCTCCACACTCGGATACGGCGCGGCCGCGCTGGGGGGCGCCGCCCGCGTGCTCGACTCCGTGGACTCAGGACGCCTGCCCCGGGTCTCGTGATCCGCGCTTGGATGCCCGCCGCGAGTCTCGTGACCCGCCTCCCGCCGGACATCTGCCTGACATCTCGGACGTCGTGGTCATCGCCCTGGATTCACGTTGTTTTCAGCTAGATTCACGACGCTCCCGGCGGATCTCCCGTCCCGATCCCGGGGCATCCGGGTCGCTCGCTGGGATCTTCCGCTCCGGGCCCGGGGGGATCGCGGCCGTTCGCCGGACACCTCTTGACCTTGGCCATCCGGGAGTGCACCCTTCATGGAAGCTCCGTTCGAAACACGCGCGTAACGGACAACCGGGGCGCGCGGGTGGCGACGGAGTTTTCCCGGACCGACTGTCGAAGCGCTTCGACTGAGGCGTCCTTCCAGGTCGGAGCCGGTGCCGGAACCACGGGAACCCGGAACCACGGGGAGCCGCGTGGAACCGCGTTGGAACCATGTCGGAATCGAAGCGCTTCGACGTCCTCAAAGGGCTCTCAAAGGGATGGTCCCCGATGAACGAACCGTTCCGTGACCCGGAACTCCCCCTCGCCCGGCGCGTCGCGGACCTGCGGGACCGGCTCACCCTGGAGGAGAAGATCGGGCTGCTGCACCAGTACCAGCGGCCGGTGGAGCGCCTCGGGCTCGGCCCGTTCCGTACCGGCACCGAGGCGTTGCACGGACTCGCCTGGCTCGGCCCGGCGACGGTGTTCCCGCAGGCGGTCGGGCTGGCCAGCACCTGGGACCCCGACCTGGTCCGGCGGGTCGGCGAGGCCACGAGCGACGAGGTCCTCGCCTTCCACCACAAGGACCCGTCGGGAGCGGGGCTCAACGTCTGGGCCCCGGTCGTCAACCCGCTGCGCGACCCCCGCTGGGGCCGCAACGAGGAGGGCTACTCCGAGGACCCGTGGCTGACCGGCGTCATGGCGACGGCGTACGCCTCCGGGCTTCGTGGGAGCGATCCCACGGTGCTGAAGACCGCGCCCACCCTCAAGCACTTCCTCGGCTACAACAACGAGACCGACCGCTGCGTCACCTCCAGCGACCTGCCGCCCCGGGTGCTGCGCGAGTACGAGCTCCCGGCCTACCGGCCCGCCCTGGAGAGCGGCGCCGCGGTCGCGGTGATGCCCTCGTACAACCTGGTCAACGGCCGCCCGGCCCACCTCAGCCCGCTCATCGGCGAGGTGCTGCGGGCCTGGGCGCCCGGCGACCTCCTCGTGGTCAGCGACGCGTACGCGCCCGCCAACCTCACCGGCCTGCAGGGCTACCACGACGACCTCCCCGAGGCGTACGCCCACGCGATCAAAGCCGGGCTCGACAGCTTCACCCAGGACGACGACCGGCCCGAGGCCACCCTCGGCCACCTCCGCGCCGCGCTGGAGCGCGGCCTGCTCACCGAGGCGGACGTCGACGCCGCCGTACGGCACACGCTGTCCGTCCGCTTCCGGCTGGGCGAGTTCGACCCCGCCACCCCGTACGACGACATCACCGAGGCGGTCGTCAACTGCCCGGAGCACCAGAGCTTGGCCCGTGAGGCCGCCCGGCGCTCGATCGTGCTGCTGCGCAACGACGGCGTCCTGCCGCTGGACGCCTCGGTGCGCAGGATCGCGGTCATCGGCCAGCTCGGCGACACGCTCATGGAGGACTGGTACTCCGGGACCCTCCCGTACGCCGTCACCGCCCGCGCCGGGCTCGCCGAGCGGTGCGAGACCGTCTTCTGCGAGGCCGTGGACCGGATCACCCTCACGGTCGAGGGACTCCCGGAGGGAACGGAGGGCCGTCACGTCGTCGCCGACCCCGACGGGGGGCCGCTCGGGGTCGGCGACGAGCCCGGCCTGTTCGACCTGTTCGACTGGGGCGGCGGCTGCTACGCCCTGCGGGCCGTGGCGACCGGGCGTCACCTGTCCGTCGACGACGACGGGGTCCTGGTCAACGACCAGCCGGGTCCCAACGGCTGGGAGGTGCGCCAGACCTTCCGTACCGAGGACCGTCCCCGGGGCGCGCTCGCGCTCCGGCACATCTCCACCGGCCGCTACCTCGCCCTGGACGGCGAGGTCTTCCGGCTGGCCGACGACGCCGACGCCGCCGCCTGGCTCACCGTGGAGCGGGTGGTGAGCGGCGCCGAGGCCGCCGCCGCGCTCGCCGCGACCGCGGACGTGGCCGTGGTGGTCGTCGGCGACCACCCGCTGGTCAACGGCAGGGAGACCGAGGACCGCCTCGACCTCGCGCTGCCAGCCGCGCAGCAGGCCGTCGTCGGGGCGGTGCGCGAGGCCAACCCGAGAACCGTGATGGTGATCAGCAGCGGCTACCCGGTGACCTGGGACGGCGACGACCCGCCCGCGGTGCTGTGGTCCTCGCACGGGGGCCAGGAGTACGGGCACGCGCTGGCCGAGGTGCTGTTCGGCGACGCCGACCCCGAGGGGAGGCTCACCCAGACCTGGTACCGCTCGGCCTGCGAGCTGCCCGACCTGTTCGACTACGACATCATCGCCTCGGACGCGACCTACCAGTACTTCCGGGGGACCCCGCTCTACCCCTTCGGCCACGGCCTCGGCTACACCACCTTCGAGTACGCCGACCTGGCCGTCTCGGTGGAGGACGGCGAGGACGGCCGGGGCGGCGGGGGTGGTGAGAGCGGCGAGGGCGGCGACGGCGGTGAGGGCGGCGGGGGCGGCGGGGGCGGCGGGGGCGGCACGGTCACCGCCTCGGTCACCGTCACCAACACCGGCTCCCGGGAGGGGGTGGAGGTCGTCCAGATCTACACCCGCCAGCGGAGCTCCCGGGTCAAGCAGGCGCTGCGCCGCCTGCGCGGCTTCGTCAAGGTGCGCCTCGCCCCCGGCGAGAGCACCCGGGTCGACTGGAGCCTCGACGTCGCGGAGCTCGCCTTCTGGGACGTCACCAGGAGCCGGTTCGTCGTCGAGGACGCGCCCCACAAGCTCATGGTCGGCGGCTCCTCGCGGGACATCCGGCTGTGCGCGCCCTTCCACGTCGACGGCGAGCGGATCCCGCCGCGCGACGTCCTCGCGGGCCCGATCGCCGCCGTGGACCACGACGAGTACGACTCGGTGACGTTCGTGGACGCGGCCAGGGTCTCCGGCGACGCCGTGCGGTCCACCGCCGAGGGGGCCTGGATCGTGTTCCGCTCGGTCGACCTGGGGGACGGGGCCGCCTCCTGCGCCGCCGTCGCCGCCGGGGAGGAGGGCGGGGTGATCACCCTGCGCCTGGACGACCCCCTCTACGGGCCCGTCGTCGGCGACCTCCCCGTCCCCCGGGCGGGCCGCCACGACCTCACCGAGGTGCGCACCGGGCTTGCGGCGGCGCGGGGAGTCCACGATCTTTATGTGGTGTTCGAGAACGCGGGGATCACCGTCGCCTCCCTGAGCTTCGGCGCCTCCGCCTCCCTGGGCTTCGGAGCCTCCCCGGGCCTCTGCGAGGCCGGGTGAGCGGGCGGGCGGTGACCATCAGCGAGGTCGCCCGGCACGCCGGGGTCGCGGTGAGCACGGTGTCGTACGTGCTCAGCGGGAAGCGCGCCATCTCGGCCGACACCAGGCGCCGGGTGCTCGACAGCGTGCGGGTCCTGGGGTACCACCCCAACGCCGGGGCGCGGGCCCTGGCCAGCAGGCGTGCCAACGTCATCGCGCTGGTCCTGCCCCTGCGGGCCGGGGTGCACGTCCCGGTGCTGATGCAGTTCGCCACCTCGGTGGTCACCGCCGCGCGGCGCTACGACCACGACGTGCTGCTGCTCACCGCCGACGAGGGCTCCGACGGGCTCCGCAGGGCGGCGGCGAGCGCGCTGGTCGACGGGCTGGTGGTGATGGACGTGGAGCTCCACGACGGCCGGGTGCCGCTGCTGCGGGAGCTCGCCGAGCCCAGCGTGCTGATCGGGTTCCCCGCCGACCCGTCCGGCCTGACCTGCGTCGACCTCGACTTCGCGCGGGCGGGCGCGCTCTGCGTGGAGCACCTGGCCGAGCGCGGGCACCGGGAGGTCGCACTGCTCGGCGCCCCCTCGGTCGTCTACGAGCGGGGCACCGGCTTCGCCCGCCGTACCAGGGAGGGCTTCGCCGCGACCGTGGCCGAGGCCGGGCTGACCGGGGTGGCCCTGCCGTGCGAGGAGAACTTCGACCAGGTGTCCGCCGCGATCGCCGCGCTCCTCGACGCCAGGCCGGGTCTGTCCGGGCTGGTCGTGCACAACGAGGCCGCGGTCGGCCACGTGCTGGGTGCGCTGCGCCAGTACGGCAGGCGGGTGCCCGGCGACATCGCCGTGGTGGCGATCTGCCCCGACGACATCGCGGAACGCGCCAGCCCGCCGCTCACCTCGGTGCTGATCCCGGCCGAGGAGGTGGGCCGCCAGGCGGTCCGGCTGCTCATGGAGAAGCTGGAGGGCCGGGCCGTCCCCGACGGCACCCTGCTCCAGCCGAGGCTCACCGTCCGCGACAGCACCTGACCGGGCTCTCCCGCAGGGTTCCCGACGGGCTCTCACGTGACGCCGACGGGCTCTCACGTGACGCCGACGGGCTCTCACGTGACGCCGACGGGCGCGCCCCCCTCCCGAGGAGGCGCGCCCGTCGGCGTCACACTCGTTCTGTCCTGCCTGCCTTGCCTGCCTTGCCTGTCCTGCCGGTCGTTCCGTCGTGGACGGTTACCGGTCGTGGACGGCTACCAGTCGCCTCCGCCGAAGTCTCCGCCGCCGAAGTCGCCTCCGCCGCTGAAGTCACCCCAGCCTCCGCCGCCGAAGTCGCCCCCGCCGCCGAAGTCGCCGGAGCTCTCGCCGCCGCCGTAGCCGCCGTAACCGAAGCCACCGCTCATCATGCTGCCCATCATCGTGCCGACGAGCATGCCGGTCATGACGTCGCCGAAGCCGCCGTAGTAGCCGTAGGCGTAGGGCTGGTAGGCCGGTCCCGCGTCGTAGTACGGGCGGCGCTGGCCGTTGACCATGACCTCGCGCGTCTGCGGCTCGAAGCCGCGCTCGACGGCCTCGGCGTCGGCCGCGCAGGCGGGCACGTCGCGCAGCGCGCCACCGGGCGGGGCCCAGCGCACGTCGCGGGCGGAGGGGCCGTGCTGCGGGTTGAAGAAGCACGGGGAGCGCCGCTCGGGCAGCGGCTGGTGGTTGACGCGCGCCTTCACGCAGGCGAGGGCGTAGCGGCCCTCCTCCAGCGCGGTGGTCACGCCGCGGAACTCGTCGGGGCGCTTGACCGCCGCGAGCTCCACCTTGGCCCGCTCGTAGGAGTCGAGGGCGCGCTGCCAGTCCTGCTGGTGGTCGGCGCCGTCGTTGAGCAGCTTGACGTCGGTGTCGAGGTCGGTGATCTCCTCACCGAACTTGGTGACGTCCTCGTCCACGGTCTGCTTGACCGCGGCCAGCTCGGCGGCCTCGCGCTCCAGGCGCTGCTTCTTCTTCTTGCGGGAGTAGAGGAAGATGCCCGCGCCTCCGGCGAGGGCGAGCACCAGGATGCCGACCAGGATGCCTCCGCTGGAACCGCTGGAGGAACTGGAGGAACCGGACGAGGCACCGCCGCTGACGGCCGCGTCGTCGGCCAGCTTGACGAAGTTGATCACGTTGTCGGTCGGGCTGGTGGCGGTCTTGGCCCGCCCGAGCAGCTCGTCGACGTCGACGCCCCTGATGTTGCTGACGCCGAACGGCACGTCGCCGTTCATCACCAGGACGGTGGACTTGGAGCCGACGCCCTTGAGGATCGAGGTCAGCAGGGTCCTCGCCTGGGACTGGCTGCTGATCGAACCTCCGGGCAGCAGCGCCACGTAGACGGAGGAAGTCTGTTCGGCCGCGCCGCGCATGGCGTCGGCGGCGTCGGCGGGCACGTTCGCCGCGGGATCGACGTAGAAGTGGTCCCCGTCCTTCAACTCCGAGACAATCGCACTGGGGTCTGGCGCCGCGGCGTGGGCCGCCGGGGCGATCATGAACATGGCCAGTAGCCCGGCGAACAATGCCATGATCGTGGCACCGAAACGACCTGGCGCGGCTTTTGTGATGGTCACGGCAGAAAGCCTCCTTCGTCCTGAAAGACGAATGAGTGGACGGCAGAGTTCCCTACCCCTCGACCGTATCCCCTCACGGCCCGCGACAGGCGCCTCTCCGCCACCCGGTATCCGATCGCCGCACCGGCCCCGCCCGCGCGGAGACCGCGAACGTCCCCGGACCGGGGCCCCGGGTACTCGATCCTCGCGCCGGTCCTCGTATCGGCCCTCGCGTCGGTCCCGGCCCGCGCCGACTCTCGTATCGGCCCTCGCGCCGACCCCGGCCCGCGCCGGTCCTCGTACCAGCCCTCGTACCGGCTCCGGCCCGCGGGGGGCGCTCAGGCGGACGCCGCCGACCATGTCGGCGGCACCGGCCCGCGAGCGCGCTCAGGCGTCCTTGATCTCGCAGATCGCGGCGCCCGAGGTGATGCTCTGGCCGACCGACGCGGCCAGCCCCGTGACGGTGCCCGCCTTGTGGGCGGCGATGGGCTGCTCCATCTTCATCGCCTCCAGCACGACGATCGTGTCACCGGCCGCGACGGTGTCGCCGTCGGCGACCACGACCTTGACGATCGTGCCCTGCATCGGGCTGACCAGCGAGTCGCCGCTCGCGGCCTTTTTGGCCGCCCCGCCACCCCGGCGCGGCGCCTTCGAGGCTCGGCCCGCGCTCCCGGTGTTCCCGGCGCTCCCGGCGCTCCCGGCGGCGAACCCCGGGGGAAGCACCACCTCCAGCCGCTTGCCGCCCACCTCGACGGTGATCCGCTCCCGCTCGCCCGGCTCCTCGGCCGTGCCGGGCTCTCCCTCGTACGGCGTGATCGTGTTGTCGAACTCGGTCTCGATCCACCGGGTGTGGACGGCGAAGGGTTCGGAGGTGAACGCGGGATCGGCCACCACGGCCCGGTGGAAGGGCAGCACGGTCGGCATGCCGTCGATCTCGAACTCGGCCAGCGCCCTGCGCGAGCGCTCCAGGGCCTGCGCCCGGGTGGCTCCGGTCACCACCAGCTTGGCGATCAGCGAGTCGAAGGACTGCGGGACGGTCATGCCCGTCTCGTACCCGGCGTCCAGGCGCACCCCGGGCCCCGAGGGCGCGCTCATGCGCGTGATCGTGCCGGGGGCGGGCAGGAAGCCGCGCCCGGCGTCCTCGGCGTTGATCCGGAACTCGATCGAGTGGCCGCGCGGGACGGGATCGCCGTAGCCGAGCTCCTCGCCGTCGGCGACGCGGAACATCTCCCGTACGAGATCGACGCCCGCGACCTCCTCGGTCACCGGGTGCTCGACCTGCAGGCGGGTGTTGACCTCCAGGAAGGAGATCGTGCCGTCCTGGCCGACCAGGAACTCGCACGTGCCGGCCCCGACGTAGCCCGCCTCCTTCAGGATCGCCTTGGAGCTGGTGTTGAGCAGGTCGAGCTGCTCGGGCGACAGGAAGGGGGCCGGGGCCTCCTCGACCAGCTTCTGGTGGCGGCGCTGCAGCGAGCAGTCGCGGGTGGACACCACGACCACCGTGCCGTGGGAGTCGGCCAGGCACTGGGTCTCCACGTGCCGGGGCCGGTCCAGGTAACGCTCGACGAAGCACTCGCCCCGCCCGAAGGCGGTGACGGCCTCGCGGACCGCGCTGTCGTACAGCTCGGGGATTTCCTCCAGGGTGCGCGCGACCTTCAGCCCGCGTCCGCCGCCGCCGTACGCGGCCTTGATCGCGATCGGCAGGCCGTGCTCGGTGGCGAAGGCGACGACCTCCTCGCTCCCGGAGACCGGGTCCTTGGTACCGGCCACGAGCGGCGCGCCGACCTTCTGGGCGATGTGGCGGGCCTGGACCTTGTCGCCGAGCGCGGTGATCGCGGCCGGGGGCGGGCCGATCCAGGTGAGGCCCGCGTCGATCACGGCCTGGGCGAACCCGGCGTTCTCGGCCAGGAAGCCGTAACCGGGGTGCACGGCGTCGGCCCCGGCCTCCGCGGCGATCCCCAGCAGCTTGCCGGCGTCGAGGTAGGTCTCCGCGGGAGTGGCGCCACCGAGCGCGCGGGCCTCGTCCGCGACCCGGACGTGGAGCGCGTCCAGGTCCTGGTCGGCGTAGACGGCGACGCTGGCCAGCCCGGCGTCCTTGCAGGCGCGGGCGATCCGCACCGCGATCTCACCACGATTGGCGATCAGGACCTTGTGCACCGACGTCGTTCCCTTCAGTACGTGCCAGTACGTGCGGACGGAGGACTGGCGGGCCTTCAACGGAGTGTAGGCGTCCTCTGATCGCGGGGAGGTGCTGGGCTCCTCCCCGCCGGGCGTGAGGGACGGGGCCCGCCCTCCGGCCGATCGTGAGAAGTGAGGGACCCGCCACCCGTACGCCTCCAGTCCCTTGAATTACCAAAAATCAAGACAATGGAGAGCGTTTAACCTCTCGGCGACTGAGGGAACGTCCATAGCCGCTCGGCATAATCCGGATACCCATGTGATCCTTACGCCTATCGTGATTTCGTTTGGCGACTCCTCCCGACACCGATCCAAAGGAGACTGGCATGAGCCAGAACTTGCTCGGCGGCAATCCCGCGGAAATGCAGCAGATGGCCACCCAGTTCACCCAGCAGGCCGACCAGGTCAGGGCCACCGTGGCCGCCCTCGACCGGGAGGCCGCGAAGGTCGGCACCGCCTGGACGGGGCCCGGTGCCCAGCGTTTCAGCGAGGCCTGGCAGAACTACCGGGCCGCTTTCCAGCGCATGTCCGAGGAGCTCGCCGAGGCCTCCCGGGTCATCAACACCTATCGCGGCAATATCGAGTCCGCCACGCGCTAGGAAACGGTCCGCCGAAACGGCCCGCCGAAACGCCCCGGTCCTCAGGACCGGGGCGTTTTCTCATCGGCGGCCCTCACGCGACGGCCATCACGCGACGGGACGGCCCTCAGGTGACGGCGGCCTGGACGGGGACCACCGAGCCCAGGGTCACCAGCAGGCCGCGCCCGGGGGGACCGCCGACCGCGCCGCGCGGCAGGCGGACGGTGAACAGGTCGCCGTCGGCGGGGCTCTGGACCGACAGCAGCAGGCCCGTGCGGCCCTTGCGGGCCTCGGCCGCGAACCCCCGGTAGGCGGTGGTCAGGTCCCCGGTGGTGCCACCGACGATCATGCCGTGCTCGCCGTCCCTGCCGCTGCGCAGCACCTGCTCCAGCGCGGTGCCCAGGGGGGAGTCCGCGGAGATCAGCTCCGCGTCGTCGACGATCACGACGTAGCGGTCCTGCCCCGCGACGGCCTCGTGCAGGTCGCCGCCCGCGTCCAGCACGGCCAGCACGCCCGGGGTGTCCACCAGCGTGCACAGCGGGCTGCGCCGGGGGGTGACGAGGACCGTGGGGGTGCCGTGGGAGAGCAGCGAGTGGGTGGCGGTCAGCAGCGCCGTGGACCTGCCCGACCTGGGCGGGCCCGCGACGACCGCGGCGGGGCCGTGGGCGAGCAGGTCCACGCCGAGCGGCGCCAGCGAGTCGCCCCCGGCGCCGAGCAGCGCCCACAGCGGGGACGGCGGCCGGAAGGAGGGCACCAGGTCCAGGACCTGCGCCGCGGTGACGCGCATCGGCAGCGCGTCCACCCGCAGCGGCGGGTCGGCGGCGATCTCCGGCGCCGAGCGGGCCAGTGCCTGGAGCGCGGCGACCTGCGCCGGTCCCGACGGGTCGTCGCAGAGCAGCGCGATCTGGCTCTCGGTCGTGCCGTGCTCCCCGGTCGACAGCGCGCGGCCCGGCGCGAGCGTCGCGGGCAGATCCTTGACGGGCAGCCCGGCCAGGCCGTAGTCGGAGGGGTCGGCCAGCCGCAGGATCAGCCGGTCGTCGAAGACCGTGGAGATCTGCCCGATCAGCGCGGACCTGTCGCCGGTCACCACGGCCCGCAGCCCGACCGCGGGCCCCTCGCGCAGCAGCTGCATCAGCGACTCGATGAGCCGCCCGTAGTCGTACGCCTCGAACGCGGCGACGAACCCCTCCCACCGGTCAAGCATCAGGACCAGCCATGGCAGCCTCGGGCCGTCCGCGGCGGCGCGCAGCTCGGCCAGCGAGGCGTACCCGGCCTCGGCGAGGAGCTGCTGGCGCCGCCCCACCTCCGCGCGCAGCCGGGTCAGCAGCCGCTCCACCCGGTCGAGCTGGTCGCGGGTCACCACCGCCCCGCAGTGCGGCATCGCCATCAGCGGCAGCAGCGAGCCCGAGCCGCAGTCGATCGCGTGCACGTGCACGTCGTCGGGGGAGGCCCCGGCGGCGATCGCCCCCGCCAGCGTGCGCAGCGCGGTGGAGCGCCCGCTGCGCGAGGCGCCCGCGACGAGCAGGTGCCCCCCGTGGGCGAGATCGAGCGCGAGCGCCCGCCGGTCCTGCGCCCAGGGCAGGTCGGTGATCCCGAAGGCGAGCGGCGGCACCTCCTCGACCCCGGCCCGGTACGGCAGCCCGCGGGGCGCGTCACCGGGCAGCACGGGCGTCGCCGGGAGGACGGGGACGGTCACGAGGTCGGGAAGCGGTTCGAGCCAGGGACTCGGCTGCTCGGCGACCCCGGAGAGGCGGGCCGCCTCGACCAGGGCGTCGGCGAGTATGGACAGGTCGGTGACGTGGCCGCTCTCGGCCCCCGCGTGGACCGTCCTGGGATGCCCCAGGGCCTGCCAGCCGACCTCCGTCACCCGTACCCTCACCTCGCCCCCCGACGCGCCGGGGCTCCGGCCGCCGATCCGCGCGGTCTGCACGGCCGTCGCCGCCCCCGCGCCCGACTTCACGTAGCAGCGGCCGGGAGCGGACTTGGGGATGTACGAGGCGTCGGGGCGGCCGATGACGTCGGCCGACTCCGACGCCTCGGTGACCCGCAGGGCGATCCGCAGGGAGGTGTTGGCCTGGATGTCGGCGGTCACCACGCCGCCGGGCCGCTGGGTGGCGAGGATGAGGTGGATGCCGAGCGAGCGTCCCCGCCTGGCGATGTCGACCAGCCCGGTCATGAAGTCGGGCAGCTCGCTCACCATCGCCGCGAACTCGTCGATGACCAGCACCAGCCGGGGCAGCGGGGCCGGGGGCTCCATCGAGGACGGCGCCGCGCGCCCGCGCAGCGGCTTGACCTGCCCGCCGCTCCCGGCGACGAGCAGGTCGCGGGAGGCGCGGGCCGTGCGGGCGTCGCGCAGCTCGTGGTAGTCCTCGATGTCCTTCGCCCCCACGGCGAGCAGCAGGCGCTCGCGGCGGCGGATCTCCGCGGCGAGCGAGGCCAGCGCCCGCTGGGTCAGGTGGCCGTCGAGGTCGCTGACCATGCCCACCGTGTGCGGCAGCCGCACGCACTCCTTGAACGCGGCGCCGCCCTTGTAGTCGATCAGCACGAACGTCATCTCGTCCGGCCGGTTGGCCACCGCGAGCGAGCAGATCAGGGTCTGCAGCAGCTCCGACTTGCCCGCGCCCGTGGTGCCCGCGATGAGCGCGTGCGGCCCGTCCCTGCGCAGGTCGACGGAGAACGGCCCCTCGGGACCCGCTCCCACCACGGCCTCGGTGGCCCGCCCCCAGCGCTTGGCCAGGGCCGCGCCGGAGACCGAGGGCAGCTCCAGCAGGTCCAGCAGCCGCGCGGAGTCCGGCAGGGCGAGCCCGGCGTCGTCGCGGCTGACGTCGCGGATCGGCGCCAGCGAGCGGGCCAGCCGGTCGCACCAGGCGGACGTCACCTGGTCGGCCAGGATCTCCCCGAGGTCGTCCAGGCCGCCGCCGCGCAGCCGCACCGTGCCGTCGGCCTCCACGGCGGCGACGGTCGCGCACTCCTCGGGCAGCAGCCGCTGGTCGCCGTCGATCGCCAGGGTGTAGACGCCCGCCCTGGGCCCCTGGCGCAGCACCTGGGGCATGCCCGGCAGGGCGCGCAGCACCTGCGCGCCGTCGAGCACGACCAGCACGTCGTAGGGGCGCTCGTCGTAGACGGGGGCGGCGTACGGCTGCTCGGACCCCGTACCCGTGGCTCCGCCCAGGTCGCCCCAGCCGGCCGGGATGCGGCCCAGCTTGGCGGCGGGGCCCGCGGCGGCGTCGTCGCCGAGGCGCTCGTCGATCAGCGCGGCGAGCTCGCTCACCCGGCGGGCCGCGGCCTCGGGGTCGGCGCCGACCAGGGCCACGCAGTCCTCGCCGCCGCGCGGGGCGCAGTGCGGCAGCCAGCGGACCCAGTTCCAGCGCTCCTCGCCGTCGCCGTGCGCGGACAGCACGACGATCGCCAGGTCGCGCGGGCTGTGCAGGGCGGCGGCCTGGCCGACGAGCCAGCGCGCCACCCCGGCCGCCGTGTCCCTGGGCCCGGTCAGACCGGCGACGCCCAGGCGGCGCATGGCGAGCGCCACCGGCACCGCCTGGCAGGTGGGCGGCACGGGCAGCGGGGCGTCGACCGGCGCGGAGCGCTCCGCGGCGAACTCCAGGTCGGCGGGGAGGTCGGCGAGGCCGACCCGCAGCCGCAGCGCGTCGGGGTCGTGGTCGCGCCGCTCCCAGAGCCGCCGCCGGGGGCCGGTCACGGTGAGCAGCACCTCGGCGGGGTCGGGCGCGGCGGCGCGGCGGGCGGTCTCGTCGTCGGCGCGGGCGCGCTCCACGGCCGCCTCGAAGAGCTTCAGCCGCTGCTTGTACTCCTTGACCTGCTGGCGGTACTGCTTGCGGCCGTGCCGCCTGTCGCTCCACCACTGGCCGATCATGATCAGCGGTGTCATGAACGCGAACAGCAGGAAGTACCACGAGTTGAGGGCGATGCACATGCCCACCCCCAGCGCGGCGGGCAGGAACGCGGTGAGCAGCTGCAGCCGCATCGTCTCGGCCCGCCTGGGCTCGGCCGGGACCTCGAAGCGCCGCGCGCCGCCCGGCGGCCGGAACCTGGGCGGTCGGTTGTAGGCCAGCCCGCCGTCGGGCTGCGCGTCCAGGTGGGCGTCGGGCGGCTCCACCGCCTTGAGGGTGAGCACGGTCCCGCCGCAGCTCAGCAGGGCGTGCTCGGGCCAGGGCAGCGGACCCTCCAGGGGGTCGCGGTCCAGCAGGGGCGTCGTGCCCTCCCCGGGCTCCACGGTGATGGCGTCCGGGGTGAGCCGCACCACCGCGGCCCGCGCGGGCAGCCGGGGGTCGGTCACGGCCACCGAGCAGGCGGGGTCGGAGCCGATGGTGTGCGTCCCCAGGCTGAGGCGGTGCACCGACCCGGCGGCGGGCCCGCCGACCACCCGGATCTCCACGATCCCGCCGGGCTCCTCGGCGAGCGTGGCCACCGCGAGGGAACGGTCGAGGGTGACGAGGTCGCCGTCGCGGAGCAGGCCGAGCGCGGGGGCGCCGGGGTCGAGGGGACGGCCGTCCATCCACAGCGTCGGGGGCTCGGCCCCCGCGGAGTCACGGTCCAGCCCGTACGGGGCCTTGCTGCGCGTCAGCCGCACCACGTTGCTCGGCCGCTCGCCTCCCTGGCCCGCCAGGGACTCCGCGAGCCGTGCCACCGTGGTCGTCTCGTCGCCCTCGACCACGACATCGCGGTCGGCGTGCTCGTTGAGCACGGTGAGCATGATCCGCATCGCCGCTCTCCTCGGGTCAGGCCCCGGATCCACCGTACCGAGTGAAAACCGTCCCCGAGAGAGTGTTCGCGGCAATGTCACGACTCGCGACCGGTATGTGGAAAACGGCAAAACCTGTGGATAACTATCCGGGGGTGTTGACCGGTTATGCCGTCCTAGGTGGGCATTTGGCGATACGAGGGCTTGTGGGCGGTGGCCCGCCTGCGGAGCCGGGCTGTGGAAAACCTGTTCGGAGAACGAGGGGGAACGGCCGGTTCCGGTCAGGGTCCGTTCCGGGGTTGTCCCGGGTCTGGTCCGGGTTTGATCCGGGTTTGATCCGCGCCCGGAGCTCTCCGGCCTGCCGCTTCGGTGGCGGGGCGAGAGCGGCAGGCGCGGGAGACGCGGGAGGGAAGCGCGCGAGGACGGCGGGTGAAGGACGGGTGAAGGACGGCCGCAGGAGGTGGGAGGACGGATGGGAGGGGCCGGGTGAAGGCGGCCGGAGCGCGGCACGTGAATGCGGGGTGAAAAAGGTGGGGCGATTGGTACGAGAGTTAATTACCGTCCTTATCACCCAGATAAGTCTTCCGTCATCTAGCCAAACGGCCATTTTCTTCTGAAGTGGCGTTGACAGACGTGTTCCTATCAAACGAGCATGGGTCCTGGATTTTGCCCGACAGCCCGTCGGCATGGTGCGCATAATGGCGTAAATTCGACCAGTAGTTCCCCATATTTATGATCACTCTGGGAGTCCCCCTACCCATGAGGACCAGTGAGAAGCCAACGGGCCGTGTCCCGGTCAACGCCGAGCGCCAGACTTCGGCGGGCACCCTGTCGGGTCCGGCGTCGCGCAAGCTTCCCGTGCCCCCACGCGAGCGCAAACCAGCCCTCGCCGCCCTCGCCGTCCTCCTCATCCTGGGCGGCGCCCTCGCCACCACGCTGCTCGTCCTGCGCAGCGGCGACCGCGTCTCGGCGATCGCCATCTCCCAGCAGGTCGGCGCCGGGCAGCCCTTCACCGAGTCGATGCTGAGGGAGGTCCAGATCGCCGACACCGGCATCGGCTACGTGGCCTGGTCCCAGCGCGCCCGCGTCACCGAGAACTTCGCCCGAGTGACCCTCATCCCCGGCACGCTCCTCACCCGCGACATGGTGGTCTCCGCCAGCAGGGAGCTCGGCCCCGGCAAGGCGCAGGTCGGCCTGTCGCTCAAACCCGGCCAGACACCGGGCACCCTGGAGCGCGGAGACCGCGTCCAGGTCGTCCACGTGCCGAGCAGGGGCGCCGGAGGCGACCGGGAGAGCCGGGTGCTGGCGCAGAGCGCCCTGGTCCACCAGATCGGCACACCGGGCAGGACCGGGGCGAACGGCCTGGTCACCATCATCGTCGACAGTTCCATCTCGCCGGAGATCGTCGCGTACGCCTCCACCGGCGAGATCGCGCTCGCCGAGCTGCCGGGAGCGCGCTGACGTGGCGCTCATCGTGCTGGCCGCCGACAAGGGCGCACCCGGGGTGACCACGGCGGCGACCGCGCTCGGCGCGATCTGGCCGCGTCCGGTGCTGCTCGCCGAGTGCGACCCGGCGGGCGGCGACATCGCCTACCGCCTGCCCGGCGCCGACGGCGGCGTGCTCAACCCCGCCAGGGGCCTGCTCACCCTGGGGGCCACGGCCCGCCGGGGCCTGCACCCCGACCAGATCCACGAGCACACCCAGAAGATCATCGGTGGCCTGGACGTGCTCGCCGGGCTCACCCACGGCGAGCAGGCGTCCGGGCTGACCTGGCTCTGGGGCCCGCTCGGCCGCGCACTGGCCACGCTGCCCGACGCCGACGTGCTGGCCGACTGCGGGCGCCTCGGCGGGCACCCCCAGCTCGCCGAGCTGACCACCGAGGCCTCGCTCGTCGTACTGTTCACCAGGGCGAGCCTCGACCACGTCGCCCACCTGCGCGAACGCCTGCAGATCATGCCGCGCGAGCCCCAGGTGGGCGTGGTCGTGATCGCCGACCCCCGGCAGTACCGCACGACCATCGACGAGGTGCGCCGGATCGTCGCGGGCACCGGCAGGCACGTCGCCTTCGTGAGCGGGCTCGCGCACGACCCCAAGGGCGCGGAGCTGCTGCGCGGCCAGTGGGGCGGGCGCCTGGACCGCTCCCTGCTGATCCGCACCGCCAGGGAGCTGGGCGGCCGTCTCGACGCCCAGCTCCGCGCCCAGGAGTCGGCGGAGTCGGCCTACCGCGCCCGGGAGCGGGCCGCCCGCCTGCCCGCCGAGCCGTCCCGCTCGCCCGTCGAGCCGTCGGGCGGGGCGAGGCCGTGACCATCGACCACGCCCTGGTCAACCGCTTCCGGCAGGGGGAGGCCGTGACCGCCGACCACACGCGGGTCAAGCGCCTCCGGCAGGGGGCGAGACCGTGACCGTCCACCAAGCGGGTCAAGCGCTTCCGGCAGGGGGCGAGGCCGTGACCGCCGACCACGCGCCGGTCAACCGCTTCCGGCAGGGGGCGAGGCCGTGACCATCGACCACACGCTGGTGAAGCGCTTCCGGCAGGACGTCGGCGACCGGCTGGCCCACCAGCGCCGCCTCGACCAGGCCAGCGGCCTGCTGCCGATGACCGGTGAGGACGAGCGCCAGTTCGCCCGCGCCCTGATCGCCCAGATCCTGGAGGAGTTCGCCCGCGGCGAGATCGGCGTCGGCAGGACGCCGCCCACCGCCGAGGAGGAGGAGGCGCTCGCCGCGGGGATCCACGCGGCCCTGTTCGGCGTCGGCCGCCTGCAGCCGCTGCTCGACGACCCCGAGGTCGAGAACATCGACATCAACGGCTGCGACCGGGTGTTCGTCGGCTACGCCGACGGCCAGGAGCTCATGCGCGAGCCGGTGGCCGAGTCCGACGAGGAGCTCGTCGAGCTGATCCAGATCCTCGCCGCCTACAGCGGCCTGTCCAGCAGGCCGTTCGACACCGCCAACCCCCAGCTCGACCTGCGCCTTCCCGACGGCTCCCGGCTCTCGGCCGTGATGGACGTGACGGTGCGCCCGTCCATCTCCATCCGCCGTTCCCGGCTGGGCAAGGTGTTTCTCACCGACCTCGTGGGAAACGGCAGCCTGACCCCGGAATTGGGGCGTTTTCTCTCGGCCGCGGTGGCGGCGCGGAAGAACATCATGATTTCCGGTTCGACGAACGCCGGGAAAACGACCCTGTTGCGCGCCCTCGCCAATGAGATTCCGCCGTCCGAGCGGCTCATCACCGTCGAGCGCGCCCTGGAACTCGGCCTCGACCAGTTTCCCGAGCTCCACCCCAACGTGGTCGCCTTCGAGCAGCGGCTCCCCAACTCCGAGGGCCAGGGCGAGATCACCATGGCGGAGCTGGTCCGCCGCTCCCTGCGCATGAACCCGTCCCGGGTGATCGTCGGCGAGGTCCTCGGCGACGAGATCGTCACCATGCTCAACGCGATGACCCAGGGCAACGACGGCTCGCTGTCGACCATCCACGCCAACTCCTCGATGGAGGTCTTCAACCGCATCGCCACCTACGCGCTCCAGGCCGCCGAGCGCCTGCCGATCGAGGCCACCCACATGCTCATCGCGGGCGCGATCGACTTCGTGGTGTTCATCGAGAAGCGCAACGACTACGCGGTGGGCGGCAGGCTGCGCCGCTTCGTGTCGAGCGTGCGCGAGGTGGCCGGGGTGGACGGCAGGGTGCTCTCCTCCGAGGTGTTCGCCATGGCGCCCGACGGCCGGGTCGTGCCGCACGCGCCGCTGTCGTGCCTGGAGGAGCTGGCCCACTTCGGCTACGACCCGGGAGGCTGGGCATGACCTTCCCCCCGGGCCTGTTCGACCCGCTCGTGCTGCTCTCCGGCCTCGCGCTCGGCGCCGGGCTGTTCCTGCTCTTCCTCTCCCTGTACGGGGTGCCCGTCAGGCCGTCCACCCCCGGCAGGAGCGCGGGCAGGCGCGAGTTCCTGCGCGCGCTGTCCACCCGGACCGCGGTGGGGGCGATCGTCGGGGTGGTCGTGCTCGTGGTGACCGGGTGGCCGGTCATGGCGGTGGGAGCCGTACTCCTCGCCATCGCCTGGCGGGGCCTGTCCGGCGGCGCCGCGGAGGAACGCACCGCGATGCGGCGGCTGGAGGCCCTCGCCGCCTGGACCGAGTCGCTCCGCGACACCATCGCCGGAGCGGCCGGGCTGGAGCAGGCGATCCCGTCCTCGATCCGGGCGGCGGCGCCCACGCTCCGCCCGCACCTGCGGTCCATGGTCGACCGCCTGCACACCAGGATGGCGCTGCCCGACGCGCTCAGGCTGTTCGCCGACGAGCTCGACGACCCCTCCGCCGACCTGGTCGTGGCCGCCCTCATCCTCAACTCCAAGCTGCGCGGCCCCGGCCTGCGCGACGTCCTCGGCGCGCTCGCCGTCTCGGCGCGCGAGGAGCTCGACATGCGCCGCCGCGTCGAGGCCGAGCGCCGCTCCACCCGCCGCAGCGTGCAGATCGTGGTCGGTACGGCCGTCGCCTTCGCCGTGATGCTCGTCGTGTTCAACCCCTCCTACGTCGAGGAGTACGACAACACGCTCGGGCAGGCCGTGCTCGTGGTGGTCGCCGGGTTCTTCGGCGCCGGGTTCGCGTGGATGCGCCGCCTGGCCCGCTTCGACAAGCCCGCCCGCCTGCTCGGCCTGCCCTCCGGAGGTGAGGTACGCGATGACTGAGGCGCTGCTCGCCGGATCGCTGCTCGGTATAGGCCTGTTCCTGCTGTTCAGAGCGTTGTTCCCGGCCCGCCCCGGGCTGGTGACACGGCTGCTCGCCCTCGACGCCGCCAGGGAGGGCACCGACGCGCCCCGGGCCCGGCTCATCCTGCCCGACGAGGAGGTCAGCGCGTTCCGGCGCGGCCTGGGCGAGCGGATGGCCCGCTTCTACGCCGCCAGGGGCTGGGAGGCGCGCTCGGCCAGGGCCGACCTCGCACTGCTCGGCAGGTCGTTCGAGGGCTTCCTCGCCACCAAGGTGCTGCTCGCGGTCTCCGGGCTGCTGGCGTTCCCGCTGCTGGTCGGTTGGCTGGTGCTGATGGAGTGGGGCGTCTCCCTCACCGTCCCGCTGTGGGCGGCGCTCATCGTCGCCGGGCTGTTCTTCGTCCTGCCCGACCTGCAGGTCAAGCGGGACGCCGCGCGGATGCGCCGCGACTTCCGGCACGTCGTCGGCTCCTTCCTCGACCTCGTCGCGATGAACCTGGCGGGCGGGCGGGGAGTGCCGGAGGCGCTGATGATGGCGGTCTCCGTGGGCACCCCGGGGCCCGACGAGGAGGGGGCCAACTGGGCGATGTCCCGCATCCGCGAGGCGCTCGGCAACGCCAGGATCGTCGGCATCACCCCCTGGCAGGCCCTCGGCCAGCTCGGCGACGAGATCAACGTCGACGAGCTGCGCGACCTGTCCGCCGCGCTCGGGCTCGTCGCCGACGACGGCGCCAAGGTCCGCTCCTCCCTCACCGCCCGCGCCGCGACCATGCGGCGCCGCGAGCTCGCCGAGATCGAGGGGCAGGCCGGCGAGCGCTCCCAGTCGATGCTCGTCGCGCAGCTCCTGCTCTGCGCGGGCTTTGTGATCTTTCTGAGTTTCCCTGCCGCTATGAAGATGTTGGGGTCCTGACAATGCTGAGCCATCCGTGGATCGTCTACGCGGCCGCCGTCCTGAGCGTCCGGATCGAGAAGGCGCGCAGCGCCCCCACCCGGGGAGCCTCCGCCGTCGAATGGGTCATCATCACGGCCATCATCGCCGGGGTGGCGCTCGGACTCGCCACCCTCATCAAGACCCTCGTCGAGGGGAAGCAGGCCGAGATCTCCAACCAGTTCGGCGGAGGCGGGGGCGGCGGGGGCGGGGGCGGCGAACTTGGCGACCCGTGATCGCTCGCGGCACCGCGACCTGGAGAGCCGTGAGATCCGGGAACACCGGGAGCACCGGGAGATCCGGGAGCACCGGCGGAAGGACGGCGGGCGCGACCGGCCCGGGAGGCCGCGGCGCGGTGGCCGCTCCGGCGCCGGGGGCCGTGGCGGCGAGCGCGGTGCCACGGTCGTCGAGCTGGCGATCATCATGCCGGTGGTGCTGGTCGTCATCCTGCTCATCGTGCAGACCGCCCTCTGGTTCCACGGACGCCAGATCGCCGACGCCGCGGCGAGGGAGGGCGCGCGGCTCGCCCGGGTCGACACCGAGTCCTGGCAGCAGGACGCCGAGTCCCGCGCCCAGGAGCTGATCCGGACCGTCGGGCCGAAACTCCTCGAAGGCGCCACGGTCACGGCCTGGGAGGAGGGCGACCTGCGGGGCGTCGAGGTGACCGCCTCGGCTGTCCAGGTCGTCCCGCTGCTGCCGTCCACCACGTTCACCGTCACCGCGCGCTTCGGCGGTCCCATCGAGTGCTTCCGTCCCGACGACGGGAGCGAAGGGTGCGAGTGATCCGCTTGATCCCCGAGACCGGCGGCGACCGCGGGTCGCTCAGCGCCGAGACGGTGCTGCTCGCCCCGGTCTTCCTGCTGTTCCTGCTGTTCCTGGTGGGCGCGGGGAGGGTGGTGGAGGCCCAGGGCGAGGTCAACGGCGCCGCGAGGGACGCCGCCAGAGCCGCCTCCGTCGAGCGCACCCTGTCCGACGCCGAGGCCGCCGCGGACGAGGCGGCCCGCGGCGCCCTGTCGGGCGAGTGCGAGCCGGAGGTGAGCCTGTCCGGTACGAAATGGGAGGAGGGCGGCCAGGTCCACGCCGAGGTGACCTGCTCCCTGGACCTGGAGTTCCTGGGCTTCGGCGCGGCCAAGGACATGAAGGGCGACTCGGTGGTCCCGCTGGAGCAGTTCCGGAGGGTCGAGGAGTGAACCCCGTGAATCCGCCCCCTCCGGAGGCTCAGGCGCACCGGAGCTCCGTACACCCGCCCGCGACACGGAGAGGGCCTGTGCGCTCCCCGTCGGGGAGGAGATCCGTGCGCCCGCGAGCGGCGCGGCGGAGGTTCGCGCGCTCACGGGTGGTGTGGCGAAGGTTCGCGCGCTCACGGGTGGTGTGGCGAAGGTTCGTACGCTCACGGGTGGTGTGGCGGAGATCCGCGCGGCCGTCCGTGCCGTGGCGGGGGTTCGTGCGCCCGCGAGCGGCGGGCCGGGGATTCGTGGGGTCGCCCGTGGTGTGGCGGGGGTTCGCACGCCCGTCCGTGGCGTGCCGGGCGTCCGGGGGGCCGTCTCGTCCGGCCGGCGGAGAGAGGCGGCACCGGGAGCGGGGGTCGATGTCGATCTTCACGGTGATCTTCTCGGTGGTGGTGTTCCTGCTGGCCGGGCTGCTCGTCGACGGAGGGGCGGCGATCAACGCCCGGCTGCGCGCGGCCGACGTCGCCGAGCAGGCCGCCAGGGCCGCCGCCGACCAGATCGACGTCGAGCACCTGCGCGCCACCGGCCAGGCCCGGCTGCTGGGGGAGGGGGAGGCCTGCGCGCCGGCCGAGGAGATCGTCTCCGCCCACGGCGGCGGCGACGTACAGCTCACGGAGTGCACGCTCGGCGGCGCCCAGGCCGAGGTCACCGTGGGCGTATCCGTCACCTGGAAGGCGTTCTTCCTCGCCGCCTTCGGCTTCCCGGGGTCGGAGATGAGAGCCGAGGCCACGGCCGGACCGGACATCGGGGAAGACCAATTGCCGTGAATCGCTGGCCCACCGGTTGACCGAGGACGAATCTGGACGGGGAGGGAGACGAATGCCCACGCGACAGCCCGCGCGCATCAAGGCCAGGCGCACACCGGGAGACCTGCTGGCGGGCCTCGGCGCGCTGATCGTCCTGGTCGCGCTCATCGCGGGGGTCCCCTACGCCCTGTACCGGCTGGCCGGGCCGCCGCTCCCGCCCGAGCTGCTCAACCTCGACCTGCTGACCAGCCAGGTGGGCACGAGCACGATCGTCGCGATCCTCGTGCTGCTGGTCTGGCTCGCGTGGCTGCAGCTGGTCGTCTGCGTGCTGGTCGAGATCTACGCCGGGCTGCGCCGGGTCGGCATGCCGGCCAGGGTGCCGTTCTCCGGCGGCACGCAGATGTTCGCCAACCGGCTGGTCTCGGCGGCCATGCTGCTGTTCACCGTCTCCGCGGTGGCCCTGCCGATCGCGAAGCTGACCAGCCTGCCGCCCTCCGGTCCCAGCGTCGTCTCCACCGGGCTCTCGTCGGTGTCCGGCCCGGCCGCCGGAGAGCGGGCCGAGCTGGAGCCGGTGCGCAAGGCCAAGAAGGTGTACGTGGTGCAGCCGCCGCACGGGCGCCATCACGAGAGCCTGTGGGAGATCGCGGAGAAGTGCCTCGGCGACGGGCGCCGGTATCCGGAGATCTACCGGCTCAACCAGCACAAGGAGCAGCCCGACGGCAGCCGCCTCCACATGGCCGACCTGATCAGGCCGGGCTGGGTCCTGGACATGCCGGACGACGCGCGCAACATCCACCTCGTCCCGGCCTCCCAGCCGCGCGACGACACCCTCAAGGACCACCGGGACAAGCCGGTGGAGCTGGACGGCCGTACCCAGACCATCACCCCCGGCCGCGCCGACCTCCCGGCGGAGCCCGCGCCCGAGGTCTCCGACCCCCGCGACAGGGCCGGTGACGCCGGTGACGCCGGTGACAGGGCCGGCGCCGACGGGACCGGCGGAGCGAGGGAGGCCGGACCGGACCGGGCGCGCCAGGACACCACCCGCGACCCGGCGCCCGCCGAACGCCCCCCGCGAGCCGTGCCGGACACCGTGCCCGACAGCGGGCGGCAGGAGCCCGGCCAGGCGGAAAGGCAGGAGCCCGGCCAGGTGGAACGGCGGGACCCGGCGGCGGTGCCGGAACCCGGAGGCAGCGCCGAAAGTGCTGACGGCACCGGCGGCGCCGAAAGCGGGCAGGACGCCGGCCTGGGGGCGCTCGACTACCTGGCGGGGGCCTCGCTCGCGGCGGCGGGACTGCTCGCGGCGCTCGGACGCAGGCGCAGGCAGCAGCTCTGGCACCGGGCGTTCGGACGCCGGATCACCCGGCCCAGGGACGACGCCGCCCAGGCCGAGCTCGCGCTCAGGCTCGGCGCCGACGCCCCCGGCAGCCGGATGCTCGACATCGGGCTCCGGCTCCTCGGCAGGTCCCTCGCCGCCGAGAACCGCGTACCACCCACGATCTACGCCGCCCACCTGTCGCCGCAGACCCTCGACCTGTGGATCCACCCGCCCGACCCCGAGGCGCCCGCGCCCTGGACCGCCCACGACGGCGGCCAGGTCTGGCGGCTCCCCGCGCACGAGGGCCGGATGATCGACGAGCGGGCGCTCGCCGACGCGCCCGCCCCGTACCCGGGGCTGGTCTCGCTCGGTTCCAACGGCGAGGGCCGGGTGCTCGTCGACCTGGAGGCCGCCCACGGGCCGATCAGCATCAACGGGCCGCAGACCACCGCCGCCCTCGCCGCGCTCGCCGTGGAGCTGGCCACCAACCGCTGGTCGGACCGGATGCGCGTCACCCTCGTCGGCTTCGGCGAGGAGCTGACCGTGATCGCCCCCGACCGGATCAGGTACGTGGGAGCCCTGGCGGAGATCCTGCCCGAGCTGGAGGCCGGGGCCGGGGGGCGCGCCCACGGCGGTGAGGTGCTCACCGGCCGGATCCACGGGCGCGCCGCCGATCCGGTCTGCACGCCGCACTACCTGCTGTCCGCGATCGCCCCCACCCCCGAGGAGGGCCGCCGGTTGGCGCTGCTCGCCAGGAAGGGCGTGAGGACGGCCGCCGGATACGTCGTCGCGGGCGAGGTGCCGCACGCCACCTGGAACTGGACGATCACCCAGGAGGGCCGCGCGGAGGTGGACGCGCTCGGCTTCGACGTGGCCGCGCAGCTGCTGCCCCGCCGCCAGTACCGGGCGCTGATCGACCTGTTCCTGGCGACCGAGCGGCTGGAGGGCGAGCCGCTCTCCGACGAGCCGGAGGCCGTCACGGACACGCCGTCGGTCGAGGTGCGCGTCCTCGGCCCCGCCGAGGTCGTCGGCCCGCCGCCCATGGAGGAGGGGCGGGCCGTGATCGCCGTCGAGATGGCCGTCTACCTGGCGACGCACCCCGGCGGCGTCCATCCCGTGGTGCTCGGCGGCATCCTCTGGCCGAGGGGCGTGCAGCCGGTGGTCAGGGACGCCACGATCGCCAGGGTCGTCGCCTGGCTGGGCACCGACAGCCAGGGACGGCCCAACCTCTACGCCGACGAGTCCGGGCGACTGCGGTTCGGCCCCGAGGTGCGCAGCGACTGGATGCTCTTCCGCGACCTCGTCCGCCGGTCGCACGCCAACCCCGCCGGACGTCCCGCGCTCCTCGACAGGGCGCTGAGCCTGGTACGGGGCCCGCTGCTGAACGGCCGCCCCCGTGGCCGCTACGCCTGGCTCGCCGCCGACGACCTGGAGTACAACGTGACCGCGGGCGTCGCGGACGCCGCGCACCGGCTCTGCGAGGTGCGGCTGGCCCGCGGTGAGACCGACCAGGCCGTGGCGGCGGTACGCGCCGGGCTGCTGCTGGCCGCGGACGACGAGGGGCTCTGGCGCGACCTGCTGCGGGCCACTCACCTCACCGCCGACCCCGTCCGCCTGCGCGCCGTGGTCGACGCCCTGCACCGGCGGGCCGCCTCCCACCCCTACGGCGGCGGGATGGCCCCCGAGACCGAGGCCCTCATCGACGAGCTGCTGCCCTCGTGGCGGATGCGCTCGGCCCCGACCGCATGACGGGCCGCGCGGGGCGGCCGGGGCGGACCCGGGCGGGACGGGCCCGGGCGGGACGGGCCCGGGCGGGACGGACTCTCGCGGTGCGGGCCGGTGCGGGCGAGCGGCCATGAGACGACGCGCAGGTACGGAGCGCGCCGGACCGGGGCAGGCCGGACCGGGGCGAGCGGACGCCGGTGGACGAGACGGGACGGAAGGGGTGGCCATGCCTTCCATCGCCGGGATCACCGGGATCACCAGCATGGACGGCATGGACGGCATGGACGGCATGCAGGAGGTGGCCATGCCGAATCGTGCATACCGGTGGTTTCGGCAGGCGGTCACTCCTAGCGTGATCCGTATGCGTGCCGTGATCGCGCCGGCCCTGCTCGCGGCCCTCGTCGCGTCGGCGGGCTGTGCCCCGTCGGAGGCGCGGCCGTTCACTCCCGTGGACCTGCCCGCCGACGCCGCCGCGACCGTCTCCCCTGGACGTTCCGCGACCGGGGAGACGCCGCCGGGGCCGAGGACGGAGACGGTCAGGGTCGCGCCGAACATGAAGGTGCTGGTCGAGTGGCCGGCCGCGCCGGACGCGAACACGACGGCGATGGTCGAGGTCTTCCGCGACTTCTACGCCGGGTCCTTCAAGGCCGTCGTGAACGGTGACGGTGACACCGCCTACCTTGACACGCTGGAGATGACGGTGGCCGGCGAGGCGCTGGCCTGGAGGCAGAAGTTCCTCGACGAGCGTCGTTCGGTACGGGGGACCGCCCGGCTCTACGCGCTGAACGTCAGCTCGCTCGTCGGACGCGGGGCCCAGCTGGACGTGTGCGTCGACCAGCGCGGGATGCAGATGATCGACACGACGACGGGCAGGAAGGCCGCCCGCCAGTCCAAGTGGACGCGCGCGCCCTTCTTCCAGAGCGCGGGCATGCGGCGAGGCGACGACGGGGTATGGCGGATCGCGATGTTCCGCCACGCGGTACTTCCCAGTGAACGCGCGAAGGGATGTCTTCGATGATCGCGAACCTCCTCATCGCGGGGTTGCTGATGCTCGACCCCGGCCCCCACGGCGAGGGCTTCCAGGACGGGTCGACCGCCGGGGTCCGCCTGGAGAACTCCAAGATCGTCCTTACCGGGACCGGGCTCAGCGGCAAGAGCGACGGCTACCAGCTCAAGCGCCCCTGCTGGTACGAACCCGACGACAGCGCCACCGGCATGCTGGATCGATTCAACAATCCGGAGGCGTGGCAGGGGGACGAGGCGAGCAAGGAGAAATACCGGCAGTTCCTGGAGCAGTTCAAGGACAAGATCGGCCAGGAGGGGTCCTGGTGGACACCGGCCTACAACGGGAGCGACCCGAACGGCTCGGCCTGCAGTCTCAACCTGCCGCCGTTCGTGTGGGTGGAGCCCGGCACCACCCCGGCCAACGGGCTCACCATAGAGGATCTCGTCGACATCGCCCGCGCCGCGCTGACCGTGCCCGAGCCGAAGATCGAGCTCAACCCGGACGTCAAGAGCTACGTCAACCTGCCGACCTGGGTCTGGCTGGACGGTGCCGGTGAGACCACCAGGTCCGTGACCGCGACGCTGCCCGGGGTGATGAGCGCCACCGTGACCGCCAACCTCTCGGACCTCGAGATCGACTCGGGCACCACCGAAGACCGGGCGACGGTCGAGACCAAGGGGTGCGGCATGAGCGGCACGCCGTACAAGAAGGGGGCCGACTTCACCTGCGGCGTGAGCTACAAACGGGCCTCGATCGACCAGCCGCGCGGGGTCTACGTGCTGGAGGTCACCTCGGTCTGGGAGATCGACATCGAGGACGACGTGGTGCCCTTCGCCTACGACCCGGTCGAGGTCGGGGCGACCCGCGACGTCCCGGTGGGCGAGGTGCAGAGCACGGTCAGGAAGACCGGCTAGCCGTCCGGGCCGGTCAGGTGCATGTGACCGGCTGTGGCGGGGCGTGGCGCACCGGCGAAGACCGGCCGATCACGCGTCGGTGACCGGCCGCGTCGGGCGCCGCTCACGCACCTGTGGCCGGCCGCGTCGAGGAGCGGCTGTCGTCCGGGCCGGTCACGCACCTGTGGCCGGCCGCGTCAGGCGCGGCTGTCGTCCGGGCCGACCATGCACCTGTGACGGGCCGCGTCGAGGTGTGGCTGCCGTCCGGGCCGGTCGCGTGCTCGTGACCGGCCGCGTCGAGGTGCGGGGTACGGCCGGGAAGACCGGTCAGTGGCTCTCCCGCCTGGTCCTGAGCCGTTCGGCGGCCGGTGCGCCCTCGTGGGTGAGCAGCCACTGCTTGACCGGGGTGCCGTAGTAGTAGCCGCCGTACCCGCCGGTGGAGGGCAGGACGCGGTGGCAGGGGACGAACGGCGCGATCAGGTTCCGCGCGCACGCGGAACCGGCGGCCCTCGCCGCGGTCCTGGGCAGCCCCGCCCGCTCGGCGAGCTCGGCGTAGCTGATCGTGACGCCCGCGGGCACCTGGCGCAGGGCGGTGAGCAGCCGCTGCCGCGTGGGCGTGCCCGGCTGTTCCACCGGCACCGCGTCGAGGGCGGTGAGGTCGCCGTCCAGATAGTCGCGTACCGCCCGCGTCGGCAGGCCCAGATCGCCGGTGAGGGTGAGCCCCTCGGCGCGCAGCTCGGGGGAGAGCCGGGCGAACATCTCCTCCGGGCCCGTGGTGGTGAAGCCCGCCGCCAGCAGCACGCCCTCGCGGGCGAGCATGGCCAGCGGGCCGGCCGGGGTGTCGAGAACCTGTGCCTCTATCATTCCGAGCTCCAAAGGTGCAGTGCGGCGTACGCCCGCCAGGGGCGCCACCGCTCGATGTGGTCTTCGGGGATGCCCAGGCAGGCCATGGACCGCCGCAGGCCGAGGTCTCCGCCGGGCCAGGCGTCCGGGTCGCGCAGCGCCCGCAGCGCGATGTAGCCGGAGGTCCACGGCCCGATCCCGGGGACCTCCAGCAGCCCGGCGGCCGCCTCCGCGGGCTCCTGCGCGCCGTCCAGGTCGATCTCGCCGCCCGCGACCCTCTCGGCGAGCGCCCTCAGCGTCGCCACCCGCCGCCCGGTCAGGCCCAGCCCGCCGAGATCGGCCTCCGCGAGCTCCTCCGCGGACGGGAACAGGTGGGTCAGCCCCTGCCCGCCGGTGGGGCGCCCGGCCCTGGCCGCGACGCGGCCGAGGATGGTACGGGCGCCCGCGACGGAGATCTGCTGGCCGATCACCGCGCGTACGGCCATCTCGAAACCGTCCCAGGCGCCGGGCACGCGCAGTCCCGGGCGGGCGGCGACGAGCGGTCCCAGCGAGGTCGCGCCGAGCGCGGAGGAGATCGCCTCGGGGTCCGCGTCGAGGTCGAGGAGGCGGCGGCAGCGGGCGACGATCCTGGCCAGGTGGCGGGTGTCGTCGACGCTCACGTCCAGCTTCACGTGGCCGGGCCCGGGGGTGAGGGTGATCGTGCCGCCGGGGACGGCCCGGCTGTAGGACGTGCCGTCCGCGCGCTCCAGCCCGGGGATCGCCCGCGTGCCCAGGAACCGCATCAGGGTCGCGGCGTCGTACGGCTCCCTGCGGTGCAGCCGCAGGGTGAGGGCGTCGCCGCACATCCCGGGCTTCGTCCCCGTCGTCGCCCGCAGCTCGCCGGGGGTGAAGCCGTAGGTGTCCTTCATGGTCGCGTTGAACTGCCGGACGCTGCCGAAGCCCGACGCGAACGCCACGTCGACGATCGGCAGCCCGGTCTCGGTGAGCAGCTGCTTGGCCAGCAGCAGGCGCTTGGTCCTGGCCACGGCGAGCGGGCCCACGCCGATCTCCGCGGTGAACAGCCGGTGCAGGTGCCGTCCGGTGATGTGCAGCCGCCCGGCGAGCCGGGTCATCCCGCCGTCGTCCGCCACGCCCTCGTCGATCAGCCGCAGCGCCCGGCCGACCAGGTCGCCCCGGTGGTCCCAGCCGGGGTCGCCGGGGCTCAGCTCCGGCCGGCAGCGCTTGCACGGCCGGAACCCGGCCGCCTCGGCGGAGGCCGCGTGGCGGTAGAACCGCACGTTGCGGGTGGACGGGGTGCGTGCCGGGCAGATCGGCCGGCAGTAGATGCGGGTGGAGGTGACCGCCGTGTAGAACCGCCCGTCGAACCGGGCGTCCCTCGCGGCCACCGCGCGGTAACAGGAGTCGAAGTCGAGCTCTTTCACGGGCACGCCGACGACGCTACCCGCGGCGCACGGGGCACGGCTGGCGGGAATCGGACGCGGTCGTGGCGGCCGTCGCGGGAGGGCAGAGGGCAGGCGGAGGGCAGGCAGAGGGCAGGCGGACGAGGCCGTCGCGATCCTCACGTGGAGGATCGTCACGCCCTTCACGTGGAGAACCGTCACACCCCTCACTTGGAGGATCGTCACGCCCCTCACGTGGAGGACCCGTCACACCTCTCACGTGGAGGAGACGCCGACTCACTTGGAGGAGACGCCGACCCCGATCTCGAACTCCCGGTAGACGCGGGCCCAGAACCCGTCGCGGAGCCAGACGCGTGCCTCGGGGTACGGGCGCAGGGAGTGGCCCAGCTCCTTCTCCGCCTCGATGAGCAGCTCGGTGTCGATCACCGTGGGCAGGATCGGCCCCGGCAGCAGGTCGCGGATGTTGTCGCGGCCACGGGTGAGGATCCACTTCTGGGCCACGTGCTCGCCGACCTCCTCGACGCGCGGGCGGCTCGGGCCCAGCTTGGTGACCTGGCCCACCGGCACCTTGGGCTTGGCGGCGGCGGTGCGACCGGCGAAGACCTGGGCGGGAGAGGGCGCGATCGGGGGGACCGGCACCGGCACCGGCGCGGGGGCGCGGCTGAAGAAGGACCGCAGGAAGTCGGCGCTGATGATCTCGACGGTGTCGGACTCCCAGACCAGGCGCTCGGCCTGGTTGGTGCCGTAGGGGGGCTCCACCCCCCACAGGTGGATCCGCACCCCGTACGCCTGGGCGGCCTCGACGGCGGGGACCATGTCCTCGTCCCCGGCCAGCAGGATCGTGTCGCTCACCGCGTGGTGCCTGGCCAGCGCCTCCAGGTCGCTCCTTATCTGCGCGTCCACGCCCTTCTGCTGGCCCCGCGCGTTCAGGTTGCCCAGGCGCACCTTGACCCAGGGCAGCTGGGCGATGACCCGCTGGTCCACGGTCGGGACCCGGTCGCGGGCGGCGTCGTACCAGTAGATCCGGAGCAGCTCCCCGTGGATGCGCTCCTCCGCGTGCTTCTGCAACGCCTGGATCAGCTCGTCCGCCGCCACCCGGTACTCCTTGCGCTCCTTGGCACTCAGGAGCACCTCTCCGGCCGCCGCGTACAGGTAGCCGACGTCGACCAGGACGGCGTACTTCGCGGCGATGGGATGCGACGTGAGGTCCAGGATGGTCATGTCGTCCTCCAGGCCTCGGAACTAGCTGATCGGCTGACTATATGCGCCCATTTCTTAGATGGTCCCAACTCTCGTGCAACTTGACACCCTGTTCCCGGGATCTATCTCGGCAGTGCGCTGGATCGCCACGCGCCTTGTCCGGTAGGAAGTGCTTTTCGCATGCGATGTGAGTGATTGCTCCATGATTTCGACGTCTGCGGGGCTTTCGACGCCGGACTCGCCGGTGCGGCACGCGTTGCGAGGGCGATCACCACAGCGGCGATCTCCTCGGGGGTCGCGTCCCCTTTAATGATCTTCAGATGCCTCATAGCGGGATGTTCCCGTGCTTCTTCGGGGGCAGGGTCGCGCGCTTGTTGCGCAGGGTCCGCAGCGCCTTGACGATCTGGACCCGGGTGTCGGAAGGGCGGATCACGGCGTCCACATACCCACGTTCGGCCGCGAGATACGGGTTGGCGAGGGTGTCCTCGTACTCGGCGACGAACCCGGCCCGCTGGGCGTCCGGATCCTCGGCCGCGGCCAGCTCGCGCCGGTAGAGGATGTTGACCGCGCCCTGCGCGCCCATCACCGCGATCTGCGCGGTCGGCCAGGCCAGGTTGACGTCGGCGCCCAGGTGCTTGGACCCCATGACGTCGTACGCCCCGCCGTACGCCTTGCGGGTGATCACCGTGACGAGGGGGACGGTCGCCTCCGCGTAGGCGTAGAGCAGCTTGGCGCCGCGCCGGATGATGCCGTTCCATTCCTGGTCGGTGCCCGGCAGGAATCCCGGGACGTCGACGAATGTCAGGACGGGAATGTTGAAGGCGTCGCACGTACGGACGAATCGCGCGGCTTTCTCGGAGGCCGAGATGTCCAGCGTGCCGGCGAAACTCATCGGCTGGTTGGCGACGATTCCCACCGGGCGTCCCTCGACCCGGCCGAAACCCACGAGGATGTTGGGCGCGAATTGCGCGTGCACCTCCAGGAATTCGCCGTCGTCCAGGACGTGTTCGAGAACCGTGTGCATCTCGTACGGCTGGTTCGCCGAGTCGGGGATCAGCGTGTCGAGCTCGCGGTCCTCGTCGGTCGTCTCCAGCGGCGGGTCGGCGTCGAACGCCGGGGCGTCGTCCATGTTGTTGGACGGCAGATAGGACAGCAGCGCCCTGGCGAACTCCAGGCAGTCGGCCTCGTCGGACGCCTCGTAGTGGGCCACGCCCGAGCGGGAGCTGTGCGTGTGCGCCCCGCCGAGCTCCTCGAACGTCACCTCCTCGCCGGTGACCGTCCTGATCACGTCGGGGCCGGTGATGAACATGTGCGACTTCTCCGCCACCATCAGCACGAAGTCGGTGAGGGCGGGGGAGTAGACGGCGCCGCCCGCGCAGGGGCCCATGACCAGCGAGATCTGCGGGATCACCCCGGAGGCGTGGACGTTCCGCTTGAAGATCTCGGCGTACAGGCCCAGCGAGACGACGCCCTCCTGGATGCGCGCCCCTCCGGAGTCGTTGATCCCGATCACCGGGCAGCCGGTCTTCAGCGCGTGGTCCATGACCTTGAGGATCTTCTCGCCGAAGACCTCGCCCAGGGAGCCGCCGAAGATGGTGAAGTCCTGGGAGAACACCGCCACCGGGCGGTCGTCGACCGTGCCGTACCCGGTCACGACCCCGTCGCCGTACGGCCGCTGCCGCTCCAGGCCGAAGCTCGTGGACCGGTGCCTGGCGAGCTTGTCGAACTCCACGAAGCTGCCCTCGTCGAGGAGGGCGAGCACCCGCTCCCTGGCGGTCATCTTCCCTGCGGCGTGCTGTCTCTCGACGGCGCGAGCCGAACCCGCGTGGGCCGCCTCACCCAGGCGGCGCTCCAGGTCGGCCAGTTTCCCGGCCGTGGTGTGAATGTCGGGTCCGGAATCCGACGGCTCGGCGCTCAGGGACTCGCTCATCCCAGCAGGGTAACCGTCGTCTCACATCGCGAACTATCGGGGGCGATCGTTCGTTTCCCGTGCGGGGCGGCCGATCGTCGGGCCCGGAAAGGGAGGTGCCATGCCGGAGGTCACGGAGGCGGTCAGGACACGGGGGCTGCTCAAGAGGTTCGGGCAGCAGGTGGCCGTGGGGGGTGTCGACCTGGTGGTGCCGCAGGGCGGTTTCGCCGGGCTGGTCGGCCCCAACGGCGCGGGGAAGACCACCACGCTCAGCATGGTCACCGGCCTCCTGCGCCCCGACGGCGGCTCGGCCCACATCGGCGGCGCCGACGTCTGGCACGACCAGGTCGCGGTCAAGGGCCGCATCGGCGTGCTCCCCGAGGGGCTGCGCCTGTTCGAGCGGCTCTCGGGCAGGGAGCTGCTCTCCTACAACGGCCAGCTCCGCGGCATCCCCAGGGACGAGGTGGGGCGGCGGGCGGAGGAGCTGCTGAAGGTCATGGACCTGACCGACTCGGCCGACAAGCTCGTCGTCGACTACTCCACCGGCATGCGCAAGAAGATCGGTCTGGCCGCGGCGCTGCTGCACAACCCCGGGGTGCTCTTCCTCGACGAGCCGTTCGAGGGCGTCGACCCGGTCAGCGCCAACACGCTCGTCGAGGTGCTCAGGCGCTACACCGCCTCCGGGTCGACGGTGGTCTTCTCCAGCCACGTCATGGAGCTCGTCGAGCGCCTGTGCGACTGGGTCTCGGTGATGGACCGCGGGCGGATCGTCGCCCAGGGGCCGCTGGACGAGGTCAGGGCGGGACGCGGCCTCAACGAGGCCTTCCTCGCCCTGGTCGGCGCCCGGGGCGGCGACGACGGCCCGGGCGGGCGGGAGGGCCTGTCGTGGCTGGGCGCGACCCCCTCGTGAGCGCGCCGGACGAGACAGGGCGGCAGGGACACGGAGGCGGGGGTGACGGGGTGAGCGCGGCCGTACGGGAGAACACTGTCACGGGAGGCGCGGCAGGCGCGGGAGGTGTGGGGACCGTGCGGGTCGGGCCCATGGTGTTCGTGCGGCTCAAGCTGCGGCTCGTCGCCGGGAACCTGAGCGGCAGCACCCAGCGCCTGCTGGGGTTCGTCTTCACGGTGATCGCCGCGTTCCTCTTCGGCACCCTCGGCTTCCTGGCGACGGCCTCGCTGCGCCTCGCGCCCGCGGACGTGGCCCTGGATGCCGTGACCGTGCTGTTCACCGTCTTCCTGGTGGGCTGGGCGGTCGTGCCGCTGCTCGCGTTCGGGCTGGACGACACGCTCGACCCGTCGCGCCTGGCGCTGTTCCCGCTGGGGACCGGCCGGCTGGCCGCGGGCATGTTCGCCGCCTCGGTCACCGGAGTGTGGCCGCTCGCCTCGCTGGCCGTGATGGCCGGGGCCGTGGCGGGCCTCGCCACCGGGATCGGCGGGGTGATCCTGGGCGCGGTCGCGGTGCTGCTCCACTTCGCGCTCTGCGTCACGCTCTCCCGGCTGGTCACCACGTCGCTGTCGGGGATCCTGCGCACCCGCAGGGGCCGCGACGTGCTGGCCGTCTCGGTCGTCTTCTTCATCCTGGCGGCCCAGCTGCCGAACCTGCTGCTCAACGGCGGCCTGACGGACCCCGGGGCGATGCTGCGCGACGTCGCCTCGGTGCTGAGCTGGACCCCCTCCGGCGTCGCGGCCCGCGCCGTCGCCGACGGCGGCCTCCTCGCGGTCGCGGGGTCGGCCCTGCTCGCGGTCCTGGTCGCCGGGGCCGGGTGGCTGTGGATCGCGGCGCTGCGCCGCTCCCTGGTCTCCCCCGACGCCTCCACCCAGGGCGCGTCGGTGCGAAACTCCCAGGGCCTGCTGGCCAGGATCCTGCCCGACGGCCCGCTCGCCGCGGTCGCGGGCAAGGAGCTCAGGTACGCCCGCCGCGACCCGCGGGGCAGGGTCGGCTGGTTCGCCGCCGTCGCGGTCGCGGGCATCATGGCCTTCTCGATGTACGGAGACGGCGAGGGCGCGACCGGGAGCTTCCTCGTGATCCTCCCCGCCTGCCTCGGCGCGGTGATGATCGGTATCCAGGGGTGCAACGCCTTCGGCATCGACGGCCGCTCCCTGTGGACGAACGCCGTCGCCTACGGCACCGACCGCGACTGGCGCACCGACATCGCCGGGCGGCACCTGGCCGTGGCGACGATCGCGGTCCCGCTGCTGCTCGTGCTCGCCACGGTCGCGGCCCTGCTCGCCGGGAACATCGCCTGGGCGGTCCCGGCCGCGCTCACCGCCTGGGGCGTCCTCGGGGCCGGGCTCGGCGTGGGCGCGCTGACCAGCGTGCTGATGCCGTACACCGTGCCCGAGCGGCTGAACGCCTTCACCGGCGCGGCCCCGGGGCAGGGCGGCATCGCCTTCGTGGCGTCGTTCGGCGCGCTGATCGGCACCGGCCTGCTCGCGCTGCCCGTCGTCCTGCCGGTCCTGGCGGGTCTCACGTGGGTGGGCGTGCTGGCGGTGCCGTACGGGCTGCTGTTCTCCTGGGGCGGCCGGAGGGTCGCGGCGAAGATCGCCTTCGCCCGGTATCCGGCACTCCTGGAGGCGACCTCCGTGGCCACCTGACACTCGTCCCAGGGCTGTCTGAACGGCCCGTGAACGGCCCTCCGAGTGGTCTAGTCCAATGGGTGAGACCGGTCTCCGTTCGACAAAACGGACTGGGTACGCTGGCGGGCATGCCCGCCACCGTGTCCCATCAGGCAGAGCGTTCCACCGCTGTCACCGAGATGCCCGACGAGCTGCGCGCGGACGTGCGACTGCTCGGTGAGCTCCTGGGGCAGGTCATCGCCGAGCATGGCGGCGATGACCTGCTCGCCGATGTCGAACGGCTGCGAAAGGCCGTCATCGGGGCCCGCAGAAAGCAGGTGTCGGTCGACGAGATCACCGCGATGGTGGCCGAGTGGCCGATCGACCGCGCGGTGCAGATCGCCCGCGCGTTCACCTGTTACTTCCACCTGGCGAACCTGGCCGAGGAGCACTTCAGGATCCGCACCCTCAGGGTCCGCGACACCGGCGAGGAGCCGCTGCCGGAGTCCCTGGCCCAGGCCGTCCAGGAACTCGGCGACGACAAGGTCGCCGACCTGGTCGAGGGGCTGCGCCTGCACCCCGTGCTGACCGCGCACCCCACCGAGGCCCGCAGGCGCGCCGTGGTCACCGCGATCCAGCGCATCAGCGGCCAGCTCGCCGCGTACAACAGCTCCGACAGGGGCGCGGCCGAGCGGGCGGAGACCCGGCGGCGGCTGCTGGAGGAGATCGACCTGCTGTGGCGGACCGCCCAGCTGCGCTCCACCAAGCTCGACCCGCTGGACGAGGTCCGCACCGCGATGGCGGCCTTCGACGAGACCCTCTTCCGGGTGGTCCCGCAGGTCTACCGCGCCCTGGACGCCGCGCTCGGCGGCGGGGCCGGCACCGGGAAGCCGAGGGCCCGCGCCTTCATCAGGTACGGCAGCTGGATCGGCGGCGACCGCGACGGCAACCCGAACGTCACCTCCAAGGTGACCAGGGACGCCGTGCTCATCCAGGCCGAGCACGTGCTGATCGCCCTGGAGAACGCGACGCTCAGGATCGGCCGCTCCCTCACCCTCACCGCCGACTACACCCCCGCCTCCGCCGGGCTGCGGGCCGCGCTGTCGAGCGCGGTGAACGACCACCCCGACGTGGTCTCGGAGATGGCCACCCGCTCCCCGAGGGAGCCGCACCGGCAGTGGCTGATGTTCGTCGCCGCCCGCATCGCGGCGACCCGCCAGCGCGGCCTCGACCTGGCCTACCGCTCGCCCGAGCAGCTCCTGACCGACCTGCGCACGGCCCAGGACTCGCTGGTCGAGGCCGGGTCGAACCGGCAGGCGTACGGGGAGCTGCAGCACCTCATCTGGCAGGTGGAGACCTTCGGCTTCCACCTGGCCGAGCTGGAGGTCCGCCAGCACTCGCAGGTCCACGCCGCCGCGCTGGAGGAGATCGCCGCCGGGCGCACCTCCGAGCGGACCGAGGAGGTCCTGGCCACGATCCGCACGATCGCCTGGATCCAGGAGCGGTTCGGGGTGACCGCCTGCTCCCGCTACGTCGTCTCCTTCACCCGTTCGGCCGACGACATCGCCGCGGTCCACACGCTGGCCGCGCACGCGCTGGGCGACCGGGCGCCCCGGCTCGACGTGGTCCCGCTGTTCGAGTCGGGCGCCGACCTGGCCGCCGCTCCGGCCGTGCTGTCGGGGATGCTGGAGATCCCGGCCGTACAGGCCAGGCTCGCCGCCGACCGGCGCCTGGAGGTCATGCTCGGCTACTCCGACTCCGCCAAGGAACTCGGCCCGGCCGCCGCGACCCTGAAGCTGTACGAGGCCCAGGAGGCGCTGGCCGCCTGGTCGGACGAGCACGACGTGCCGCTCACGCTGTTCCACGGCCGGGGCGGCGCCCTGGGCCGGGGCGGCGGACCGGCCAACCGGGCCGTCCTCGCGCAGGCCCCGGGCTCGGTCGGCGGCAGGTTCAAGGTCACCGAGCAGGGCGAGGTCATCTTCGCCCGCTACGGCCACGACGCCATCGCCCGCCGCCACATGGAGCAGGTCACCTCGGCGGTGCTGCTCGCCTCCACCCCGTCCATCGAGGCCCGTACGGCCGACGCGGCCGGGCGCTTCCGCGGCGTGGCCGGGCAGGTCGCCTCCGCCTCGGAGAAGGCCTACCGGCGGCTCACCGAGGCGCCCGGCTTCCCCGAGTGGTTCTCCCTGGTCAGCCCGCTGGAGGAGATCGGCTCGCTCCGCCTGGGCTCCCGCCCCGCCCGGCGCGGCCTCGGCGCCCCCCGGTCCCTGGACGACCTGCGGGCCATCCCGTGGGTGTTCGCCTGGGCCCAGACCCGGGTCAACCTGCCGGGCTGGTACGGCCTGGGCAGCGGCCTGGAGGCGGTGATCTCCGAGTCCGGCCTGGACGAGCTGCGCGCCGCCTACCGCGAGTGGCCGCTGTTCGCCTCGCTGCTGGACAACGTGGAGATGTCGCTGGCCAAGACCGACCGCGACATCGCCGCCCGCTACCTCGCGCTCGGCGCCAGGGACGACTTCGTCGAGCAGGTCCTGGCCGAGTACGACCTGACGCGCCGCCTGGTCCTGGAGATCACCGGCCACACCCGGCTGCTGGAGGACCGCAAGGTCCTGTCCCGCGCGGTGCAGCTCCGCGACCCGTACGTGGACGCCCTCTCCCACCTGCAGCTGCGCGCCCTGTCCACCCTCCGCGCCGACGAGGGGCTGTCGGAGGACGAGCGCGAGCGCCTGTCCACGCTGCTGCTCCTGTCGGTCAACGGCGTCGCGGCGGGCCTGCAGAACACCGGCTGACCCCCGAGCCGTCCGCCTGGGGCCCCTCCGGTCCCGGGCGGACGGCTCAGAGGCCGATACCGGCGATTCAGGACGGGAGTGAACTTCCCGGCCAGGAGGGTTCTTCGAGGGCCGGAGCGGGCGCCTCAGCGGCCGGTACGGGACGCTCTGAGGTGTTCCGGGGGTAGGTGGTGGTTCGGGACCGGGGCGCTCCGGGGTGTCCGGGGAGCGTCCGGCGGCTCACGGCCGGTACGGGGTGTTCCGGGAAGCGGGCGGAGGCTCAGGGACCGATGCGGTGCGCCCCCGCGTAGAGGTTGAAGCGCTCCTCGCGCAGGAAGCCGACCAGCGTCATCCCGAACTCCCTGGCCAGGTCCACGGCGAGGGAGGACGGCGCGGAGACCGCGCAGACGACCGGCAGGCCCGCCGTGAGGGCCTTCTGCATGATCTCGTAGCTGGTCCGCCCGCTGACCATGAGCACGTGCCCGCCCAGCGGCAGCCTCCCGGTCATCATGGCCCAGCCGACCAGCTTGTCCAGCGCGTTGTGCCGCCCCACGTCCTCGCGGACCGCGAGCGGCTCGCCCCCGGCGGTGAACAGACCGGCCGCGTGCAGCCCGCCGGTCTTGCCGAAGATCCCCTGGGCGCTCCTCAGCCTGCCGGGCAGGCCGTACAGGACCTCGGGGGAGACCAGCACGTCCTCCTGGCCCTCCTGGCCGGGCAGCGGCGAGCACCGGCCGCGCAGGGCGTCGAGGCTGGCGGTGCCGCAGACGCCGCACGCGCTCGACGTCATGAAGTGCCGGTCGAGCGAGGGCAGGTCGGGCAGCCCGTCGCCGCGCAGCCGTACGGTCACCGTGTTGTAGCGCGCCTCCGGAGGCACGTCCTCGTCGGTGCAGTAGGCGATGGACCCGATGTCCGCCGGAGCCGCGACGCCCTCGCCGTACAGGAACCCGGCGGCCAGCTCGAAGTCGTGTCCGGGGGTGCGCATGGTGATCGCGACCGTGCGGCGCTCCTCGCCCGCCTGGACGCGGATCTCCAGCGGCTCCTCGGTGGCCAGGTCGTCCCGGCGCTCGCGGATCGTCCCCGACCGCATCTGCCCGACCCGCGCCCGGGTGGTGGGCCCCGGCCTCCGCACGACCTCCACCACCTCGAAGCCAGGATCCACCTCGAAGCCCGCATCCGCCCCTGAGCCCGGATCCACCCCGGGGGCCGGAGCGTCGGCCGCGCCGGCCACACCAGCCACCTCGACCACCTCGACCACCTCGACCACCTCGGCCGCCTCGACCACCTCAGCCGCGCCGGCCACCTCAGCCGCGTCGGCCATGTCAGCGCCGTTCTGTACGGGGAGATGTCTGCTCATGCGTTCATCATCTCTTTTCGCCGCCGTCTGAACGGTTTCCCGCCCCGTCGGAAAGCCGGTCCTTGCCCGCCCACCCAGACTTCGACAACAGTATTCCCTGGTCATTGGATTAATTCGGTAACAGGGGGTCGTTAGTGGAGGCAAGATGGCTAAGTGCTCGACTCGCCCTTCACTGATCTCGACCGCCCGCCGCTCTCCCAGGCGGCGCTCACCCGCGCGCTGGTCCGTCCCGGCGGACTCTGGTCCGGCGTCTCCGTGGTCACCAGGACCGGATCGACCAACGCCGACCTCGCGCACGCCGTCCGCGACGGCGCGCGGCAGGGCGCCGTCGTCGTCGCCGAGTCCCAGTTCGCCGGTCGCGGCAGGCTCGGCCGCGTCTGGAGCGCTCCGCCTCGTTCGAGCCTGACGTTCTCGGTCCTCCTGCGTCCCGACCCGCCCCTGTCCGAGCAGGGGTGGCTGCCCCTGCTCGTCGGCCTGGCGGTCGCGTCGGCCGTGCGGAAGGTCGCCGAGGTCGACGTACGCCTCAAGTGGCCCAACGACCTGCTGATCGGCGAGCGCAAGCTCGCCGGGGTGCTCGCCGAGCGGATCGACAGCGCGGTGATCGTGGGCGTCGGCCTCAACGTGAGCGTGCGCCCCGAGGAGCTGCCGGTGGAGACCGCCACCTCCCTCGCCATCGAGGAGGCCGCCTGCGCCGACCGCGACCCGATCCTGCGCGCGGTGCTGCGGGAGATCGAGACCCACTACCGCGAGTGGTCGGAGGCGAACGGCGACGTCGAGGCCTGCGGCCTGCGGGCCGCCTACCTCGCGGTCAGCGCCACGGTCGGGCGGGAGGTCAGGGTGGAGCTGCCCGGCGAGCGGGTGCTCACCGGCACCGCCACCGGTGTCGACCGCGCCGGACGCCTGGTCGTCAGCTCCAAGGGAGAGGAGCACACGCTCAGCGCGGGCGACGTCGTGCATGTTCGACCCCACAGCTCATGACGTGGAGCATGTTGACGTGCCACGATTTGCCCCATGGGTCTACCCGATCACCACATGACGGAGGGGGAGCGACGGATCAGGTCGTTCCACCCTCACTGGAAGCGACTTATCGGCCCGTTCCTCGCGTTGATCCTGATCATCGTGGGGTCCGGCGCCGCTCTTTTCTTCATGCCCGACTTCGAGTACCGGTCCTACGCGCTCATCGCGGTGGCCGTGGTCGCCGTCGGCCTGCTGACCGTGTGGTCGTTCGTCCCGTACCTGCGCTGGAAGAACACCTCGTACGTCCTCACCTCGCACCGGTTCACCATCGGCACGGGGGTGCTGAACACCTCCGTCGACGACATCCCGATGGCCAAGGTGAACACGGTCAGCGCCGACCAGACCCTCGTGGAGAGGCTCTTCGGCTCCGGCACGCTGGTCGTCGAGTCGGCGGGCGACCACGGCCGGATCACGCTGCGCGACATTCCCCGGATCCAGGAGGTGCGGGCCGAGCTGTTCCGCGCGATCGACGAAGCGGCCGACGGGGAGCCCTCGGAACCCGGCGGGCGGTGACCCATGGGGCGTGACCTCCTGGGCCTGGGGGAGGGCGGGGACGGGGCGGAGGTCCCCGCCGGGCGCCCGACGGCCGAGCGGATCGAGCGCCTCTTCGTCGGAGCGTCCCCCCAGTACACCCGGATCCAGGTGGCGAGCCTGGCCCGGGTGCCGCAGGAGCTCACCGAGCGGATCTGGCGCGCGCTGGGGTTCGCCACGCTCCCCGACGACACCGTGGCCTTCACCGACGCGGACGTGGCCGTGCTGGAGCGGGTCCGGACGATGATGGAGAGCGGCCTGCTGGACGACCGGACCGTCATCCGGATGTCGAGGGCACTCGGCCAGACGACGGCGAGGCTCGCCCAGTGGCAGGCCGAGATCATGATCGGCGCGATGCTCGACCCCGGCCGCCGGCCCACCGACGAGGACCTGGCGGCGGTCATGGAGACCTCGCGCAGGCTGCTGCCCGACTTCGAGAAGGTGCTGGTCCACGTCTGGCGCGCCCAGCTCGCCGCCGCCGGGACCCGCCTGCTGGCGCTCGCCGACCTCACCGACGAGATCGTGCCGGCCCGGCTCACCCTCGCGGTGGGCTTCGCCGACCTGGTCTCCTTCACCCGGGTCTCCCGCGAGCTCGACGAACGGGGCCTGGCCGAGCTGGTCGAGGGCTTCGAGTCGCGGGCCTCCGACGTCGTCGCCGAGCACGGGGGGCGGATGGTCAAGACCCTCGGCGACGAGGTGTTCTTCACCGCGGCCGACCCGCGGACGGCCGCGACGATCGCCCTGGACCTGGTCGGCGCGATCCGCCAGTACGGCCCCGACGTGCGCATCGGGCTGGCGTACGGCCCGGTGCTGCCGATCATGGGCGACGTCTTCGGCACCACCGTGAACCTGGCGGCCAGGCTCACCGCCATCGCCCGCCCCGGCACCGTCGTCGCCGACGACAGGCTGGCCGAGGCGCTGCGGGACACGCCCGGCGTCGAGGTCGGCCGCATCCGCCAGCGCCCGGCCCGCGGGCTTGGGGTGGTGCAGCCGTACGTGCTACGCAGGGCTGGTAATCATTGAGGCCGGCGCCCCAGGGCCGTCCGATCGGCAAGCGGGCCCGCGAGGGCCGAAACCATGACAGATGAGGTGCAGGACATGCCGTACACCGTGCAAGGCGTGGTCGCGCGTGGCAAGGGCGAGCCCGTCTCGCTGGAGACCGTCATCGTGCCCGATCCGGGCCCCGGCGAGGCCGTGGTGACGGTCCAGGCCTGTGGCGTCTGCCACACGGACCTGCACTACCGCGAGGGCGGCATCAACGACGAGTTCCCGTTCCTGCTCGGCCACGAGGCGGCCGGGGTGGTCGAGGCCGTCGGCGAGGGCGTCACCGAGGTGGCCCCCGGCGACTTCGTGATCCTGAACTGGCGGGCCGTGTGCGGCGACTGCCGGGCGTGCCTGAGGGGCCGTCCCTGGTACTGCTTCAACACCCACAACGCCGCCCAGAAGATGACCCTGGAGGACGGCACGCCGCTCAGCCCGGCCCTGGGCATCGGCGCCTTCGTCGAGAAGACCCTCGTCGCGGCCGGGCAGTGCACCAAGGTCGACCCGCTGGCACCGGCCCAGGTGGCCGGGCTGCTGGGCTGCGGGGTGATGGCCGGAATCGGCGCCGCGATCAACACCGGCGGGGTGACCCGCGGCGACAGCGTGGCGGTCATCGGGTGCGGCGGCGTCGGCGACGCGGCCATCCTGGGGGCCCGGCTCGCGGGCGCCTCGAAGATCATCGCGGTGGACGTGGACGACCGCAAGCTCGGCTGGGCCAAGGACTTCGGCGCCACCCACACGGTCAACTCCCGCACCGCCGACGTGGTCGAGACGGTCAAGGAGCTCACCGGGGGCAACGGCGCCGACGTGGTCATCGAGGCGGTCGGCCGCCCCGAGACGTACAAGCAGGCCTTCTACGCCCGCGACCTCGCCGGGACCGTGGTCCTGGTCGGGGTGCCCACCCCGGACATGACGCTGGAGCTGCCGCTGCTGGACGTCTTCGGCCGGGGCGGCGCGCTGAAGTCCTCCTGGTACGGCGACTGCCTGCCCAGCCGCGACTTCCCCATGCTCATCGACCTCTACCTCCAGGGGCGGCTCGACCTCGACCGCTTCGTCTCCGAGACGATCGGCATCGGCGACGTCGAGGACGCCTTCGCCAAGATGCACCGCGGCGAGGTCCTGCGCTCGGTGGTGGTCCTGTGATCGACAGAGTCGTCACCTCCGGCACGTTCTCGCTGGACGGCGGGACGTGGGACGTCGACAACAACGTCTGGATCGTCGGCTCGGCCAGCGAGGTCGTCGTCGTCGACGCCGCGCACGACGCCGCCGCGATCGCCGAGCGGGTCGGTGACCGCGAGGTCAGGGCGATCGTCTGCACCCACGCGCACAACGACCACATCGACGCGGCGGCCGACCTCTCCGCGCGGACGGGCGCGCCGATCCTGCTCCACCCGGCCGACCAGGTGCTGTGGGAGATGGTCTACCCCGACCTGCCGTACACCCCGCTGGAGGACGGGCAGGTGCTCTCGGCCGGGGGGATCGAGCTGACCGTGCTGCACACGCCGGGCCACGCCCCGGGAGCGGTCTGCCTGTACGGAGCGGACATCGGCGCGGTCTTCACCGGTGACACCCTGTTCAACGGCGGTCCCGGCGCGACGGGGAGGTCCTTCTCCTCCTTCGACACGATCATCGAGTCGATCAAGAACCGGCTGCTCGCCCTGCCGCCGGGGACGGCCGTGCACACCGGTCACGGCGCCTCCACCTCCATCGGCGCGGAGTCGGGACACCTGGAGGAATGGCTGGCCAGAGGCCACTGACCCGCCATTGATCCACCGCTGATCCACCGCTGATCCACCGCTGATGCGCCGCTGATCCACCGCTGATCCGCGTCCGCCGCCGCGCCGCTTCCCGCCGCGTTCGATCCGATCACGCGCCCCGGTTTCCGCCGGGGCGCGTTCGCGTTTCCGGCGGGAAATTCGTGCCCGTGACGGCGATATTAAGAATGTGTGTCCCAGTTCATATAGGCAAGCCTTACCAAATGAGCTAGCTTAGGTGTGCCTAACCTATGGTAGTCTCCAGAGAGGTCGCATCACCGTGTACGTATGCGTCTGCCGCGCGGTCACCGAGAACGAGGTGCACGACTGCATCTCGGCAGGTGCCAGGAGCGCGCGTCAGATCCGCGATGCCACGGGTGCCGGTGGCGACTGCGCTTCTTGCGTGCGAAAAATCTGTGCGATCCTAAAGCGGTCCGAAGATTTGATGCCGACCGCATAGCACGAGGAGCCCGCCATGCAGGGCGACAAGAAAATCATCGAACTGCTCAACGAGCAGCTGACCGCGGAGCTGACCGCGATCAACCAGTACTTCCTGCACGCCAAGATGCAGGAGAACTGGGGATATACCAGGCTGGCCAAATACACCCGCGAAGAGTCCATCGACGAGATGCGCCACGCGGAGAAGCTGACCGACCGCATCCTCTTCCTTGAAGGCCTGCCCAACTACCAGAAGCTGGGCACCCTGCACATCGGCCAGACCGTCGCCGAGCAGCTCCGCGCCGACCTGGACGTCGAGCTGGAGGTGGTCACCCGGCTGAAGCCGGCGATCACCCTGATGCGGGAGAAGGGCGACGCCACCTCCGCCCGCCTCTTCGAGGAGATCCTCGCCGACGAGGAGCACCACATCGACTACCTGGAGACCGAGCTGGGTCTCATCGGGAGTCTCGGGGAGCAGCTCTACCTCGCCCGCTACACCGAGCCGCCGTCGGCGTCTTGAGGTGAATCGAGCAGAACACGCCCGCCGGATCCCCTCCGGTAGGGCGTGTTCTGCTTTGTCCGTCGATCCTTTGGCGGTCCTGTGCTTTCGAGGGACTTCCAATGCGGGAGACCTACTCCGTGGCGCCCGGCCGTTGCGGGATGACTATCCGGGATTTATCAGTGTTTGCCCAGGTCAATGGATAGGTCAACGACGAGTCAAACCGCGCGCTGTACCCGGGAAACGATCCCCTAAGGTCCTACGATCGCAACATGACCTGTGTACTACTCGCCGAGGATGACACCTCGATTTCCGAGCCGCTGGCTCGAGCCCTGCGCCGCGAGGGTTATCAAGTAGAGGTGAGCCCTGACGGCCCGCAGGCTCTGGAGCGGGCGCTGTCAGGTGGCATCGACCTGATCGTTCTCGACCTGGGCCTGCCCGAGATGGACGGCCTGGAGGTGGCCCGGCGCATCCGTGCCGAGGGTCACGGAACTCCCGTGCTGATCCTCACCGCCCGCGTCGACGAGGTCGACACGGTGGTGGGCCTCGACGCCGGGGCCGACGACTACGTCACCAAGCCGTTCCGCCTCGCCGAGCTGCTGGCGCGCGTCCGCGCGCTGCTGCGGCGCGGCACGTCCGAGACGCCCGTGGTCCAGGGCGTGCGCATCGACGCCGACTCCCGTCGCGCGTGGATGGGGGACAAGGAGCTGCACCTGACCACGAAGGAGTTCGACCTGCTGAGGGTCCTGGTCCGCGACGCCGGAAAGGTGGTCACCCGAGAGCAGATCATGCGCGAGGTGTGGGACACCAACTGGTGGGGTTCGACCAAGACCCTGGACATGCACATCTCCTGGCTACGCCGGAAACTCGGCGACGACGCCGCCAAGCCCCGATACATCACCACCGTTCGAGGAGTCGGCTTCAGGTTCGAGCGCGAGTAGGAGATGCGCCGCCGTCTTCTCTCCTCAACTCTCCTCGTCGCGGTCATCGGGGTGTTGCTGCTGGGCATTCCCCTCGGTGTGGCGGTCAACCGGCTCATCGAGGAGGAGGCGACCCAGGAACTCTCCTCCCATGCCAAAAGCCTGCTCGGGGAGGTCGAGTACGCCCGGATCCAGGACCAGCCGGTCGACGAGCAACAGCTCGAACGCAAGTATTCCGATCTCTACATCCAGATTTACGCGAAGGGGACACCTCCCCAGGTGATAACGGTGGGCACCGAGCCCCCCGAGAGCCAGAAGATGACCGAGGACGCGCAGTCGGAGAACGGCGTGTACGTCGCGGTCAGCCGGGACAAGACGGGAGTGGAGCGTGAGGTCCGCGCGTGGCTGTTCCTCATCCTGGGACTCGCCGCGGCTGCCCTCGCGGTCGCGGTCGGGCTCGCCATAGTGCAGTCGCGCCGCCTGACGTTACCGCTCAGCGACCTTGCGATGATCGCTGAGCGGCTCGGTTCCGGTGACGCCAGACCGAGCAAGCACCGTTACGGCATCCAGGAGCTCGATCGGGTGGCCGAGGTGCTCGACCGCAGCGCGACCCGCATCTCCGACCTCCTGGCCAGAGAGCGGGAGTTCGCGACCGACGCCTCCCACCAGCTCCGCACCCCGCTCACCGGCCTGACCATGAGACTTGAGGAGATCGTCGCCGCCGCCGACGAGCCGGGGATCGTCAAGGAGGAGGGCGAGGCCGCCATCGTGCAGGCCGAACGGCTCACCGCCGTGATCGACGAGCTGCTGGCCACCGCCAGACGGCAGCGTCAGGCGCAGTCCGAGATCGTCGAGCTCGACGTGCTGCTCGATCAGCAGTTCATCGAGTGGGGCCCCGCGTTCCGCAGGGCTGGGCGGCGGCTGAGCCTGGTCGGCACGCGAGGTCTCCAGGCGCTGGGCACCGGCGGCGGCATCGGCCAGGTGGTCTCCACCCTGCTGGAGAACTCGCTGGAACACGGCGGCGGCACGGTGACGGTGACCACCAGTGCCAGGGACAGGTCCATCGTGATCGAGGTCGCGGACCAGGGGAGCGGCATCCCCGACGATCTCGCACCCAGGGTGTTCGAACGCAACGTGAGCGGGCGCGGCAGCACGGGTCTCGGCCTGCCCCTCGCCAGGGCGCTGGCCGCCGCCGACGGGGGGCGCCTGGAGCTCGTACGGGCGCGTCCGGCGGCGTTCGCGTTCTTCCTGCGCCAGGTGGGCGAGCCGGGCAGGAACCGCGTCGTGCGCGGGCCCGCCTGAGCGCTCCGGCGGGGTTCCGGGGCGTGGTTTCTCGGTCTCCGGCGGCGGGCGTACCGGCGCCGGCCGGGACTTCGGGCGTCCCGCGGGCCGGAGACCGGCCCGGGGTGCGCTAGCGCGGGCCGGGGGGCGGCGCGTTCTCCTCCGAGGTCTTGCTCAGGGGAAACATGTGCCCGTTGACCTGGCCGTTCGGCGCCGCCGGCGGGGCGGGCGGCGCGCCGGGGACGGCCTCGGCCGGTGGCGTGCCGGGCAGGAAGACCCACTTCTTGTACGACCAGAACCTGAACAGGGTCCCGAGGGCGGTGCCGGTGAGCAGGGCGATGTTGTAGCTCAGCGCGTCCTGCAGGCCCAGGGTGTAGGTCACGAAGCCGATCACCAGCAGCGAGATCAGCAGGCCGATGCCGTTGAGGAGGAAGAACAGGAAGTATTCGCGGGCCAGGCCGCTCTGCTCCCGGTGCCTGAACGTCCAGTAGCGGTTGCCGAGATAGGCGAAGGTGGCCGCGACGATCGTGGCGATGACCTTGGAGGTGAGCGGTCCCCAGTCGAGGCCGAACCTGAGCAGGTTGGTGCCGCCGGTGTCGATCACGAAGGCGACCGCGCCGATCGTGCCGAACTTCGCCAGCTCTCGCGCCAGCTCGGCGAGCCGCCGGTAGGCATGTCGGAGAAACTCCACGTTTCCTGCACGGTCCTTTCGGGGGTCGGCTGCTGATCCGCCGCGTCGGAGGACCTCGAACACTCTTCGGGCCAGGCTACCGGTGAGGAGGCGTGATCCGCGCGAGGTTGACACGTTGATGTCGATAGCCGTCAGCAGGGACTTTTTCCACGAATGTCGTATAACACCGGATAAACAGGGGCGCTGGCCGTTACGCTGATCCCTCAGATCGTCGGAGGCTCCGTGAAACTTTCGCCTCCCGTGATCGGTCCAGACGGACTGCCGCACGCGACGGCCACTACCCCGGGGATCAACCCTTGCGCCGCCGACTCCTCGCCCTGATCCTCGGTCTGTCGATGGCGACCGGCTGCGGCGCGCGGAGCGGCACGCCGGACACCGCCCCCGGGACCGGCCCGTCGCGCGAGGCGTCCGCCGGGGTGCGGCTCGCCGAGGCGTCCAAGGCCTTCGCGCAGCTGAGAAGGCTCGACGACGCCTGGCGCGACCGGGACTGCGCGACCGTCGAGAGGCTCACCACCTGGGCGGAGAGAGCGCTGGGCGGCCGTGCCTGTGAGGCGACCCGGAACGGCCGCCCAGCCCCCGCCAGGAAGTCGTACGACGACGTGGAGCTGTACCTGCCCGGCGTCGACGAGGAAAGCTGGTTCGTCGCCCTGGCCCGCGAGCCCGACCCGGCCTACTTCCTGTTCCTCCGGGAGGACGGCGAGTGGCGGCTCGGCGCGGGCCCCATCCCGATCCAGGGCGAGATCCACGAGCCGGCCGACGGCGCGGTCCCCGCCGACGACCCCGACACGGGGGTGCGGGCCCGTCTCGTGCCGCAGCGCTACCTGGCCTACCTGACCGACCCGGTGGGGGTGAGCGGGGTGACCTTCCCCAGGGGCGACCCGGTCCGGGCTCTCTTCGACGAGCTGGTCAGGCGCCCGCCGAACGCGCGGCCCGACCGCCTCACCGCCGACGTCCGCCTGCTCGTCGGCCCCCGGCACGCGCTGCTGCTGCCCACGGGCGGCGCCCTGGTCATCCACGCCCTGGAGATCGAATACCGGCAGAGGGCCCGTCAGGGCCGCGCCGCGCTGGCCCGTCCCATCTACGGCCGGGCCGACCTGCGCGGTTTCACCGGCAGGACCAGGACCGCGAAACTGACCGGGACCGAGATCGTGCTCGTCGCCACCGAGATCGTCGGCAACGGTTCCAAGCTCGTCACGACGGGCATGCGCCGCGGCCTCGCCACCCTCACGGCGGACTGACCCCCGCCCCCAGGCCGCCCCCAGGCCGCCCTCCGTCCGCCCACCGCTTGGCCGCGCACGGCGTGACAGTAAACTTAACCGCTGTGAGCAGCCCTTCTTTGGCCAGTCCCATCGGCCCCGTCGTCGGCGTGATCGGAGCGGGCCAGCTGGCCCGGATGACACAGCAGGCGGCCATCGCCCTCGGCATCGAGCTGCGGGTCCTGGCCGGCTCGACCGACGAGAGCGCCGCCCGTGTGATCGCCGACGTGCGTCTGGGCGACTACCGGTCCCTGGCCGACCTGCGCGACCTCGCCAAGGGGTGTGACGCGGTCACCTTCGACCACGAGCACGTGCCCACCGAGCACGTCCGGGCCCTGGCCGAGGACGGCTTCGCGGTGCACCCCGGGGCCGGCGCGCTCGTCCACGCCCAGGACAAGGCGGTGATGCGCGAACGGCTGACCGCGATCGGCGTTCCCTGCCCGCCCTGGCGGCGGGTCGCGACGGCCGCCGACGTCGAGGAGTTCGCGGCGGAGAACGGCTGGCCGGTCGTGCTCAAGGCGGTCCGGGGCGGCTACGACGGGCGCGGCGTCTGGATCTGCCGCTCCGCGGCCGACGCGGCCGAGGTCCTCGCCTCCGGGGTGCCGCTGATGGCCGAGGGGTTCGTGCCGTTCGAGCGGGAGCTCGCCGTGCTGGTCGCCAGGTCGCCGCACGGGCAGGGGGTCAGCTACCCGGTGGTGGAGACCGTCCAGCGCGACGGCATCTGCGTCGAGGTGATCGCCCCCGCCCCCGGCCTCGACCCCGAGTGGGCCGCGGTGGCCCAGCGGATCGCGCTGACCATCGCCAAGGAGCTGGGCGTGACCGGGCTGCTCGCCGTGGAGATGTTCGCCACCCCCTCGGGGCTGGTGGTGAACGAGCTGGCCATGCGCCCGCACAACAGCGGCCACTGGACGATCGACGGGGCCCGCACCTCCCAGTACGAGCAGCACCTGCGCGCGGTCCTCGACCTCCCGCTCGGGTCGCCCGCGCCGACCGCCCCCGTCGTGGTGATGGCCAACCTCCTGGGCGGCGACGACCCCGACATCTTCTCCCGGTACGAGCACGTGATGGCCCACGACCCGGGAATCAAGGTCCACTTCTACGGCAAGGAGGTGCGGCCGGGCCGCAAGATCGGCCACGTCACCGCGATGGGCACCGACCTGGACGAGGTCCGCGCGCGCGCCCGGCACGCCGCCGTCTACCTCGCCGAGGGAAGATACACCTGAGCCGCCGGGCCGTCGGAAGGACGGTCGCAGGGATCGTCCGGAGCCCCCGCACCACCGGACGCGCCGTACCGGCATTCACCACGGCACCACCGCGAACGCGCGCGGCCACCGGGCCGCGAGGCAAGGAGACACAATGACCACCGTCGGCATCGTCATGGGCAGCGACTCCGACTGGCCGGTGATGAGACTCGCCGCCGAGGCGCTGGCCGAGTTCGGGGTGGCGTTCGAGGCCGACGTGGTCTCCGCGCACCGCATGCCCGAGGAGATGATCGCGTACGGCGCGGAGGCGGCCGGGCGCGGGCTGAAGGTGATCATCGCGGGTGCCGGGGGAGCCGCCCACCTGCCGGGCATGCTCGCGTCGGTGACCCTGCTGCCGGTGATCGGTGTCCCGGTCCCGCTGAAGTATCTCGACGGCCTCGACTCCCTCCTCTCGATCGTCCAGATGCCCGCGGGGGTCCCCGTCGCGACCGTCGCCGTCGGCGGCGCCCGCAACGCGGGCCTGCTGGCCGTGCGGATCCTCGCCGCCGCCGACGAGGGGCTGCGGACGAGGATGGAGGCGTTCCAGCGTGCCCTCAAGGATCAGGCTCACGCCAAGGGCGAGAAACTTCGGGCCGAGGCCGCCCAGCTCGGCGCCTGACATAAGCGCTTTTGACCGCTGGCTTGACAGCATCGGGGATAGATGAGGGCGCGGGGGGAAGGGGAAAACCTTCAAAATATCTTGGAGGTCGAGAACCATGAGGAACGCTATCCGCGCCATCCTCGGACTCACGATGGCCGTGCTGGCGGTGTTCGGAAGCCTGGGCGCCGGTGAGAGCCAGAGGCCCGTCGACTCCGCCGGCGGTTCCGTGTCGGTGCGCTAGTAGTACTTCGTTAGGTTGGTTCGGGTGGGTGGTGTTCTGGTCGTACGGCGGTGGCGGGTATGTCGCGGTGGCAGGTGGGGCATGTGCCGGT